>CAYWBC010000015.1:39707-56510 GCA_964456285.1 uncultured Bacteroidales bacterium
TATTTTCACCACTGTACCGGTTTTCTCTTCTTTATTCAGATCCTCAACAGCAACAATTTAACTTAGGTTCTAAATGATAACCACAAATATTTTCTAATAATTGTAACCGCAAAGTTCGCTAAGAAGACGCCAAGTTCGCAATGTGCAGAAATTTTATTGGAAAACTCTTTGCATACTCTGCGCATTCTTTGTGCCCTTTGCGGTTATTTCATTTTTGAGAGCCTATTGGTTCCTGTTATTGTATCTTCTTCCCATCTGATATAGGAATCTTTATTTTCACCACTGTACCGGTTTTCTCTTCTTTATTCAGATCCTCAACAGCAACAGCAAACCGGGTTTTGTATATTTCATTGATAATATTCAACCTGCTTTCTGTATTTTTTAATCCCGTAGATGTATTTGCTTTCTGATGTTTGGTTTTCATCTCCGCAGATTTTTCTCTGCCGATACCATTATCGATAATAACAGCACTAAGACTGTCTCCTTCCTTCGAAATTTTCAACTCCAGGAAGCCTTTTTCTTCTTTGTACCTTAATCCGTGCCATACGGCATTTTCAATGTAGGGCTGAATGAGCATGGGTGGAATTTCCACATCCGATTGACTGATCGATTCATCAATGTCAATCGTATAGTCGAACTTATCCTGAAAGCGAAAATGTTCCAACTTCAGGTACAATTTAAGAATATCAATTTCAGAAGAAACCGGCACAAAATCATGTTTTGAGTTTTCCATAACCGAACGCATAAGTGATGAAAAATCCGACAGGTATTTGTTGGCTTTTCGCTCATCATTTTGAGCTATGAAGCTATTTACCGAGTTCAGTGAGTTAAAGATGAAATGAGGATTCATCTGACTCCTGAGTGATCGCAGGGCTAAAAGTAGATTTGCCTTTCGTTTCTGGACTGAACTTCTGTAAACAAGCAAAGATGTTGCAAGAAGAACCAATACGACAAATAAAAGTGAATAGGTGATTCTTTTCTGAGTTTTTAGTTCCCTGTTGTTGATATCCTTTTCCCGTTCCAGCAATGCCAGTGTTTTTTTTGTAATCTCAAAGTCTCTTTCCAGCAATTCTATGCGTTGTAGTTTGTGTCCTACCTTGGCAACAATTTCTAAATTGCTTTCCAGTTTTCGTTCACGCTGACTGTAAATGGAGTCAATAGTAGTGGCATATTCCTGGTAGCTTAGAAGGGCCTTATCATATTCTCCCTGCTCTTTGTATGCTTTTGATAAAGTTTTAAGGGCCACACTTTTGTTCTGAATATCCCCAATTTCTTCTGAGAGATCAAGGCTTTTCTGAATGTATTGAACAGCCTGTTCAGGTTGATTGCGTTCAATGTATACCTCGCCAATCAATAAATTGTCAGTAACCTGGTCTTCTTTTTTCTCTTGCTCTTCACTGATCTGAAGCGATTGCTGCCGTACATCCAGTTCTTCTTCGAACTGCGAAGTGTTTCGGTAAGCTTTTCCCAGACTTCTTAATGATTTGGACTTCCTATCCTGATCGTCCGATTCTTCTGCAATTTCAACGGACTTTTTGTAATTGAGAATGGCCTGTTCAGGTTTTTCCTGTTTAAGATAAACATCGCCCTGCTTGGTACTTACATCAGCCAATCCTGCTTTGTTGTTCCTGTTCTCTTCAATCCCTTGAATTTCATCATACTCTCTCAGAGCTTTGTTGTATTCTCCCTGCGATGTATATACTCTGGCCAGATCGTATCGGGTTGCAATGATCTGGTTGGTTTGATTTCTGTCAATTACATACTCAAGATATTCTTTATAGTAATAAATGCTTTGTGTTAGATCCTTATTTTTTTCAAGTACTGCGGCAAGTTGAGGGTAATTCTTGTACATACCATCTTTATCAAGTGATGCCAAAACCTTAATAGCCTTTTTGTAATAATCGGCAGAAAGATCATACTGCTGAAGGGAGGCGTTGATTTGACCCAATAGGGTATAGCATCTGGCCTCATTCACATAATCGCGGGAAGTAATGCTTAATTCAAGAGCTCTCTCAATGTAATCGAATGATTTTTCAGGAGCATTCTGCAGGTTCATGCTTGCTGAATCGTTTAAAATATTGATACGATTCCGGGTAGAGCTTTCCATTGACTTCATCGTCCTGGTATCCTGTGACAGTCCGGAATATAAAAAAATATTCAGACCAAAGAACACGAAGCATATGTACAACAATAACCTTCTCATTACACTTTAATTTTCATAGCAAAACTACAAACTAATACGTCATTTTTAAAATCACATAGTCTTCAAATGGCTGTTTTTCACTCGTTTTTGGTATCATAATTTATACTTAACTATCCAATAGATTCATTTCACTAATTGAGATGATTCGTTCCCTAAGTTAAGCTTTCATATGCGTATTTACACCGGTACTTTTACACTAAAATCAATGAATTATCAACTTAAACAATATGTTATGAAAGCACTAAATTTTAAAAATTTTAAATGGATATGCACAGCATTTTTTCTGGCAATACTTACAAATTGTACTGACCAGGCCAAAAGCCAACGCGTATCAGATCCTGTACCACAGGAGTCAAGGAAAATTCAAATTGCACTTCTTCTCGACACCAGCAACAGCATGGATGGACTAATTGATCAGGCGAAATCGCAATTGTGGAGCATTGTAAATGAACTGGCAAGAGCGAAATGCGGAAATGAAAAACCTGAATTGCAGATCGCGCTATACGAGTATGGAAATGATAATCTTCCTTCATCTGAGGGATACATTCGCCTTGTAACTCCACTAACATCAGATTTGGATGAGATATCTAAAGATTTGTTTGAACTCAGAACAAACGGAGGCAATGAATTCTGCGGTGAGGTAATTCACACCAGTTTAAAACAATTGGAATGGAGCAAATCAAATAAGGATCTTCAGTTGATTTACATAGCAGGCAATGAGCCCTTCACACAAGGAAGAACAAGTTATCAGACGGCTTGTCAGGATGCTAAAGAAAAGGGTGTAATTGTAAATACAATTTTTTGTGGAAACTTCAACGAAGGAATAAACACTTCATGGAAACATGGTGCTGATCTGACAGGTGGCTCTTATGCAAGTATTGAGCAGAACAGGAAAACAGTTTACATTCAATCGCCCTATGACAATAGAATTGTTGAATTGAACCAGCAGCTAAACAACACATACATACCCTATGGCAGCATAGGTTATGAGAAAAAGGCCATGCAGGCAGAACAGGATGACAATGCATCGCAGTATGGTGCGGTAAATTCTGTTAAAAGAGCGGTATCAAAAAGTTCACATGTATATAAGAACACAAACTGGGATCTGGTAGATGCAGCAGAATCTGAAGATTTTAAAATGGATGATATAAAAGAATCAGAACTTCCTGAAGAAATGCAGAATATGGACAAGGACGAGAGAAAAGTATATGTAGAGCAAAAAGCAAAAGACAGAGATAGAATAAACAAAGAAATACAGGAGCTAAATACAAAGCGAACAGAATATGTCGCTCAGCAAGCTACCTCTGAAGAAGGCGATGAGTCACTGGACAAAGCAATATTAACTTCATTGAAGGATCAGGCGAAATCAAGGAATTTTGTTATTGAATAGTTGAATTAGGTTCAGGTGTAAGTTTGATAAATCCCTGGCAGGGTAAAATTGCCCTGTCAGGGTTTCTAAACCTTAAAAAAATAAGTCATGAAAAATAAATCTAAGAATATCATAAAGCATGTATTAATACTTGCATGTATCGTTCTGTTATCATCTGTAGCTTGCCAATACCATATGGAGGTACCTGATGAAAATATGCATCAACCAGATTCCCTGACAGAGAATGATTCAACTGTTCTGGGGGAATCCATTAACTACAAAAATCTTCAGATTATTCCCATTATTGGGAAAGCGACTACAGGTAATCATAAGTATATGATACTTTCCGAGGTCATAAAAAATAAGGATGTTGTTGTGGAAGAAACAGGAAATGTAAATCAACTTAGCATTTCTAACAATACAGATGATTATATTTTCATTCTTGCAGGCGATATTGTCAAAGGAGGCAGACAAGACAGGACAATAGGAAATGATATTATCATTCCTCCGCATACAAAAGATGTTCCTCTGGAGAGTTTCTGTGTTGAATCAGGAAGATGGCAACAAAGAGAAAGTGAGGAAGTAAATGAATTTTCTGAGAATACAAAGATGCTTGCTTCCAGGGATCTGAAGCTGGCCTCACGCTACGAAAAGAACCAGTCGAAAGTATGGCAGGAAGTATCTGAGAAACAGGATAAGCTGAATAAAAGCCTGGGAGAGATGAATGGAGAAGAGGTTGATGTACGATCAGATAAATCTGGTACAAGCCTGCAGCTTACCCTTGAGAGTGAAGAGCTGGCAGATGCAACTGTCGATTACAAGAATAATCTGAAGCTTGGCGATCTACCTGATAATACAATAGGATTTGCCTACGCAATCAATGGACAATTGTACGGTATTGATATATATCATAACAGTGATCTTTTCACAAAGTTGAAACCCAAATTGTTTGAATCAGTGATAGCTGAAGCCATTTCTGAATATGAAAAAGACTCTTCCTTTGTTTCTGCTGATAATGAGCTGGTAAATGAAGTAATGAATAAGGTATCTTCTGTTGAAGTGAAAGAATCTGAGGTGAATGAGTATACCATGGAACGTATGTCTGAAGCGGATGATGGAGTGATGTTTGAAACGATTGACAGAAGTAAAGGACAAAAATGGGTAAGAAAAAACTACATCATTAAAGAAAATTATGATGAGGTAAGTGAGCAGGAAAATCAGCAGTTGATTCAGAACAGGTAGATTGACGTCATCGCGAGCACAACCTGGCGATCTGGTCCTTAAAAAGTTAGATTTCTTTGTTCCAATACTCCTCGCATTAATGGCAATTATGTAGTACTATATGATGCTATGACCTATTAATGAAGAGTGCAAAAAACACATAATCTATTAACATCGAACTGATTATATTGTATATTCGTGATGGATTACTGAATTGAATTATTTATCTTTTTAAAACTTATGTATCATGAAGCTTGCATTTAATCTTTTGTTTGCTGCTGTGCTAACTTTCATGTGTAATCTTACTTTTGCTCAGAGTAAACTTCATGAAGCTGCTGCCAAGGGGGATTTGGAAGCAGTCAAAGAAATGGTCGAAAAAGGTACCAGTGTGGATAAAAAGGATATTGCCGGACAGACACCCTTAATGTATGCTGCTGAAACAGTAAACCTTGACCTGGTTAAGTATTTGGTTGAGAAAGGAGCAAATGTTAATGCAATCTCCGGAAAGCAGGGTCGTGGTACAGCCCTGATTTATGCAGCTGCCGCTAACCAGATTGAAATTGTGAAATACTTGCTGGAGAATGGTGCAGACATCAACGCAACTACTCCCTACCAGAATGAGACTGCTCTTATCTGGGGAGTGGCAATGGGTAATGCAGAGGTTGTAAAATTATTGGTGGAGAAAGGTGCAGACCAGACCATTACCAATAGAGGAGGACAAAATGTTATGGAAGTTGCCAAACAATTGAACAAAGAAGATATGATTCAAATTCTGGAAGGAAAATAAGAAAAGGTATTTACCCGACATGCCTGTGATGCTAAAGCATTATAGTATGTCCTTATTTCACCCCAAAAAATCATTCCAGCGCTTGTACTCTCTCTTCTTCCATGCGCCAGCGTGATAAACATAGCTTGCAATCAGTGGTAAAACAGTGGTGGCTTCGGCATAAACCATTTGCTCATCCACTACATCAACTTTTCCCCACGATGAGGCTTCCTTGAGGGTGGAGGAGGAGCAGGCTCCGTCACGTACATCGGCAACGGTGATTTGCACTGCATATTTGTGCATGGGGACTTCTTTACCCAGAATTTCTGCACATACTACGGTATCCTGGGCGAAGTTTTTAGGTACTCCGCCACCTATCATAAACAAACCTGATGTCGGAGCATCCATTTTTATTTTTGTCAGTTCAAGAAAATCTTTTACAGAATCAATAGAAACATGCTTATCAGGATTTTCCCATTGATGTTTTACCAGCCCAAAGCCTGCACTGCTATCGGAAAATGCTGGACAAAAAATGGGTACTCCCATTTCATAAGCCACCTGTATCAGGCTGTCTTTTTTTACAGAATGTTTTATCAGGTATTTGCCCAGTTCGTTAATGAATTCGCGTGAAGAGTAGGGGCGGTGTTCCAAAGTATCGGCAATTTTTTTAATTGTTGAGTCACAGGTCTGCAACTGTTCTTCGTCAATGAAGGTATCGTATATTCTGTCAATGTATAGTTCGCGTAACTGAGTATCCGGCACATCGGTCCGGCCAATATAATGTTTAAAGCCCAGGGCTTCGAAAAAATCCATATCAATAATGGAAGCTCCTGTTGCCACAACAACGTCAATCATTTTATTGCGCACCATTTCCACATAAACCTGCATGCATCCTCCTGCGCTGGTACTACCGGCAAGAGTCAGCATGTTCGTACTCTCTTTGTTTTCTATCATCTTTAAAAGAATATCTGCTGCCCTGGCAGTATCACGTGATGTGAATGACATCTTTCTCATAGATTCAATGATAGCAGTAGAATCGAAAGACGTAATATCTATATGTTCAATAGTTTCTTTTAGTAAATCTGATTTCTTCATTTTATTCTTATTAACTCTAAACTC
Source organism: uncultured Bacteroidales bacterium (assembly GCA_964456285.1). Taxonomy (GTDB): domain Bacteria; phylum Bacteroidota; class Bacteroidia; order Bacteroidales; family UBA10428; genus UBA10428. The sequence continues at coordinate 46,386 of CAYWBC010000015.1, forward strand.
TAAACTTTAAACTTAGTAACTGGTATATCAACTTAGCAGCCAGAAAATCCGGTGCCTTGTTAGTTTCATTCGGACAAAGTTCTACTACATCAAATCCGACAATAGTATGTTCAGTATATATTTTTTTTAGCAATTCCATTACTTCATTATACAACAATCCATCCGGCTCAGGGGTGCCTGTTGATGGCATAATAGAAGGGTCGAAGACATCCAGATCAATGGTGATATAAACATTCTTTGCAAGTTGATTTGATACGTTCTTTATCCACTCTGAATTATCTCTCAACTGATGTCTGAAAAACACCCTCTCTAAGTTCATATTCGCTTTTTCTTCAATGTCCATGCTCCGAATCCCCACCTGGGTTATGGGTGCCACTTCTTTTGCCCTAGCCATAACACAGGCATGGTTACATTTCGAACCCTCGTATTCATCGCGCAGATCAGAATGAGCATCTAACTGGAGAATGGAAAAATCCTTAAAAAAACCGGCAAAAGCTCTGAAAGCACCAATGCTTATTGAGTGCTCTCCTCCAATCAATACAGGAAATTTTTTATTAACCAACAATTCGGTGATACTGCTTTCTATCTTATCAGCTAACTTATCAGGACTACCTGTATGTGTTACTGGTAATAGAGTATGAATACCTTTCAGATAAACCTCAGAATTGCTTTCAATATCGTACAATTCCATATTTGCTGATGCCTCCAAAATAGCTTCCGGTCCCTTATTGGCGCCTTTTATCCATGTGGAGGTACCATCATAAGGAACGGGTATTACTACAATCGGAGAATGATCGTATTGGCTGTACTTTTCTTCCAGACCTCCGTAATTCATTCTTCAATTTTTATTCTTGTACCGGATATATGTAATTTGTGAAACAAAGAGCTACTAAAGCTGTACCGTATTTTTTAACAGGAACAAAACTCTCTTTCAGTAAAGTGATCTCTCCTAAAGAATATTCCTCTTCAAAACCATTATAATACAACTCATTAAGACTTGATTTAAGCAACTCTACCAATTGTTTTTCAGTATAATTTCCGTTGTGCTCACAAACCAGGCCACCGTATCTTTCTTCAGTTTGTCTGTCATGGAGCCAGCCATAAATGATTCCGGCCGACAAACGCTCTCCTGCGTTGCCATTTGCTACAGCCATTATACTTTCCATAACAGAGCCATGGATGTATTCTTTGGGTTGCTCAACTAAATTGGCGATGGATGGTAAAATCGAAGAGTATGTCATGATATTTGCCCTTTCTATGCCTGCGGCTTTGAGGGCTAAGTGATAAGAACCAGCGTGAATTGTAATATCACTTTCTCCGGTTCCGTTAGTAATAAAGTAATCTTTTGGGATTCGATTACCAATAACCAGACCCTTTTGGGGGTTATTTACTACGCAAGAACGATCGCGAAGCAAATTACTAATTAAAGGATTGTTCATTTCTTAATATAGCTACATAGATTAATAGAATTTTTATTTTTTGAAGCGTGCAAATGTAAAATAATTATTTTTTAAATAGGACAAAAAAACATATTATTTACATCACTAAAAGCCTTCTACGAAAGCAGATTGTATAAGGTTTTAATTTTGAATAGGATACAATCTGTCAAAAAAAGCTATTTGGCTGAATTCATGGTGCTTTCCGGGCATGATTGTGTTGTTTATTTTTTTCTTTAATCTCCTATAGATAGATTATTGGTAATGAAAGTTTACCCTTACAAGGTGGGAGTATACCTTGTCAGGGTATTTATAGCTCACAGCAAGGAAATTTTGTTTATTTTTGTTTACTACAGAAGAAGTGTTGTATTCATAGTAAATTAATTGAGTAGATGAAGATTTCCTATAGTTGGCTTAAAGACTATATTAATATTGATATTGATCCTGAGAAATTAGCCGGCATATTAACAGATATTGGACTTGAAGTAGAAGGCATTGAGCATTTTGAAGAGGTAAAAGGAGGAATGAAAGGACTTGTAATTGGTGAAGTTCTGACTTGTGAGAAACACCCTGATGCAGATAAGTTAAGCCTTACTACAGTGAACATTGGAAATAGCGATCCATTAAGTATTGTATGCGGAGCTCCTAATGTTGCTGCGAAGCAAAAAGTAGTGGTGGCAACAGTAGGGACCAAACTATACATGGGAGATAAAGACTTTACGATTAAGAAAGCAAAGATCAGGGGAGCTGAATCAGAAGGAATGATCTGTGCCGAAGATGAAATAGGTTTGGGAACAAAGCATGACGGTATAATTGTATTGGATGAAAAAGCTGTTCCCGGATCTCCTGCTGCCGAATATTTCAATATAGCTAACGACACAGTCTTTGAAATAGGACTTACTCCAAACCGAATTGATGCAGCCTCTCATTTTGGAACAGCGCGCGACCTGGCTGCTTTCTTTTCCTTGTCAGGAAAGGTAAATCTGAAAAAACCGGATATCAGTTCGTTTTCTTCAGATGATAATTCTTTACAGATTCCAATTGAAATTAGAGATACTGAAGGTTGCAGAAGATTTACCGGGCTTACCATTTCAAATGCTGAAGTAAAACCTTCTCCCAAATGGTTGCAAAATAAGCTGAAAGCAATAGGACTATCGCCCATTAACAATGTGGTTGACATTACTAACTATGTTCTTCATGAACTTGGTCAGCCTTTACATGCTTACGATGCCGATAAGCTACATGGGAAAAAGATTGTTGTTCAGCGATTAGATGAAGGAACCAGTTTTGTTACTCTGGATGGGGAAGAAAGAAAATTATCCGATCAGGATGTGATGGTTTGTGATGCAAAAGAACCAGTTTGTATTGCTGGTGTATTTGGTGGATTGGATTCCGGAATTGTGGATTCAACAAAAAATATTTTTCTCGAATCAGCCTACTTCGATCCGGTTGCAGTTAGAAAAACAGCCAGACGGTATGATCTGAATACAGATTCTTCCTTCCGCTTTGAACGTGGAGTCGATCCTGAAAATACTCTGTTTGCTCTCAAAAGAGCAGCAATATTAATCAGAGAGCTTACGGGTGGAAAAATTTCTTCACAAGCCATGGATGAACATCCTTCACCAGTTAAAGCTGTAACTTTAGATGTAAGCTTTAACCACATTGATCGCTTAATAGGAAAAACCCTTGACAAAAAGGTAATAAGGAATATTTTGCAATCACTGGATTTTGATATTATGAAGGAAAGCCAGGAAAAAATGAGTCTTACAGTACCTCCTTACCGGGTAGATGTAACTCGTGAAGCTGATGTAATTGAAGAAATTTTAAGGATATACGGATACAACAATATTGAGTTTTCAGATAAACTAAGAGCAAGTATTTCTTATGTAGAGAAACCAGAGAATGAAGAAATGGTCAATAAGGTAAGTGATTTTCTCTCGGCCAATGGATTTTATGAGATCATGTCAAACTCTCTTACTAAAAAAGAGTTTTATTCCGGCTTAAAATCTTTTCCTGAGGATAAATTGGTGAACATTCTTAATCCTCTGAGCAATGAATTGAATGTATTGCGTCAGACCTTATTACTTAATGGTCTGGAAGCGATTGCCTACAATGTGAATCATAAGAACGCAAACCTTCGTCTTTATGAATATGGAAGGGTATATTCTTTGAAATCTCTTAATACAACACAATTTAAGAATTTCCATGAGGTACCTGCTTTTGGTTTGTTCATAACCGGAAATCGTGAAGAGCAATCCTGGGCAGTGAAAGACTCTTCATCGACTTTTTTTCAACTTAAAGCATTTTATTTGAATCTTATTCAATATGCCGGTGTTGATATAAATATTTTTGAAGAACAAGCTTTGCCGGATGATGAAGATATTTTTTCAGGAGGTTTGCAATATATTCACGACAATATTTGCGTTATCAAGGCAGGAAGTGTAAATCCTGATATACTGGAAATTTTTGATATTGAGAAGGAAGTTTTTTTTGCAGAGATAAACTGGAATTATCTTTTTTCATTGATTGGTAGTACAGCTAATTTTGAAAGTTTACCAAAGTATCCTGAAGTTAGACGAGATCTTGCTTTATTGATTGATGAGAGCATTAGTTATGCCTCTATTGAAAAGCTGGCTTTCCAGGCAGAAAAGAAATTTTTAAAAAGAGTAAATCTTTTCGACTACTATAAAGGAAAAAATATTCCTGCAGGGAAAAAGTCCTATGCAGTTAGTTTTATCTTACAAGATTTGAAAAAAACTTTAACCGATAAGGAAATAGAAAGAATAATGACTGGAATAACACAAAGCTTAAAAAAGAACTTAAATGCAGAATTAAGATAATAATTACTATCATGACCAAACTAACACTCAAAAAAGGAGACATCACAAAACTTAAAGTTGATGTTATTGTCAATGCTGCAAATTCTTCCTTATTAGGAGGAGGAGGAGTTGATGGAGCTATACACAGAGCAGCAGGTCCTGGCTTGCTTGCCGAATGCAAAACACTTGAAGGATGTCCGGTTGGCGAGGCTAAAGTTACAAGTGGATACAACCTGCTTGCCAAATTTGTAATTCATACTGTTGGACCAGTATGGCATGGCGGAAGTGATAATGAGGAAAAATTGCTGGCAAGCTGTTATCGCAATTGCCTTAAGATTGCAGAAAACCTTAAACTAAAATCTATTGCATTCCCAAATATTAGCACCGGAGTATATCGTTTTCCAAAACGTGAAGCCGCTAAGATTGCTCTGGCACAGGCATACCAATTCAAAGAAAATGCTGAGTATCTGAAAGAAATCATCTTTACTGCATTTGATGATGAGAATTTTGATATTTATTCCGAGTTATTAGGTTTATAATTGACATTAAATATTTTATTCAACCTTCATCAGAGTTTTCTATCTTTATCGGAAAGTGATTGGCGTGAAAATTCTATTTTTTTCGGTTATACTATTCTTCATTTGTTCAGTTGCACAATCACAGTGTTTTGATACAAATTTTGCATTTCAGGAGGGTGAGATAGTCCGATATCAAGCCTATTACAATTGGGGCTTTATCTGGTTAAATGCTGGCTTTGTTGAGTTTGAAGTGAACTCGGCTACATACAAAGAAAGACAAGTGTATCATTTTGATTCATATGGAGCAAGTCATAAATCTTACGACTGGATATATAAGGTCAGAGATCGTTATCAGACATACTTTGACAAAGAGACCCTCCGCCCTTTATGGTTTTACAGACAGAACTCTGAAGGAGGATTTGAGGTTCGTAATGAATATTTCTTTGACCAGGAAAAAAACCTGGTATATTCTGGTACTGAAAATACTGAACGGGAATATTGGCAGGACACAATCAAGATACCTCCATGTACGTTCGATGTACTGTCTTTTATATATTATTGCCGTAATCTCGATTTTTCCAATTTGGAATTAGGCGATACGATACCGATTAAGTCAATACTTGACAATAAAATTTTCACCCTTTACATTCGTTATCTTGGAAAGGATGAAGTAGAAACTAAATTGGGAGAGAAGTATCGTTGCATTAAATTCTCCGCTTTGCTCATTGAAGGAACAATATTTAAAGGAGGGGAAGATATGTTTGTATGGGTAACTGATGATGAAAATAGAATTCCTGTTTTTGTAGAAGCGAAAATTCTGATAGGATCGGTTAAAGCCTACCTTGAATGTACAAAAGGCTTAAGAAACCCGGTTCGTGCACTTATTGAATAAATTTAAATAATTAATAAATACCCTATGAGATATGCAGTTCTTACTATTCTGCTGTTATTATTCCTAAATTCTCTTTGTGCTCAGGATGATGATTACCTGGTGAAGGTTTTTAAAGAACATAAAGCACCTGTTTTGAGTGTTGCCTTTAGCCCTGATAATAATTTTCTCGCCAGTGGGGGAGAAGATAAATTATTGATTTTTTATAATTTGAAATCACTTGAGGTAGAATCAATTATATCTGATAATTATTTTCCACCCAGGGCCATTGAAATCACACAGGTTAACAATTTGTTTTTTGGTTCGGGCAACGATATTAAATTCATTGACATGGAGAATAATACGCTTGCCGTTTTTAAGGGGAATTCTACACACATCTGGTCCATTGCTTATGCTCCTGAGCGAAATAAAATTGCTGCCGGTTCCTTCGATTATAAGTTGAGAGTATGGGATGTGAAAACCCAGAAAATCGATTTTATTTTAGAAGGGCATGAGAAAAGTACTTTACCGGTTGCTTTCAGTCCCGATGAGAAATATCTGGTTAGCGGATCACTAGACAGAACAGTAAAAGTATGGAATGCAAAGACAGGTGAACTTATGAAATCACTTGAAAAACATACTGATAATATTTACGATGTTGAATTTCATCCTGGAGGCAAGTATTTTGCTACCTGCTCAAGGGATATGACAATACGGCTATGGGATTTTGAGTCAGGAGAAGTTGTTATGACATACAGCGGCCATGATAAAGGAATTCTGGACATTGAATTTACCCCCGATGGAAATCATTTGCTAAGTGCTTCGTTTGATGGCTCCGTGCGCTTGTGGCAAACCAAGACCGGAAAAATGGTTTATACATTTTCAGCTCATGATGGTATTGTTTATAGTATTGCTGTGAACAGTACCGGCGATTTACTTGCCAGCGCCGGTTCGGATAATACTGTTATGCTGTGGCAGCTCTCAAAAAAGATTTTTGTTGAATATGCCTATTACGATGAATTTGCTGCGGAAAAAGCAAAAAGCAGCCTGTTTGATCCAAAGAGAAAAGGAGAGAATAAGGATGATTATCAAAAGCGATTGGATAAAGCTAAGATTCTGGAAGATCAGATATTAGAGAATTACTATAATAAATACATTTCAGAACTTCGGAACAAAAAGTTTGAATAGTAAGTTCTGGACGAACACTGAAAAGACAACAGGTATGAAACATCAAAAGCGAATAGGACTCGTTGCACATGATAACAGGAAAAAAGACCTTGTTGAATGGGTTGAATGGAACTGGGAGGAATTACAAATACACAAACTTGTGTGCACTGGTACAACCGGGCGACTCGTGGAAGAAGCCTTGCTGAAAAAAATGGAGCAACACTCATTAAAGAAACATAAACTTGAAATAGAAAAGCTTAAATCAGGACCCTTGGGAGGAGATCAACAGCTTGGAGCCATGATAGCAGAAGGAAAAATTGATATGCTGATTTTCCTCTGGGATCCCATGCAGCCGCAACCACATGATGTAGATGTAAAAGCATTGTTGCGTATATCAGTTTTATACAATATTCCAAATGCTAATAATAGATCGACAGCTGACTTTATGATCTCTTCAGACTTAATGCAGCAGGAATATTCCCCGATTATTAAAGACTATTCAGCTTATATTAAAAGACAAGTCTAGGAAAACTAAAGTACGTGATATGGTGCACTTGGAATCTATAAACACAAATATTTGTTTATAGCATTCTAATTTCGATTTTTGATATTAGTAATATTATCTTCCAGCTCTTTGTCAATAAGCTTATAATATGGATCAATTCCAACTTTTAAAGGTAGAATGTCAAGCCTTAGATTAAATTCAGATTGATCTGATTGTATATGTTTCTTATCAAGATAAATCAGAGAGTCTTTCCCTTCAAAGGATTTTGAGTAAATGCCTAAATCAATCCAGTCGGAGGGGATAACTTCTTTTTCCATACCAGTACTATCGTAGCTGTACTTTTTAGATGTTACATAGATTTTAACATCGTATTTTCCATTAGCTTGTTTGCGATAAAAAGATGAGTCTATTCTATTATTAAAAAATATAACAGATTTGAAAAGATCATCAATTAAATAATTCATAGTATCCGGAGTTACTTTCCTGATGTGTTCAATCAAATCAATTGATGTTGGATAAGTGTTTACCTTATTTAAACACTCCTGTAAATAATTACTCAAAGCTCTGTTCAAATTTTTCTCACCAATGTAATCTTGTAATGAATAAAGTACAATAGTTCCCTTATTACTTGAAATGTATGAGTTTTCATAAGCAAGGTAAAGTGGAACTTCCTTTTTCTCATAGTCGCTTCTCTTCGATTTGTATCTGCTTTGTTCAAACTTTAGGAATTTTTTTATTTTTTCTGAACCATATTCTTTATCCATCACCATTAAGCTAGAATAGCCAGCCAGGCTTTCAGTAAGCATTAACTTCCCTTGCACATCTGCAGGGCTTATCATTTGCTCCCACCATTGCAGTGCCATATTATTTGCTGCTCTATAAAAAGGTATATCTAAATCATTTCTTTTATCCACCTTCAGAATAAAACCACTGCTTTCTGACAATGGTATAATTCCTTCAAATGATTTTGTATAATCGTAGTATCTTGGAAATTCTGCAATCCGAATCTCTTCATACCGATAAGGATAAATATTCAAATCGCAATATTCAAGGGTTTTCTTAACGGCCTCGACCATTTTATCTATATTGTAATCGTGCTCTTTATGATAAAAAACTGCTATATTAATGTTCTCATACTTATCTCTGAGCACTTCATATCGTGCACTTAAAAATGGATATGAATTCCATTGCTCGTTATTCATTTTGTAATGAAAATACCTTCTGCCATTTTCAATCCATTCTTTTTGTAATTTACCGGTAGTTAAAGCAATTTGATCTGTGTTTGTACTAACAATTGCTTCGTATTTTATCTTACCGGCATTGCGATTTATAGCATTATTAACATATGCAGAAGAATCATCAAGCTTGCTAGATTCAACAATATATTCATCCAGTCCTGCTTTCTTGCGACTTGACTCTTTGGTTAGTATAAAAGACTCATCGTAGCCAAAATAGGGCAATAATTCATTCGTGAAATATGTACCATTTGTAATTATAATTTTATCCCGGCCATCATTGCTGAATCCTTTTTCCTGGTATTCAATCTCAAAATCTAATCGGAGTGTATCCCCTGGATTAATTGCATTTTTCAGGTAATATATACAATAGCCATATTCACTCGCCTCGGAAATAAGTTGTGATTCAACATTAAACTCAACTTTCTTAAATTGAATATTAGGTTTGAGCCGAAGATGTATAGTGTCAATTTTTTCTTCAGAATTATTGGAGAGAAGATACGTCCCTTCAACTTCAAAGGCATATTTATCGGGATAAATATCTACCTTAAGAAAGACATCATAAATACTTGGCTGAGGGTAATCTTTGTATTTACTGAATTCCTTTTCGTATTTGGTTCTGAAAATACGATCCTGCTTTTTTGTATGAAATGTGTTTAGTTTATTTGTATTATAATAGATTCCAATACCACTTATAATAAATAATGCCAGAGCAATGAATATCAGGTATTTTTCTTTCCCGGATTTCCATGCGAGTTTAAAATTTATGTAACGACTCTTCAAGGCATATTCACTTCCACGTTTAATGGCCAGAATGCAAATAACAAGAAACACCATTCCCAGCATTAGCCAATAAAAATTAACAAGCAATGATGGGAAAACAAAACCTTTAAGCCCATTCATTCCAGAATAGGATTCTTTTATAGATTGGCCATATTTTAAAAGGATATGATTCATTCCCAGGTCAGAAGAGAATATTCTTTGAAGAAAGAGCAACAATATTAGGAGGTACCCAATGAATTTATTGTTGACCAGTGATTGAATAAAAAAGGCAAGAATGGTAATAAAAAATAAGGCCGGAAAAACATTAAGTATAAGTATTTTTAGGTATACAATAACCTGGAAATTATAAAAACCGCTTAAGGTTTGTATTGCAATTCCAATAAGAGTTAATATAAATAAAAGAAGAAGCTCAACAAGTAATAATGCACTGAATTTGGAAAGCACCATTGCCTTATCAGAAATGGGTATAGAATCAAGGATATTTGAGAATCTAAGATTAATTTCTTTCCAGATTAGTTCCCCTGTGTAAATGATGGATAGAACAACAATAAATACTAAAAAAGGACCAATAATCTGATCAAACAACATGTATGTCACCGGAAGAGAAGGTAGAACAGAATGTAAGCTTCCCCATCGAACAAAAATTGAGAAACCAATTGCGCAGATTGTTATGGTAATAAATAAAGTGGATCGGACAATGCTGTTGAAATAGAATTTTGTCAAGTGCCACCATATGATAATCCGGGTTTTTATGTTTTGTTTTATCTCAGGCAAATCATTGGATACAAACCTTT
>CAYWBC010000015.1:56610-66018 GCA_964456285.1 uncultured Bacteroidales bacterium
AGGGTCAAATAATGAATTTATGTAAGTAGAAGACATATCATCAGTTATGATACTTATCGAGAGGTAGAGAAAAAGAAAAATTATTCCCTGTATGTAAATAGCTAATTGCGATTTGAAATAACTACCAACGATGAAGAAGAATGAGCCAATTATAAAAAGATTAGGAATTATATAAAGAAAAAATGGATTCAGATACGCTGCAAGTTTAAAGGGGGCAAGAGTATCTGGCTCATGCCATGGCATAGAATGGCCAATCATCATACCTATAATTATACCTGAAAAGATAAAAACAGTAACCAGGTAAGATCCCAGGAATCGGCCCCATAAATATTCCCGTTTTTTCACTCCGGTTGAATATATGATCTCATAAAAGTCATGATCATAATCGCGGTATACAGGAACTCCCATTGTAGCTGCTCCTATGATAGAAAACATCAGCATAATAACAAGTGAGATTAAGGTAATGGTGTATGGTGCATTAATAAATAGTTGTTCGCCTGGCTCGGTTATCGACATTCCATTGACTGCTGAGAAAAGAAAACTCACAAGCAATAGCAAAAGAAAATATATGTAGGTAGCTGGTCTTATGCCTCGATAGCCAAATTCAAACTTTATAATTTCCCAAATCATAACAGGTGTTCTTTAATTGAGAGTAATGTAGTTTTTAATGGCAGCAAAATAGACATCCTCCAGATCTGGGGTTGCTCTGTCAAAAACTCCAGGTGATTCATCACTTAACACATGAATATCTATCATTCCTTCGTTTAGCTTTGTAGACAGGACCTTATAATTTTCGAGGTATTGAGATTCTTCCACTTTTGCTATGGTCTTTTCCCAGACTTTTCCTTTTAGTTTTTCTATTGCTTTCCCGGGTTTATCAAGGTATTTTAATTCTCCCTTATCAATAATGGCCATGTCAGTACAAATGTCAGCAACATCATCAACAATGTGAGTGGAAAGAATTACGATAACCTGTTCGCCAATTTCACTCAGCATATTTAAAAACCTTTTTCTTTCGGCCGGATCAAGACCTGCTGTTGGCTCATCAACAATAATAATTTTAGGATTCCCAATTAGTGCCTGAGCTACTCCAAATCGCTGTTTCATTCCTCCGGACAAGCTTCCAAGTTTTTTGTTGCGCAAATCATACAAATTTGTTTGTTGAAGCAAATTTTTCACCACCATACGACGAACTCCCTTATCTGTGATTCCTTTTAACAATGCTATATGATCCAGCATTTTATAAGTGGTGATACTTTTATATAAACCAAATTCCTGGGGCAAATAGCCAAGTATGTTTCTTACTTTTTGCTTATCCTCCAATACATTCAGATCATCCATGAAAATACTCCCGCTGTCTGGAGCTTGAAGGGTGGCGATTGTACGCATAAGGGTTGATTTTCCGGCTCCGTTAGGTCCCAGCAAACCAAACAGGCCATTCTTAATGTTTAAATCTATATTTTTAAGAGCCTGAACTCCTCCCGGATAAGTTTTATTTAACTTCTCAATTTTCAGTTCCATGGTTTCGTTTTTAGGATTTGTTATTTTCAGAATCAATTTCTTCAGTGAATTCCAGTATATCTCCTGGCTGACATTCCAATGCTTCGCAAATAGCCTGCAAGGTTGAAAATCGCACGCCCTTTGCTTTCCCGGTTTTAAATACAGAAAGGTTCACAACAGATATCCCAACCTTATCAGCCAGGTCTTTCAGCGACATTTTGCGCCTGGCCATCATGATATCCAGATTTACAATTATTGGCATTGTATGATTTTTTACTATTCGTTTTTAAACAAAACTTTGATTTTCTTCCTGAAGCGATACTCCGATTTTAAATACGGCTGCTATGAAAAAAGTAAACACTATGGCTATTATACTGCCTGCTGATTCCCCAATCACAAAGCCTACTAAACCACCAATATTCGTACTGTTAAATGAATTGAAATAACTACTTATAATAAAAACATCAGCATGTGAAAGTATCAGATGAACAAGCAACAAAAATCCAATATTTTTTAAGCGATGAGCATTCTTCAATGAAAATATCTTACTCTCCTCCATTGATCGAATTATGGCACGAATATTCCTAATAATGAAAATATAGACAATAAATACTACAATCATAAAAACAGTATTCATTAAAACCAGCCTTGTTGGGGCTCCATTCATAGTAAAGGCTCCAATACAAAATATTGATTTAGGGTTAATAGTTTCCCCATTTGCCAGAAATGAAATTTCAGGATTATCGGCACCAACTATTACAGGAAATGAGCCAAAACCTGTTTTACCAACAAGCATAGAAACCTGAGATAAAACAGTAATACCTATAAAAACGAAAAGCAATACATAAATTACCTTAAAGAAGTTCTTTGTGCCTTTGATAAGTTTGTCATTTGATGTTTTCATAATGCAGAGTTTTTAAATTGACAGAACAAACATAATATAAAAATATAATAAAACAATAAAAAATTATTGTAAAACATTAAATAAATAATATTAAAGGTTAATTAATTTACGTGAAACGTAGATTATTTCTGCAATTCAGGTATTTTAAAAAAGAGCAAAAAAAATCCCTGATTTTTCGATCAGGGATTACAATAAAGAGTGTTATGTTTAGGTAAGATTTTCGAATGCAGTTTTCATTCGCTTAATGGCTTCTGTAATTTTATCATCAGAAGTAGCAAAAGAAATCCTCAGGCAAGTCGGCTCACCAAAAGCTTCACCGGGAACCGTTGCAATATGTCCCGCATTTAACAGGTAAAGACATAGATCATTTGATGATTCTATTTTCTTGCCATTAAAAGATTTCCCAAAGTAGTGGTCAATTTTTGGAAATACATAGAAAGCACCCTCCGGGTTTGACACCTCAATGTTGGGTACATCTTTGAGCAGGTTTATTATCAACTCTTTCCTTCTTTTAAAGGCTACTCCCATTTCCTTTACACAAGTCTGGTCCCCATTCAAAGCAGCAATAGCAGCTCTTTGCGCATTTGTAGTTGGTCCGGTAAGTATCTGTCCCTGCAGTTTGATACATGCTTTAGCCAACCATAGCGGAGCAGCAATGTAACCAATGCGCCATCCGGTCATAGCATAAGCTTTTGATACGCCATTAACTATTACAACACGGTCTTTGATTGAATCGAACTGACCCATAGATTCATGTTTTCCAACAAAATTGATATGTTCATATATTTCATCTGTAATAATAAACACACGTGGATTCTTCTCAATAACCTTAGCAATCGCTTCCAGTTCAGATTTACTGTATACACTTCCTGTGGGGTTTGATGGTGAGCACAAAAGAATAGCTTTGGTCTTGGGAGTAATAACCTTTTCAATTTGCTCGGCAGATACTTTAAAATCATTTTCAATGACACCTTTAATAATCACATTTTTTCCTTCGGCGAGTTTTACAAGTTCTGCATAAGTTACCCAGTAAGGAGAGGGCACTATTACTTCATCATCTTTATCAATTAAGCTCAGAATCACATTGGCCAAAGAATTTTTAGCGCCGGCGGATACAACAATTTGCTCAGGAGCATAATCAAGATTGTTTTCTCGTTTAAATTTTGCAGAAATTGCCTCGCGCAATTCAGGAAAGCCTGGTGCCGGAGGATAAAAAGAATAATTATCATCAATAGCTTTTTTACCTGCTTCTTTAATATGATCGGGGGTATTAAAGTCAGGTTCCCCGACACTTAAATTAATTACATCAACACCTTTTGCTTTAAGGTCCTTACTGGCCTGATTCATGGCCATGGTTGCTGAAGGTGAAAGGCTTGCCAGTCGAGCAGATACTTGTTCCATTAGCTATTCTTTTAAAGTTTTATTATGTGCAAAAATAAACAATTTAGGAGTTTAATATAATGATAATAGACAATGTTAGAATTCTGTTAATAAATAAGTCTTGAGACAAAAAAAACTCTGTGTAACTCCTTCATTTCTCAGTGATCTCTGTGGTTAATTTTTTACCACAGAGTTGCACAGAGAATAAAAGAGGTTCACAGAGAAAGTGTATTAAAAAAGCTATAAGTTTACTTTTATAGCTTATATCTTTCTAAGAAAGAGCTTACATAAGTTCAATACTTCTTTTTACAAACTTGGTAAGTTCCTCGCCCTTCAGCATACCATTGGCGAGCAAAGCCAAATCTATCATTTGTTTTGCAAGCTTGTTGTCGTTTCCAAATTTTTTGAGAAGCTTGGCTTTCTTTTCTTCCAACTCAGAAATTTTCTTTGAAAGTTCTTCTATACGATCTTTTTCTTCCTGCTTAATTTCTTCTTCTTTTTTATCTTTAGTTGCCGTATCCAATTCAGCTTTGTTGTCGCTGAGTGGCTTAATTTTATCTTCGATTTTTTTCAGGTCTGCAGAAAGCTTTTTCTCCAATTCATCATTCACCCTTGTTACCAGTGGATGATTTCCATTTACCACCAGGTTATAACTATCAGGCATTTCTCCATAAAAATTCATTCCACCTCCTCCCATGGCAGACATATCTTTCATCCTGCGCATAAATTCTGATTGAGTAATGATCAATGGACTGTCATTTTCATTCAAAGCTTCATAGCTAACAATGTAATTGGCTTTTTCAGGAAGCAGAGCCTGAAACACTGGAGTCATTCTGTTCTGCTCATCCACTGATAGTTTTAATTCTTTAGTTTCTCCTTTCTCAATTATTTTGTCAACTACATCTGAATCAACTCTTGTAAACCTTGAGTCTTTCATTTTTTGCTCCATGTGATTGATAAAATGGGTGTCAAGTTGTCCGTCCATTACCAATACATCGTAGCCTTTTGCTTTGGCACTATCAATGAAGCTATGCTGTTCATCAACACTGGTAGAATACAAGTATATCAGAGATTTGTTTTTATCAGTCTGATTATCCTTGATTAATTTTTGGTATTCATCAAGAGTGAAGTATTTACCATCAGTATTCTTAAGCAGAGCAAACTTTTCCGCTTTCTCGTAGAATTTCTCTTCAGATATCATTCCATATTCGATAAATAGTTTCAGATCATCCCATTTTTTCTCGAATTGCTCTCTGTCATTTTTGAATATATCTGCCAGCCTATCGGCTACTTTTTTAGTAATATGACTTGAAATTTTCTTGACATTGGAATCACTTTGAAGGTAGCTTCTTGATACATTTAAAGGTATATCTGGTGAGTCAAGCACTCCATGCAGCAAAGTAAGAAATTCAGGAACTATACCTTCAACAGAATCGGTAACAAATACCTGGTTGCAATACAATTGAATTTTATTCTTTTGTATTTCTATGTTGTTTTTAATTTTTGGAAAATACAATACACCAGTGAGGTTAAAGGGGTAATCTACATTCAAATGGATATTGAAAAGTGGAACATCACTCATCGGATATAGATCGCGATAAAAATTGTTGTAATCTTCTTCTTTAAGATCGGCAGGTTTTCTGGTCCATAGGGGATTGGTTTCATTTATAATTTTATCCTTCTCTAATTCAACTTCTTTGCCGTCTTTCCATTCTTTCTCTTTCCCGAAAGCTATTTCAACAGGCAGGAATCGGCAATATTTATTCAGCAGCTCTTGGATTTTATTATCTTCAAGAAATTCTTTTGAATCCTTCTCAATATGCAAGATTATATCTGTTCCATGACTCGTCTTTTTTGCATCTTCAATGTTGTATTCAGGCGTTCCGTCGCAGGACCATTTTAATGCTTTTGATTTGGTTTTGTATGACTTTGTGATAATTTCAACCTTTTCAGAAACCATGAAAGAGCTATAAAAACCCAATCCAAAATGCCCAATAATTGCATTTTCCTGGTTTTTATATTTTTCAAGAAAATCTTCTGCACTTGAAAAGGCGATCTGGTTAATGTACTTTTCAATCTCATCCTGTGTCATTCCAATTCCGTGATCAGAAACTGTTAATGTACCTTTCTTTTTATCTACTGCTACCCGAATTGTCAAATCACCAAGTTCGCCTTTGAAATCACCCATATTTGACAGTGTTTTTAATTTCTGTGTGGCATCAACGGCATTGGATATTATTTCTCTTAAAAATATCTCATGATCTGAATAAAGGAATTTCTTAATGATAGGGAAAATGTTATCTGTTGTTACTCCTATTTTACCAGTTTGCATAATATTCTATATTTAAATTTGAACATGTTTAACTTGATAGCGCATTCTCAAAGTACATGCCAGTATAGAATAGCTGTCATATAGTCATACATTTGATAAATAATGGTGTAAAAGGCTGAAAAAATATCAGTTAGTGATATCAATATTCTCGAGGTGAACCCATATACCTTTTTCAAATTTTAATCCGTCATAAGTAAAATCAGGGCCATAAAACTCATAATTATTGTCCAATGAAGTTTTGTTTGGAGAGAGATGATCGAATACAATCATCTTTGCATCTTTGTTGTATCGAAGACTCATAATAACTTTTTCATTGTATTGAAATTCCAGGTTGTCAACCAATTCATCATTGTAAAATATCAGCTTCTCACAGAAATACATATTGTCATTCTCATCGAATGAAATAACATCAATACGTTTTTTATTTGATAAGGAATTATTCAAATCAAGCCCCAACAGGGTATAATATTTTACTCCGACATATTTCGTATCTATTATTTCGTAACACAAATTACCTTGCCAGGAATTGAGTTTTGTATTTTCCTTAGTATTTAAAGGCTCATTGAGTTTTACTGACAGATATTTTTTCATAGATTTTGAATAGTATTGTACAATTCCAAAGTATAAATTGTCATCAGCGCCAAAAGGGATGTTCCAGGAATAAATTCTGATCGAGTTATCAGTGGAGTATATTTTACCAATGTGCTCAAGTTGCGAAAATGAGTAGTCAAAGGAACCTTCTTTTTCAATGACTTGGTAAAACTCATTATAAAATTGATTACTTACAGTTTCTCTGTTGAATGGAGTTTCTTCAAGAATAGACTGGTATAAAATCAACAGGCTGTCTTCATAAGGAACCAGGGAATGATTATCCTGGGATATCAATGTTCCTGGATTCAAAACAATACCAATAATCAATGCAATGATAGTACGAGACATAAGTCTGGAATTGCCAAAAATTGTTTGATAATATAACAATAAATAGAAAAGATTATTTTACCATTAGGTTGATATCTCCCATCAGCTTATCCTTGTATGATTTTCCGATTGGAATTGTCTTTCCGCCATCTTTAGTTTTAATAACAATGGCATTGTCTTCAATAAAGTTTATAGAACTGATATTTACAATGTATGAACGATGTACACGTGTAAATATTCCAGAAGGAAGCTTCTGCTCAATAGCCTTCATAGTAAAATGTATGGTATATTTATCTTCGAAAGTATTGAAAATAACATAATTTTCAAGCGCTTCAACCCATAAGATGTCCTTGTATTTTAATCGAACAAGGGCAGAATTCTTTTTAATGAAGATTTCATCTTCTTTCGGATCAACTTTATTTTTAAAACGTTCACCTGCCTTATTTACTGCCTTGAAAAACCTGCTGTAATTTACGGGTTTTAAAAGGTAGTCAGTTACGTCGTAATTGAAGGCATCTAATGCATATTTTTCTTTTGATGAGACAATTATGATCTGGGGTGGATTTTGAAGAGATTCCAGAAAATCAATACCACTCATTTCAGGCATTTCAATATCGAGGAAGATTAGGTCTATATCTTCACCGGTACTAAAAGCATTAATTGCATCTACAGCATTTTCGTATGAACTCAGCAGGTGTAATTGATCAGTTCGCTCAACAAACTCTTCAATTACTCTGCGTGACATCTGATCATCATCTATTATAATACAATTCATGGCTACTAATTTTCATCAATAGAAAACAGATATTCGTCAATAGTAGGCTCAAATATATAAAAAAAAATAGATACCTCTTGATAAGAATCTATCGAGTGAATAAATAAAAAAGTTTATTTATTCATTTTTATCCGAATAAAATTTTTTCACAATGGACTCAGAATTTTTAACTGATCTCTTTAACCAATTGAGTTTCACTTCTAAGCTGTCTTTATCACTCAATTTCCAGGGTAAAAATGAATTTCTTAAGTGATGAGTAAGATGATGTAAAATAATTGCAACTGATACAGAAATATTAAAACTTTTAGTAAACCCATACATTGGAATTGAGAGAGATTCATCAGCTATTTCCAGAATTGTATCAGAAAGTCCGGTAAGTTCTGTTCCGAAGCAAAGGGCAATTTTCCCTTTTGTAAGATCAAAATTTTCCAAAGGAGTATGGTTTTGCACCGGAGTTGTTGTAACAATTCTATACCCACTATTCTTTAATTCAGTTATTGCTGCCAATGAATTATCCTTATTGTCCTGGTATTGTTTTAGAGTCAGCCATTTATCCGAACCCAGGGTAACATCCGGATTAATCTTGTATTCGTTATTATTTTCGATGATGTGCAAATCCTGAATACCAAAGCAATCGCAGGTTCTAAGTACGGCACTGGCATTTTGCGATTGGTAAATATCTTCCAGTACAACAGTTATATACCGGGTTCTTTCACTAAGAATTGAAGATATAAGATCCCGTCTTCTATCTGTAATACAATTCTCCAATATTTCAATTAACTCAATGTCCATGATTGAATATAGGAATACTTTAGAACATAAAAAAAGGGAGCATTTTAATGCTCCCTTACATGGTAATTTTTTTCATATCTATTGAACAACATCTGCTAACTCACTACCAGCTTTGAATTTAACTACCTTTTTAGCAGGAATTGTAATTTCTTTACCAGTTTGTGGATTCCTACCTGTGCGGGCACTTCTTTTCGCAACAGAGAAAGATCCAAATCCTACTAGAGCTACACGATCACCTTTTTTAAGGGCGCCTGATGTAGAATCTATAAAAGCATCAAGAGCTTTTTTGGCATCTGCTTTAGTTAGACCAGCGCTACTAGCGATTGCATCAATTAATTGTGCTTTGTTCATGATAAAATAATTTAGGGTTAGTAAATATTTTCATTGTAGTAAATGTCTATACAAATATAGACTATTTGATAAGTTTAGCAAATTTAGAAGTTAAAATTTTCCGCTATAAATCAACCTTTCAGCCATTTTTGCAGTTTTTTGATGTTAATTGTTACTATTTAGGCTCAAATCATAGATTGCTTATCTGATAAGGGTTGCGTTATAAAACACAGAATTTCAGCAACTTACATAGTATAATATTAAAGTACGAAAGTAAAATATTGAATGCTTTACAGTTAGCCTACTGTTAATAAAAAAAAGTTCAATTCTTACTAGTTTTCTTTGATCTGACACAGATAGGGCTAATGCTAATGCATTTTTTCAATCTAAGCACTTGTCGTATTAAAAAAAGTTTTAATTTCGCGCCCGGAGGAATGGCAGAGTGGTCGAATGCGGCGGTCTTGAAAACCGTTGTAC
>CAYWBC010000016.1:0-60718 GCA_964456285.1 uncultured Bacteroidales bacterium
CCTTCAGATCTTGAAACATTATCTGCTTTATTCAAAGCAAAAACAATTTGTTTATTGGCTGCAATATCTTTTCTTAAAAATTTAAGCGATTGGTTTACCTCTTCAATTTTCTCATTAATATCTATAACTACTATAACAATAGATGCCTGATTGAACTGATTAAAGGTTCTCTGGATACCCTCGGTTTCAATCTTATCTTGTGTATGTCGTAAGCCGGCAGTGTCAATGAAACGAAATTGCATTCCTTCCAAAATCACCATGTCTTCTATATAGTCTCTTGTAGTTCCTGGTATATCTGATACAATGGCTTTCTCTTCCTTAATCAATGCATTCAGTAGGGTTGATTTACCGGCATTCACAGGTCCGATAATTGCAACGGGAATGCCATTTTTCATTACATTGCCATATTCGAATGACTCTACCAAAGAGCTGATTATATTAATAATCTGTTCTATCAACTTTGACAAATGTGTTCTATCGGCAAATTCCACATCTTCTTCACTAAAATCCAATTCAAGTTCTATCAGACTAATAAACTGAAGAAGTTCATCCCGTAATTTTTTAATTTCATTTGAAAATCCACCCCGCATTTGCTCCAGTGCCAATCGATGAGCAGCTTCTGATTCCGAGGCAATAAGATCTGCAACTCCCTCGGCCTGCGAGAGATCCATTTTTCCGTTTAAAAATGCTCTTTGTGTAAACTCTCCTGGTTTTGCCAGCCTTGCTCCCTGCTTAATTAACAACTGCAAAATCGTTTGTTGAATATAAGTTGAACCATGACAGGATATTTCTACGATATCCTCTCCGGTATATGAGTGGGGAGATTTGAAAATTCCCGCAACTACTTCATCAATGTATTCATCATTGGCTCTAATTCGTCCAAAATGCAGGGTATTGGCTTTTTGTTTAACCAAATACTTCTGTTTTACCGGAAATTCAAAAATTTTGTCTGCAATAGCAAGAGCATCTCTTCCACTCAACCTTATAATTGAAATAGCGCCCATTCCGGGTGCCGTCGAAAGTGCACAAATTGTATCTGGAGTGAACATGATTTACCAGTTCAGGTTATAAAAATTTTTTATAATAAATATGCAATTTTTGCATTCCAAAGTTATGCATTGTTGTATAAACTGTATATTATACAATTCTTTCATATAAATTTATTATATTCATGTATTGAAAATCAATGCCTTCATCAAATTTGAAATAACATTGTTCGAATAAGCTACGTATTCGTAAAGAAAAAATGTTTACCATCTAAAGAAAACCTACCAAAAATATATTATGTATTACAAACGTGAGGTATTTTGAGAGGAGAAATGAAAAATCATATTATTATTTGCATAAGGCATTTGGTCTTCATTCTGCTATATTTTAATGTGTCAATTGTATCTGGAGAAGATAGCGAATTAAGGTTCAGCACTATAGATACTGATGACGGATTATCTAATAACATTATAACTTCCATTGCACAGGATAATCAAGGATACATGTGGATTGGTACAATGGAGGGTCTAAATCGATTTGATGGATGCAACAATACAATTTTTGAAAAAGTATTGGGCGACTCAACCAGTTTGGTCAGCAATATGATTTACAGCATAAGCATTGATCATAAGGATAATATTTGGGTAGGAACACAAACAGGATTGTGCTTGTACAATGCAGACAAAGAGAATTTTAAAACTTATTTACTTGATGAATTACGAACTAGTGTTAATGCTGCAAACAGAGTAACTGGTATTGAAGAGGATTCGGAAAATAATTTGTATGTTGTGTCAGAAATTGGGACTTTGTATCACTATGATAGTGAATCGGATCAATTTACAGGCGAGGAATATGACTTCAGAAGTATTAAAGATTTTATTATTGATAGAGATGATCATTTTTGGCTTGGAGGGATTTTCGGTCTATACTTTTACAATAAGGAAAAGAAAGAAGTAATTCATTATGATTCTTTTGTTGAAAATGGGAATGAATATCCAATCCACGAGGTGAATACCCTGTTTGAAGAGGGTGACACTATTTGGATTGGGACAATTAAAGGAAAAATTCTTTTTTTGCTCAAGGATGAAATGCAATTAAGAGTGCTTGATTATGATTTTGAAAAAACATATTTCATTAGCAATGTATTTAAGGACAGTAAAGGCTTAATATACTTTTCCACAACAGACGGATTGTTTGTTTACAATAAGAGAGCAAACCAATATACAGCCTACAAATACGACAAGAACAACAGGTACGGTGTAAATAGCCTCGGTATAACTATTGTATTTGAAGATGTACAGGGAAATTTATGGATAGGAACTTATCAGGGTGGTATTAATCTGGCTGTTTCAGGTAAGGCATTTAAAAATTACAATATGTACAGTAAGGGCATTGCACTGGATGTTGTAAATATCAATGCAATTGAAGAGGATAGTAAAGGCAATTTGTGGTTAGGATCATTTAATTATGGTGTTAATCAAATAAATTTAAAAACAGGAGAGAATAGATTGTTTCTTCCTGATCCTCAAGATCCGACATCCTTGGGTTATGGATCTGTATACAGTATTTTTAAAGACAGTAGAAATAACATTTGGATCGGGACCTATCTGGGATATTTGCAAAAGTTTGACCCTGAAACTGGGCGTTTTATCTCTTACCCAATATCACCTGAATTGGGAAGTGAGAGCAAAGGATTAGATATAAGATCCATTGATGAGGATAAGGATGGTAATTTATGGCTGGTTATTCATGGAAATGGTATAGGCAGATTTAATCCTGTTACACATGAATACAAAATCTTCAGTCGTGATTACGTCAATCAGAAGCAAACTCTTGCAGACGACTGGGCTTTACAGTTATTAATTGATAATGAAAATATTATATGGATAGCTACGCCTTCCGGACTTTCACGTTTCGATCCCGAAACAGAAGAATTTAAGAATTATTTCCACTCTGAAGAAGATACCTCAAGCCTCTGTAATAGTTTTGTGACTCTGTTGTTTGAAGATTCCAATAATCATTTATGGGTAGGAACCTTATTTGGCTTGAATTATTTTGATGAAGAAAGGGATCTATTTATTCCATTTTATGAAGAGGATGGTTTGCCAAACAACCAGATTAAAAGTATACTTGAACATAAACCTGGTGAATTATGGATTAGTACCGCCTACGGGCTTTCAAGAATGAAGTATAGTTACGATTCCATTTCTGGAAACATTAGTGCAGATTTCAGAAATTACAATCAATCTGATAATTTACAGGATATCTTTTTCTGGGAGCGATCAGCCTGCAAAACACAAGATGGTCAATTGATCTTCGGGGGTGAAAAGGGTATTGTCATGTTTAATCCGGATGAGATTAAAGATAACAAACGTCTACCAAAGGTATATATCACAGGCTTTAAATTATTCAATAAATTTGTTACAGTTGGAGATTCTCATAATCTACTTGAAAAAAACATCAGTCAAACATCTGAAATACGCCTAAAACACGATCAGAACATTTTATCCTTTGAGTTTGTCGCAATAAATTATATTGCAAATGAAAACAATCAGTATGCATATAAATTGGAGGGCTTTGATGCTGATTGGATAGAGGTTGGGCACAAAACAGAAGCTACATATACCAATCTCGATCCAGGCACTTATGTATTTCATGTAAAAGCCTCAAATAACGATGGCTATTGGAACGATGTCGGTGCATCCATAAAATTGATTATTTCACCGCCTTTCTGGGCAACCTGGTGGTTTAGGATTATTGCTATCATAGGCATCGTGTCAATCGTATTTTCATTCTATTTATTCAGGATTAATATACTTAAAAATCAGAATATTGTGCTGGAACAAAGGGTACAAAGAAGAACTCGTGAGTTATCCGGATTGAATACAGAATTGGTTGAAAAACATAACCGGATATTGTTACAGAATGAGGAAATACTTGAGCAAAACAAAGAGATTTTTAATAAAACGGAAGAGATAAGTGTACAAAAAGAACTTCTTGAAGAACAAAAAACTAAGGTTGAAAAAGCATACGATGAGTTATCACAATACAGGAATAAATTGGAAGAGCTGGTTGATGAGCGTACGAAAGAATTAATTTATGCAAAAGAGAAAGCTGAAGAATCTGACGAACTTAAGTCTTCTTTCCTTGCTAATTTGTCGCATGAAATAAGAACACCACTGAACTCAATTATAGGCTTCACAGGATTGTTTTTCGATTCTGAAGTCGATGATAAGGAAAGAAAAACCTTTAAATCAATTATTGATAGCAGTAGCAATACGCTATTGAATCTAATTAATGACATTATTGATTTCTCGAAAATTGAAGCAAAACATCTTGATATTCATATTGATGATGTTTACATCAACAGTATTTTTAATGAGTTGGAGAAAATTTACAACCTGGAACTCAAAAGACAGCAAACCGGAGATCAAAAGAATATTGATTTCAGATTAAGTTTAGATAAGAACATTAGATCATTAATAATTAAAACTGATGAAATTAGATTGAAACAAATTCTATCTAATCTTATAAATAACGCAATAAAATTCACTGACGAAGGATACATTGAAGTGGGTTGTAAAATGTCTGAAACCGAATCAAATATGCTTGTGATTTTTGTTAAGGATACAGGTATTGGAATAAAGCCCAAAGATCAGCAGATAATATTTCACAGATTCAGAAAGATTGAGGACGACCGTGATTATTTATACAGAGGAGCAGGACTGGGTCTTACTATTTGTCAACATCTGGTTCAATTGCTTGGAGGAAAAATATGGGTAGAATCTTCGCCAGAATCTGGATCAATATTTAAATTTTCAATTCCGTTGGATCATTCTACAAAGGTTGAAATATTGGATGCAGGTCTTCCTGTTGAGCATGAGATGCCTGATCTTACGAAAAAAACTATTCTTGTTGTAGAAGATGATTACGCGAATTATTCTTATTTACTGAGGATTTTACTTAAAACAAAAGCTACAGTTATACATGCTTTAAACGGAAAGCAAGGTTTGGAAATGTACATAGATAATCCGGAAATAGATATGATTCTAATGGATATAAAAATGCCTGTAATGAATGGCATTGAGGCTTTAAAAGAGCTTCAAAAGTTGAAAATAGATATACCTGTTATTGCACAAACTGCATATGCATTCTCTAATGAAATAAGGAAGATTAGGGATGTAGGATTTGATGACTTTATTTCAAAACCAATAGCAGCCAAAGACTTGTATTCTTTGATCAGCAAACACATGAAAGGTTAGATTCATATTACTTCGATTATTGCAATCTGCAAATATCTATTTCATTCATTTCTAAGTCGCACTATTACTTTGAAATAAAAATAAATACCTCTATTTTTGGCTCGGTTCTTTTAGAGATTTTTAAGTATGAGTGTACTAGTTAATAAAAATTCCAAAATACTTGTTCAAGGCATAACTGGTTCAGAAGGAAGTTTTCACACAGAACAAATGCTTGAGTATGGAACAAATGTAGTAGCAGGAGTTACTCCAGGAAAAGGAGGACAGAAGCATTTGGAAATTCCTGTATTTAATACTGTTTCCGATGCTGTTAGAGATACCGGAGCAGATGTATCTGTCATATTTGTTCCTCCACAATTTGCTGCTGATGCTATTATGGAGGCAGCTGATGCTGGAATCAGAGTGGTAGTTTGTATAACAGAGGGTATTCCTACAAACGACATGATACAGGTAAAACATTACCTAAAAGACAAGAATACCAGGTTGATAGGACCAAACTGTCCTGGCATCATTACTCCGGGTGAAACAAAGATTGGTATCATGCCGGGTTTTATTCATAAAAAGGGTTCAATTGGAATTGTGTCAAGGTCAGGAACACTTACTTATGAAGCCGTTGACCAAATTACTAAGGAGGGACTTGGACAATCGACCTGCATTGGCATTGGTGGAGACCCGGTAATTGGCACAACAACCCTTGATGCTATTAAATTACTGATGGATGATTCTGAAACGAAAGGAATTGTGATGATAGGTGAAATAGGTGGAAATATGGAATCTGATGCAGCAATATGGATTAAAGGGAACGGTACAAAGCCTGTAGTAGGATTTATTGCTGGTCAGACTGCCCCTAAAGGAAGACGAATGGGGCATGCAGGAGCAATAATCGGAGGAGCAGAAGACACAGCAGCTGCTAAGATGTCAATTATGAGAGAATGTGGAATTCATGTGGTGGAATCTCCAGCTGAGATTGGAGCAAAGATGGCGGAGGTATTGAAAGCATAAAGTATTGAATTAAAAAAAGCTTGTTAATTAACAAGCTTTTGTAATCTATATTATAGTTTCCTTGATTTTAAATTACGCTTGATGCCAGTCTTTCCAGCTGTGCTCTGATTGATAACTTACTTTTTGTAGCATTCTCTTTTGCAATTTCAAATCCCATCATACCATTTTCATTTACCATAAAGCTTATTGTTGATCCCCATTTGGCCATTCCTTGTCTTTCGGTTACAAAAAGAACGCCATTATTATTTTTGGATGCAAGATCACGAACTTTACCACTATACATGTTTGCAAGATAGACAATCTGGTTATAACCCGCTATCTCATCAATACTTTGGCAAAAAACTACTTTATAAGTTGCATTGCCAACTTTCTTGTTATTTGCAAGGTTCATTAATTCAACATAAACTTGTTTATCGCCAACAACGGCAATTTGAAAAGTAGTTGCAGAAGAACTTGAAGGCCAGTCAATATACTTCGAAAAATTATACAGACTGTAAGCGATAAATCTTTCTGATGAGGAAATTTGTTGGTTGGATTGTGCTGTAAGCGATTTTGTTGATAACATAATTACTGATGAT
This sequence comes from uncultured Bacteroidales bacterium, assembly GCA_964456285.1. Classification (GTDB taxonomy): domain Bacteria; phylum Bacteroidota; class Bacteroidia; order Bacteroidales; family UBA10428; genus UBA10428. The sequence goes on from CAYWBC010000016.1 coordinate 6,827, forward strand.
AGCAACAAAGCTGGTAATAAGAATCTGGTTTTCATTGCAATATTTTTTTAGTAGTTTGGACCTATAACAATTATTACGGCATTTACAAATAAAAAGTTCCCTTTTTTGACAACATTGTTTTTTTAAGTGGTCAATGAAATAATTCATTATTTGAATTAAAGCTTTGAATTTTTGAATGATCTTTACTTAATTTGCTCGCTAAACAATAATTCAATACTATGAAACTACTTGAAGGAAAAACAGCTATAATTACAGGTGCTGCCCGTGGTATAGGTCGCGCAATTGCTATACGATTTGCAGAAGAAGGTTGCAACATTGCTTTTACAGATTTGCGTCTTGATGAAAATACAGAATCTTTGACAAAAGAAATTGAAAGTCTGGGAGTAAAAGTTAAGGCATATGCTTCTGATGCCAGCAATTTTGAAGAAACCGATAAAGTAGTTAATGAAGTTGTAAATGCGTTTGGTACTGTTGATACTTTAATTAACAATGCTGGTATAACCATGGATACGCTTCTTATGCGAATGACAGAAGAACAGTGGGATACTGTTATTAAAATAAATCTAAAATCAGTTTTCAATTTTACGAAAGCGGTTCAGCGTATCATGCTTGAAAACAGGAAAGGTTCAATAGTAAACTTAAGCTCGGTTGTTGGTGTCCATGGTAATGCTGGTCAGGCCAATTATTCTGCATCAAAGGCTGGAATCATTGGATTCACAAAATCTATTGCTCAGGAACTCGGTTCAAGAAATATTAGAGCAAATGCTGTAGCTCCGGGATTTATCATTACTGAAATGACTGCAAAATTATCCGATGAACAGCGTAAAACCTGGGAAGAATTTATTCCGATGAAAAGGGGTGGAACTCCTGAAGAAGTAGCCAATGTATGCCTCTTCTTAGCTTCAGATATGTCTTCTTATGTTAGTGGACAGGTGTTGAGTATTTGCGGTGCGATGAAAACATAGAGGAGTGTATTCTGTTACTGGTTTCTAGTATCAAGTTATGACTTATACCTTAGACCAGTTTACCGAACCGTTATTATCAAATTTTAAAATATGTGGCTTTCTGGTGGAGTTTACAGGATCTGTAAATTTTAAAAAAAACAATGCCATAGTCAGAGGTAATTGTACTTGTTCCAAAATTAGCAATAAACTTACATCCAAAAGTTGTATCCTAAAGTACATCAGATCGAGATTATTGACATGAACGGACGTAGAATTCAGACAATTGAAGATGCCTATCAAGAAGAGGACAGCTATAGTATTTACTACAATACTTCTCATCTACAGAATGTTTTGTACATCGTGCAATTCAAAGCGGGCATTAAAGTGAAATCTGCGAAGCTGGTCGTAATGCGGAATTCATAGATTGAAAATCAAATAATATTGGTTAGAATGGGGGAAAATATTTTTTTCATTCTTCAATTAATAAAATTTTATTATATAACTTAATATCAGATCTTAACCAATACTATTTATTATGAAAAAAACTAGTTTATTTCTAATACTTGCAATTGCTTTTTTTACTGTAAAAGCTGAGATATCTCCAGCATGGAAAAAAAGTTTTGATAGTCCGGTAAAATGGCAAAAAATTACAAATATTGGATACCTGATTGTTAGTACTGAAAAGGCCTTATACGGGATTAATCCTGAATCTGGTGATGTGCTGTGGGAAAACACTCAACTCTCATCCATTCCTGAAGAAGCATATGAACAGGTAACGGGAACACAATTCTTTTCAATTACAACTGGCGGGCAAATCGCCGATGTGATCATCATTAATCCATTGGATGGAAAAGTTTTTTTTGATTCTGAAAAAGAAGGTATAGCTGCAGTATTGAGTAAACATCCTTTGGGACAAAGTGGGAAATTGCTCATTGTGGGAACTAAGAAAGGTGATATGGTACTAACCCTATTATTGTATGATATTAATACAGGGGAACAATTATGGGTCAATGAGGATTTATTTAGAGTAGAGAAAAAAAGTACTGAAGGGCAGGGAAAATTTGGTGCATTTTTGTCCACTCTTGAAGCATCAGCTGAAGAAATGGGAAATATTGCAGGTCTTACTGCAGAACCTCTGGAAATTGATAAAGAAAACTTTTTAATAGCTCATCCCAGATATATAATTTCTTTAAATGCGCTTACAGGAAAAGCCAACTGGAAGACTCCTATCGAAACATCTGCTTTAGCTGAACTTGCTATTGTTGAAGTAACTCCAGAAATAGTATATGCCACTGTACAGACCGAGGTGACCTCACAAACATCTTCTACTACAGAACCACAAACCAAATATTACAGCTTAACATATGCGCTTGGCATTCAAGATGGCAAAGAGCTATGGCCAAAACCATACAAGGCAAGTGGTCAGCTGAACAAAATTATCTTTGATGCACGTGGGTTAATCATTTGCCCGTTTCTAAGTAAACCACTCATCAATCTTATAGATTATAAGACAGGAATAGGATCCTGGGGTAAAAAAGGATATGGCACTAAAATACAGGGAGCGCTCGTAAGTTATTTTGAATTGGATGGCGATTACTTAATAACTACTGCTTTTAATAATGCATGGAACAACGCAGATGAAGAGTATTACCTGAATATTCTTGATGTTGAAACCGGAACTCTGAAATATGAGAAGTACGAGAAACTAAATGGAGATCTTAGGAAAACAGAATTACTGGATAAGGGTTTGCTCTATGTCACCTCGCGCGAAATAAACATTATGGATGTAAATACAGGAGAAAATATTTTGCCATTTCCTGTTGTTGCAGCTAAACCTTTAGATCCGGAGAACTATAATCCATTGATCCACGGTTTGCCTTTTGATGAAAACAACGATATACTAGTAGCCTATTCTTCGAAAGATAATATGGTCTATCGCATTGATAAAAAAACTGCAACTATAACTCAGGTTACGAAAGAAAAAATTGATTTTGAAGAGAAAGAACAACCATCAATCGTTGAATTGGTTGAAGATGGCATTCTTTTAATTGCTGATCAGAATATTATGAAAATTGATATGGAAGGAAACAAGATCTATCAGAGCTATTTTCCTTCACCCCAGGTACCTGGACTTAAGAAAGCTCTTCTTATTGCCAATGCTGTAAGAGCAGCAACTATTGCTACTGCGGCCAGCGCTTATAGTGGGGCTGCTGCTCATGCTTCAATGGCTTCTGATAACCAGGCAACAAAAGAGGTGGCTGGTGAGATGGCTGAGGGATTTGGAGATTTAGCTGTGAAAGGATTTTCTGTAGCTGACTCTGAATTGAAAAACGTAATGAAACGCTTCAAAGCTTCTGCACAGAGTCCGGATTTTGTATTCATTCTCTCTGAATATGAGAAAAAAACCTACGGTATAATACAAGTTAGTAAAGCCAACGGCGAAAAAGTGGAACTGATTGACCTTGGAAAAGATAAAGAACCAAGCTATGAGGTAGACCAGATATATAGTTATATATACTTTAGAACCAATCCGAATGAAATTGTGTGTTATCAGTTTTAGTCAGTAAAAATTTTAAAACCGGCTTAGGCCGGTTTTTTATTTATTTCATGAAAATTCATCCTTCTTTAGTCAGGAATAAATTTTTATAAAGAACCATTATTTGAAACATTATTATGATATTTGAAACATGTATTGATTATTGCATGTAGTCATGATTATCAATCCATCCATAAGTCCACATAGTAAATTGTTTTATTTTTCAAAAAGGGAGGACATTATTATTATATATAAAAGAACTTTAATTTTTTTGTTAGTTTTGTTCACTGTGACATTAAAGTTAAACGTGCAAAATCATCCGGGATTTAAAGTCATTGGCTGTCATGTGCATGTTTAATAATAACAATTGTATAATAAGAAAGCAGTATGTCTAAAATTGAAGATGAAAAATATATAAGAAGAACACGGGCAACATGGCTGGCAGAGAAACTTGATATTAATTTTGCTAAAGCTCATGCCATTGTGAATAAACTAATACCAGCTACACCAAGCGAGCAAAATAAAATTTCAAAAGCAATAAAAAATGAAATGCGTGCTCCCATATACAAAAGTCATACGAAAAAGTAATTGCAAGTAATTTTTATTGTTTTAGATAGAGTGTTCTAAAGGCTTATTTATAATTAGAAATTTTTGATGTTGCAATAATGAAAGCCGATTTATAGCCCTTATTTACAATGGATTGAAGTTCATTTCTTGCAGAGGATAAGGATGCATATTCACTAATAGTATAACGGTAGATCTGATCATCCCCATGGCTAACTTTTACATTAAGATTTCCAAATGTAGAAAGATCAATTTCCTTATTTAAAGCCATTATCTGGATAGTATATGCGATAGGTCTTATTTCTCTATTCAAATAGTCATTGAGATTATAATAGCGAATAAATGCATCTCTGTACCTGGTATTAACTATTTCCTTTTTTGCACTTTCAGCCTCTGCAATTGAACTATAAATACCAGTAACATACCTGTAATAATCATCCTCACCTTTCTGAATTTCAATATCTAGTGAGTTATTAATATTATCTGGTATGACTCTATGAGTAGAAGCCATTACTTGAATAGTATAGTTGCCGGTACCATAATAATCTGTTCGGCTTTCGGATGTATACTCATTTGTCTCTTTCTGCTCTGCGATATATTCTTCTTCAGGTTCAGGAACCGGTTCTTCAATTACAGCCACTTCTTCCTCAATAACAATTGGAGGCTCCTCGATTGGAATTTCCTCTACACCAGCTGTTGCAACAACAGTACTTTCATCAACATCAGGAATTGTTTTCTCAAGAAAAGGGTATACCAGATAAGTATTCTCAGAATAATCGGATGAAAGATCAACAAGCTGTGTATAAGTATTATACTCTGGTTTAATGAAATTAAGCATATAACTTCCGCTGCCCAACTCAAAATTAAATCTGCCACTCAGTTCGTCAGGTGAAATGTTAAATATTTTTTCATAAGTTTCTGTACTAATGATCTCGATGTTAATATTGGAAAAGTCGGTAGATCCATTTTCTAAGGCTATCTGACCTGTAATTTCATATTTTTTAAAAGGATCATTATTCAGAATCTCAAGATAATATAGATTGTAATTGCCATCAAAGGCAGGATCGCTCATAGCAACATAGGCAAAGTTTCCATTGCCTGCAGGCATATAATAAATATCGTCATCGGTGGTGCTAATGGGATATCCCATATTAACAGGTGTACTCCACTCATTGTCGCCGATTTTCATGGAATAGAATATGTCATATCCACCCATATTATCGTGTCCTTCAGATTTGAAATATAACTTCGAATCATCCATATTGATTACTGGCATTCTGTCATTCTGAGGGGAATTGATTGTTTCGCCCAGATTTACAGGTTTTACCCAATTTCCCTTTTCATCCATTTCAACACGGTATATATCAATGGCTCCAAAACCTCCTTTTCTGTCGCTGGCAAAATACAAATACTTTCCATCCGATGATTCATAGGCATCAGAATCCCATCCTTTTTCATTTACCGGTTTATCCAGTCTGATCATTTTTTGCCACCTGTTATTTTTTCTGTATGTATAATATATACTACTAGAAAGGCCAGTTTTTACAGTTAAGTAAATCCTTTCATTATCACTGGAAATGGAAGAAGGAAAACATTCGTCTTTTACGCCAAGATAAGTTGTGATTTTGACAGGATCGCTCCACATGCCATTTACTTTTTCTGAAAAATAAATATCATCTTTATTATAATTTCCTTTTACAGAATACAATAACATGGTTTCATCCTGATTCACTACCGGGTATTGCTTTGATTTTTCAGAACTAATAGAACTGCCAAGATCTGTCTTCGAATAAAATACCGGATGGGTCTGTAATCTTTGAGCAGTTGTACAAGATTGCAAAAGTCTGTTGGCAATATCAATTTCTTTCTGATCCTTTCCAAGAAGTGGTATATATTGATTTAGCAATTCAATAGCTTTCGGGATATCATCGTTTAATTTACTTGCAATTGCATAATATTTCAAAACTTCAAGGGGTGCATTTAGCTCTTTTGGACTGCCATATTTGTAATTGGATGTAGCATATGGAGCAGCTTTTGCTAAAAATTCCAGGGATTCTTTTTTTCTTCCGGGAATATTAATCAGACACAGGCCGTTAAGAAAATTAAGGTTAGCATTATCCGGCTCTGATCTCACCAGTTTTGCATAAATTTTTTGCGCTTTTACGTATTCATTAGACAATAATTCCATATCAGCTTCAAAAAAATCGGTCTTATTAAAATTCTGACCAAAGCTTATAGCTGAAATGCAAAAAAATAAACCGCAAATAATTGTTATTAGTTTCATACCCCAGAATAATAGTACAATTGATCAATTAATTTACTGAGATTAAAAGCAAGTTGCAAATTAATTTATTAAGGTAGCTTGAATTAATTAACAAAATGCACTCTGATAAAAATGAAGCTTTTAAGTAAGGCAACTGACTGTTAACAATTAATCTTAACTTTCGGAATTCAGTTTCAACTCTAATTTTATTAATTTGGAAGCAAAGACGCAGTATAAATTCTCTTTCAGCGAAAAATATCCTAAATAGCATGTGTATAATTAATTAATTCTTAATTTTAATATAATTGCAAATCAATGTAATAAGATATGGGAAAATCCAAAAGTATTGAACCTGAAAAGAGTGATAAGCGCAAGATAAAGAAAAAAGTCTATGAGAAACAATTGCGAAAACTGCAGATAGAATTAGTGAAATTGCAGGAATGGATCAAAACAGAGGAGCTGAAGGTTGTGGTCATATTTGAAGGCAGAGATGCTGCAGGAAAGGGAGGTGTGATAAAACGAATATCTCAGAGTCTGAACCCAAGAATTTGTCGTGTTGTTGCTTTAGGAACACCTACCGAACGAGAAAAATCACAGTGGTATTTCCAAAGATATGCCAACATTTTGCCTTCTGAAGGAGAAATGGTATTATTAGATCGTAGCTGGTACAATCGGGCAGGAGTAGAGAGGGTTATGGGATTTTGCACTGATGATGAATACCAGGAATTTATGCGTTCATGTCCTGAATTTGAGAGAATGCTTATTCGTTCAGGAATTAAATTAATTAAATATTGGTTTTCAGTTTCAGATGAAGAACAAGAGAATCGTTTTCAGGCACGCCTTGATGATCCTGTAAAGAGATGGAAACTTAGTCCGATGGATCTTGCCTCAAGGGAGAAATGGATTGAATATTCAAAGGCCAAAGATGAAATGTTTAAATATACAGACACAAAGCAATCTCCCTGGTATGTAGTCCCTGCTGATAATAAGAAGCGTGCCCGTTTGAATTGCATTAATCATTTACTAAATCAAATTCCTTATAAGGAATTGCCAAAAGAAAAAATTAAGCTACCGCCACGTCAGAAAAGTCATAAATACGTACGACCACCATTCACTGATCAGACCATTATTCCCGAAATCTATTAATTGATAAGTCGATGTGTTGGTGAGGTGAAAAGTTGTTTGTTCCCATTTTAATACGTGATTTTTGGTCAAGGTATTTCATACACCGACACAACCAGAAATTAGCAACTAGCAACTAGAAACTAAAAACTAGAAACTCTAAACTCTAACTCCCATTACAAGAATATCATCCGTTTGTTCAAGATCACCCTTCCAATCAGAGAATCTTTCTTCCAGTTGTTTCTTCTGCTCTTCCAGAGGAGATTTGTTTATTGACATGATTGTTTCCATAAACTGTGACATCTTGAATCGGTATAAAGTTTTTTCACTAAGTTGATCAGTGTATCCATCGGATGTGAGATAGATCATATCTCCCTCCCGAAGCTGAATGGTTTTGGTGGTAAATTTTTTGTTTTTAAAATGATAGCCTATTGGTACTCTTTCACCTTTAATCAGTTCAAGTTGATTACTTTTAATCAGAAACATTGTATGATGAGCAGCAGAGAATTGTATTTCTTTTTCGGCTGGATCAAGAATTACAATTGAAATATCCATACCATCTGATGTTCGTTCAGCATTACTTTTATGATGCAAAGCTTCCATTACTCTTTCTCTGAGTTGAGTAAGTATTTCATGTGGTTTAAGTGAACTATCAACTGACAGAATCTCATTAAGCATAGCAATTCCAAGCATGCTCATAAATCCTCCGGGTACACCATGACCGGTGCAATCTGCCACAGCAATTACTATCTTATCATAGTGTTTGGCTACCCAATAAAAATCGCCGCCAACTACATCACGTGGTTTATTAATTATAAAATGATTTGGTAATATAGTCTGCATGTACTTTTCCGGTGGCAATACAGCCTTTTGTATTCTGGCAGCATAATCAATACCATCAGTAATGTGTCTCTTTTGTTCAGCAACAATGTGAAACGCCTTATTCTTCAAACGGTATTGCTTTGAAATGACAAGAGCAAATGCGAGTATTAGTAGACTTCCGATTATGAATGAAATAATTGTTATCTTCTGTTTTTGTAATTGTTCTTGCTTGTTTTTTACTTCAAGCTCAGCGATTTGCAGTTCTCGCCGATTCTGCTCAGCTTCATAACGAGCCAGGCGATGTTGCTTTTGTAACTCGCGTTTAAGGCTTTTTACAGCTATTTTACTTGATTCATATTTTTCCCGCATCTCTACCAATTGCTCACTATTGCCATCCATTACGTATTTAGAATTAGCATACTGCTTGTAATAGTCATAAGCTATTTTATAATTGCCTGTTGCTGCATAGGTTTTTGCAAAAGCCTCATAATTTCTCCAAATCACATCAAAATAATTTGATTCTTTGGCAATGTCCTGACTTGCGGTATAGTATTCAATTGCAGAAGCATATTCCTTCATTTTAAAATATGAATTTCCAATATTATGCAAGGTGACAGCCATACCTTCTTTGAAAAATAATTCGGTTTTTATTTCCAGTGATTTCTCATAATAATCAATTGCTTCTGTAAATTTGCTGAAGTCAAAATTGATGTTTCCAATATTGTTTAAGGCAATTGATCTGTCTCGTTGATTGTTTGTTTCTTCTGTAACGTCAAGCGATTTCTCATAATAACTTATGGCTTCATCATATTGCCCTGCATTGTAATAGGCAGCTCCCAGGTTATTGAATGTGGCACCTAATTCCTCCTTGTTATCTAATTGTTCATCAATCTTAATGGATTTCTCAAGTTCTTTGATGGCCATATCGAATTTGTTCTGTTCATAATATATATTTCCTATATTTTTATGCACTTCGCTAAGGCCTGGCTTATCATTAACTTCTACCTTAATTTCCAGAGATTTTTTCAGATTTACAATGGCTTCATCATATCGGTAAGTATTTTCATATACTGTAGCAATGTTTTTAAATATTTCAGAGCTCTGTTTCTTATCATCAATTTCTTCTGCAAGATCCAGAGAACGTTCAAAATTTAGAATTGCCTCGTCATAACTTCCGGAATCGTACATTACGCCAGCAATATTGCTAAGTATTTCAGCTTCACCTTTTTTATCGCCAATGTTTTGTTTTATTTCAAGCGATTGATTGAAGTAATCTAACGCTTTCCCCAGGTTATAATCATTTTGATAAACAACGGCTATTTCTTCAAGGATTTCAGATGTTGCACTTTTATTTCCTTCCTTAATTTTTTCTGTCAGAACTTCTCTTAGTCTTGACAAACTTTCATCTTTGCTTTCGTCGGTGACAATAATGCTTTTCGCTGTGTTTTTTTCTTCTACAGGTAAATTTATATTGTTGGCAAATTCAACAGTTTCAGTTTCATCTGCTTGACCCAGAATTTTTTCAATCTCTTTTAGACGTTTTCTGGCAAATCTGTCATTCGGTTTTTCATCCAAAGCTTTTTGATAGTAAGTAATAGCCAACTCATAATTTCCTGCATTATAATCTTTATCTGCTTCTTTAATCAGTTCTTCAAAAACTATATCCGCATTCGCAATGGGGGAAACCGCACTATCAGGAATAATTGCATCAGATACCTCGTAAGCAATCTTCTTTTCATTAACTTGTTTAATGTTTTCAATGCTATCAATTCTATCAAGCATTATTCGAGGATAAATCTTATCAGGAAATAATGACAAGGCATTAGTAAAACCTGTTTTTGAGAATTCAAAATTCTCAACAGAAAACATGGAATCACCCATTGCGACATATTTATCAAATTGATTGTTGAGTTCAATCCACTGATAAGATTGTATTGAATCGATAACATACAATTTGTCAAGAGGATATGTTTCTTTAGGTTTATATATTAGAGCCTTCTGGTAATAAGCAATGGCTGATTTTAATTTATCATTATTGTAATACTCATCAGCTTTACTCAGGGCTCTCTCATATCCTTCTTCCGCTGAAAGCTGCTTTTTAAGTAGTTTTTTTGAAGTTTTAATTTGAGTTTTGGAATAAGAATCTTCTTTGGAAAAGCTTTCAGCATGTTGATATGCAAGAATTGCTTCTTCGTAATTCTTGGAAATTAATAGTGAATCTGCTCTGACTATTTCAGCTTTATAGACTTCTTTTTTCTGATTTTCAATCTCATCAAGTACTTTATTAAGAAAAGGTTTGACCTGTTTAGAATAGTCAGTATTCTCTATAAAACGCCAAAACTCAACGCTATAAACAAAACGCTCGAGAGGTATTTCAAATTCATCAATATCTAAACCAGGTGCTATTTTATAGATGAAAATATCAGGTTCCCAGGAAATTTCATCACCTAAAGAGATAACTTCTTCAGGAACATAAGTATCTATTTGAATTGTTTCTTTAAGAAAACCCTCTTTAGAAATTATAATATCATAATTTGTATTGAAGTTTAGCAGAAAACCATACCCAATATTACGGCCTGTTACAGCGCTCTTAACTAATTTGCCATCTTCATATACTTTTATTGATACACCACTGATTTTCTCACCCTCATATTTAATTGCTCCATACCAGACAATATTATTATCTGGTTTAACAGAGTAAGAAGAAATCAAAAGTAGAAACAATATAAGATTTATAGCCTGAAAAAGAATTCTCTTCATGGCATTTGCAGGATTGATTTAGATTAAATTTAAAAATAAATATTGAATAATAGATAATAGTTGGTGTAACGGTTGTTTGTAAGTAAAGAATAATAATTATTTTAGTTGATCATCTTTTATTAATTTAGTTTTAGATAGAATGACCAAATTAACTATATGAGCAAAAGCATAAAATTAAAAGGAAGTTATGATACTCCGGCAATAGAATTTATTCCAAAGAAGGCAAGTTTTAAGATAAGTGGGCGTTCATTGCCGGCAAATTCATTTGACTTTTATTCGCCAATTTTTGATAACGTACTTGAATTCGTGCGTAATCCTGGCAACAAAATTAAGTTTGAGTTTAAAATGGATTTCATAAACTCATCTTCGGCCAGAATTTTCCAGGAGTTGTTTTATGAACTTGAGCAAGTTTGTATGAAAGGAGCTATAGTTGAAGTGAGCTGGTTTTATAGGTTTGGAGATGAAGATATGAAAGAGTTAGGAGATGATTTAAGACAAGATACAAATTTCCCATTTGCATTTATTGCATATGAATAAATAGAAATATGAATAAAATTGAAAAAAAATCAGTTTTGTTGTATATTAATTTATAATTTTGCCATATTATTATTTAAAATCAAATTATGAAAGAAGGTAAAGTAAAATTTTTTAATGAGTCCAAAGGTTTTGGATTTATCAAAGACAATGAAACCGGTGAAGAACATTTTGTACACGTGAGTGGCTTAATTGACAAGATCAATGAGGATGATGAAGTTACATTTGAACTTACGCAGGGTAAAAAAGGATTAAATGCTGTAAATGTTAAACTAGTATAATTACTATAACAATATATATAGCTTAATCATAAGCTCCACAAAGATGGAGCTTTTTTTGTTTTTAATAACTGTGCAATAAAGAACATAAAATGAGTAAATCACAACAAACGTGGAATAAAAAGGAACGAGAAAAGATAAAGCAGAAGAAAAAGAAGGACAAAGAAAAAAAGAAAGAAGAAAGAAAGGCTAATCCTGGTAAAAGCGGTCTTGATGATATGATTGCTTATGTTGATGAGCATGGGAATATTACATCTGAGCCACCAGATCCTATGAAAAAGCAGAAGATTAAGGCAGAAGACATTGAAATAGGTATCCCGAAAAAAGAAACCACAGATGATGATGATGGCAATCGGAGCGGAACTGTAAACTTCTTCGACGAAAGCAAAGGGTTTGGATTTATTAATGATTCAGGCACTGGGGAACGTATCTTTTTTCATGTAAGTGGGCTGATTGATGAAATAAGAGAAAATGATAAAGTGAGTTTTCAGACAATAAAAGGTCAGAAAGGATTAAATGCTGTTGAAGTGAAAATAATTAAATAATTTTCAAAATATCTTTCTTGTAATTACAAGGAATTATATTTGAAAACTTTATCCATTCAATACCCAACATGAAAGTTTCCATTAGATTATATTCTGAACTGAAAAATCAATTGCTTTAGATTGATTTTTTGTGATATTCATTTATACTATTAAGTTTTATTCAGACTTAATTAATTTAGCAATGTTTCAATAAGTATTTGCTTTTTTTACAATCAGATTTTTAGAATTTTTATCAATAAACATGAATAGAGATAATAGAGAGCCCCTGGCAATAATTGGTATGGGTTGCCGATTTCCGGGCGAAGTCAACTCACCTAGGGAGTTATGGAATTTATTAATAAGCAAAAAGAATGCCATTCAAACCATTCCTTCTGACAGATGGGATGTTGAATCATTTTTTGCTGCTGAATTCAGAAGAGCTGGAAAAATTAGTGTTAAACGTGGTGGTTTTATAAAGGATATCGACAAATTTGATGCTGGATTTTTTGGCATATCTCCTCTTGAGGCTTCCAGGATGGATCCTCAGCAGAGAATGCTCCTTGAGGTTTCATATGAAGCAATAGAAGATGCAGGATTAAGCCTTAACGATCTGGATGGCTCTCGGACAGCAGTATTTATTGGAATTTCTGCTCATGATTACGGTGATTTGCAGAATACACCTCAGGAAAGAGTAAACATTGGATCTCATACAAACGTTGGTTCAGCGCTTTGTATAAACGCTAACCGAATATCCTATTTCTATAACTTAAAAGGACCCAGCTTTGCAATTGATACAGCCTGTTCATCTTCATTAAATGCAATTCACCTTGCATGTCGTTCAATTTGGGAAGGCGATGCTGATGCTGCTTTTGCCGGAGGCGTAAATTCTATATTGAAGCCTGAACCAGAAATGGGATTTAGTAAAGGTGGATTTCTTTCACCAGATGGAACATGCTATTCTTTTGATGAACGAAGTAATGGTTACATTCGTTCAGAAGGAGCAGGTTTAGTTTTTATAAAACCTCTTTCCCAGGCTGAGAAAGACGAAGACGATATTTATGCAGTAATTCGTGGAACTACAGTTAATCAGGATGGTGCTACAAAAGGTATTTCAGTGCCAAATCCTGTTGCACAGCAAGCATTGTTAACAGAAGCGTACAAAAGTACCGGAATAAGTCCATCTGATGTACAGTACATAGAAGCGCATGGAACAGGTACCTTTGTTGGTGATCCTATAGAAACCAATTCCATTGGAAAAATTATTGGTAAAAACAGGCAGGACAAATGTTACATTGGTTCTATCAAATCAAATATTGGTCATTTAGAACCTGCTTCTGGAATTGCTGGAATATCTAAAATGGCATTGGCTCTAAAAAAGGGTATAATTCCACCAAATATCAATTTCCAAAAAGGAAATCCTAATATCCGATTTGAAGAATACAATTTGGAAGTGCCAACAGAAGCCATTCCATGGCCTTCAAAAAAAGATAATTTGCAATTTGGTGGTGTAAATTCATTTGGCTTCGGTGGATCAAATGTGCATATTATACTTCAGAAGTATAATCCAAAAAAAGAGACCCAATCATTAGATAATAAAGGACCCCTGGTTTGTACACTTTCTGCAAGAAGCAATGATGCACTTACTTCTCTTGTGCAGTCATACATTGAATTTCTTAACGACAAAAATAATACAAGCAATTTTAGCGATATATGCAATGGTTCTGCTGTTCGAAGTTCTCATCATGATATTCGTCTTGCTGTTGTTGCTGAATCCAAAAAAGAACTTGCTGAAAATCTTCAGGTTTATCTAAATGGCGAAACACTTACTGAAATTGCTGAAGGCAGAAGCAATGAGATAAAAGATAAAATAGTATTCGTTTTCTCTGGCCAGGGACCTCAGTGGTGGGGTATGGGGAGAGAACTTCTTGAAAAAGAACCACTTTTCAAACATCATGTTGAGAAAATAGCAAAATTGCTATCCAAACATGCTGACTGGTCTCTCATCGAAGAATTAACAAAGGATGAGGAAAATTCGAGAATAAGTGATACAAATATTAGTCAGCCTTCCATATTTGCTATCCAGATTGCTTTGTATGAAATGTGGAAGGATATGGGCATTGAGCCTAAAGCAGTTATTGGTCATAGTATTGGAGAAGTGGCAGCTGGTTATGTGTCAGGTGCTTTGACATTGGAGCAGGCAGTACTTTTGATATTCCATCGTAGCCGTGTTCAATTTAAGGCTACCGATAAGGGGCGAATGCTGGCTGTTGGTATATCACATGAGGAAGCAAAAAAACTAATAAAAGGAAAGGAAGACAGAGTATCTGTAGGTGCTGTAAACGGTCCTTCAATGGTAGCTCTATCAGGTAATACAGATGTGATCGAAGAAATTGCTGAAGAACTTGATAAAAAAGATATTTTTCACAGGTTACTGGTTGTTAATGTTCCATTTCACAGCCATCATATGGAACCCCTGAAGGATGAACTCCTTTCATCCCTTGGAAAATTTAAAACCAAGCCTACAAGAATTCCGTTTTATTCAACTGTAGAAGGCAGAATTGTAAAAGGAGAAGATTTAACTTCTGCTTACTGGTTCAGGAATGTTCGTGAACCGGTATTGTTTACCAAAGCCATAGAAGCACAGATTAATGATGGATTTGACACATTCATTGAATTGGGTCCTCATCCAATTCATGCTATTGGTATCAATGATTTGTTAAACTCAAATAAGAAAAAGGGTCTTGTTATCCCTTCAATCAGAAGAAAAGAATCAGAGAAAAGAGTATTTCTTTCATCGGTAGGAACTCTTCATACCTGGGGATGCAAGGTAAATTGGAAGAAATTTTATGGAGAAGGTCATGCTAAGGTTGAATTACCAAGGTACCCCTGGCAGAAAGAATCTTATTGGATTGAAACCGAGGAAGGAAAAAAAGTAAGAATAGGGAAAATAGAATACCATCCTCATCTGAAGAAACAAGTTTCTTCAGCTCGTGAAAGCAACAATATACTATGGGATGTTGATCTTGACAAAAGAACATACCCTTATATTGAAGATCACAAGGTACAGGGACCCATTGTATTTCCAGGTGCTGGTCATATTGACCTGGTTATTGGAGCAGCGCAGGCTTCCTTTGGTGAGAAGTTTGAATATATTGAAGACCTAAACTTTGAAAATGCCTTATTCCTTCCCGATTCAGGTGAGCCTCCTCAAATACAAATCGATATCTCACACGATAGCGGTGATTATTTTCTCTATACGCGACCAAAAGGAAAAGAAGCCCAATGGACCATGTGTTCAAATGGTAAAATGAACCATATAGGCGATAAGTTTAAAGCAATTCCGGTTGATCTTGATGATATTCGAACCCGAACAACAATTCCGGTTGAAGTAAAACCCATGCATGACGAATTACTGGAAAGTGGATTATACCTCGGCCCAACTTTCAGGGCCATTAAGAAACTCTGGAGAAGTGACGGACATTGGGAATCGCTTAGTGAAATAGAAGTACATGAAAGCATACATTCAGAATTCTTCCAGTTCAATATTCATCCTGGAGTGCTTGACAGTTGCTTTCAAACCGTGTTTGGGATTTTCAACGAAAGATCAGATCTGAGTAGAAAAATGGGAGTATATGTGCCAAGGCATATCGATAAAATTAAATTCTACAAAAAGCCCTCATCCTTTAAAATGTATGTACATGGTAAATTGAGGGAATGGACCGATGAATATGCTTTGGGCGAATTATGGATTTTTGATACAGATGGAAGCCTGATTGCAGAATTCCATGGCTTTAAATCTCAGTACTTAAAAGGATCACGTGGTGAGCAGGGAGGAGAACAGGAAAAATGGTTTTATGAGTATAAGTGGAACATGAAACCTCGTGCTGACCAGTTGTTAAGAAGAAACCCAGGCAATTATCTTCCCAATCCACTATCCATTCATAAGGGAGTTCAGGAGACAATTCAAGAGGTTCGTGATAGGCGTGAACAAGATGAATATTACAAACAGTATGAACCCGAACAATATAAACTTACAATAGCCTATATATACCATGCATTGGAAAGTATGGGTTTGAATTTTAAAAAGGGAGTTAAAATAGATGTTGAAGCTCTGATCGGAGAAATGGATGTGATCAAAGACCATCATCGTCTTTTCAACCACATGTTTGTCCTTCTAAAAAATGCCGGAATTGTAACAGGCAAAAATGGCAAATATGAAATCGTTAAAACTCCTGCTAAAAAGGATATTTATGCCTGGATGCAAGAATTGAACAAGAAGTATCCGGAATTTCATCATGAATCAACCCTGCTTGGCAGATGCGGTCCTGAGATTCAGGGCGTACTGCAAGGAAATGTTGATCCTATTGAGTTAATATTCCCTGAAGACCAGTGGGATGCTATTGTTAAATATTATGTAGAAGGTTTTGCCTTCAAGAAATACAATAACATTGCTTCCAGATCCATATCGGAATTAATTAAGAATCTTCCCGAAGATCAAACTTTAAGAATTTTGGAAGTAGGAGCAGGTACTGGCGGTATGACACAAGCTATATTGCCATTATTACCATCTGACAGAACAGAATATGTTTTCACAGATCTTTCGCATATGTTTATGCTGAAAGCCCAGCAGAGATTTAACAATTATCCTTTTATTCAATATAAAATTCTGGATATTGAAAAGGATCCTGCAGATCAGGGATTCAACACGAATTCATTTGATATTATTATAGCATCTGATGTTATTCACGCTACACGTAATTTAAGTGTTACCCTTGGAAATGTGCAGAAATTGTTGGCCTCTGAAGGAATTCTTATGATGCTTGAAGTTACAAACTCACCGGTTTATCTCGATTTTATATTTGGAATGACTGAAGGTTGGTGGCTCTTTGAAGATTCTGAGATAAGAACAGAACATGCTACCATGCCTCCTGAAAAATGGAAATCTGTACTGGAGAAAAATAACTATTCTGAAGTTGCATATTATAGTGATTTTGAAAAGAATGATTCTTCTTGTCAGAGCATAATTCTTGCACGGGCCGAGAAGCTGGAAATATCATTTAAGGAAGAAGAAAATAAAGCAAAAACTGAAGAAGCTAGCTGGATTGTTTTTGCTGATGAAAAAGGAATTTCCGAAAAGGTTTCCTCAAAACTATCAGCTCTTAATAAGAATTGCATTTTTGTTAAAAGAGGAGATGGTTTTAAAAAGAACTCTGAAACTGAATACCAGGTAAATCAAATTTCACAGAAAGATGTGGATAAAGTAATTGACTTTGTCATTGCAGATGGAGGCTTTCAGGGAATAATCTATGCCTGGGGTTTAGATGCTATCACCAACAATGAACTAAACGCAGAAAGCATTGTAAAAGCCGAAGAATCAGGCTCTATAATGCTTATGAACCTAATGAGGAAACTTAATACTTCCAATTTCAATGAGAATCCTGCTATCTGGATATTATCAAGTGGTGCTCAATCTATAGCTGGTGTGCCAGTTACAGTAAATATGTCACAGGAAGGGTTACGAGGAGTCAGCAGGGTAGTAGTTAATGAATTTCCAAATTACATTTCAACCATGGTTGATTTCAGTAGTCCTGTGCAGGATGATGAAATTGATGTATTTATTGAGGAAATATTTGCATCCGATCGTGTTGATGAACTTGCCTTCAGAGGAAGAAAGAGGTACGTTAACAAACTAGAACGCATTAGTACAGAAAACATAGCCCAGCGAGCCTATAATTCTGTTCCTGCTGAAGGTTCAGCTTATACAGCCAGCATTTCTGAATATGGTGTATTGGATAACCTGGTGCTGAGAGCCTCAGAGAGGAAATCTATTGCTTCAGATGAAGTAGAAATAAAAGTGAAAGCTTCAGCTCTGAACTTTCGTGACATTATGATAGCAATGGGTCTGCTTACCGATGCTGCTGTTGAAGGAGGATTGTTTGGCAGGACATTTGGACTTGAATGTGCCGGCATAGTTTCCGCAATTGGGAAAGATGTTAAATCGGTTAAAGTAGGTGATGAAGTGATGGCAACTGCTCCGGCATGTCTTGGTGGATTTTCATATCCAAAAGCCTGCCATGTAATTCAAAAGCCCAAACACATTTCCTGGGAAGAAGCGGCTAGTTTGCCAGTGGTATATACAACAGCGTATTTTTCACTTGTCCATCATTGCAGACTGGAGAAAGGAGAGACGGTTTTGGTACATGCAGCTGCAGGTGGTGTTGGAATTGCAGCAATTCATATTGCCAATTCTATTGGTGCTGAAGTATATGCTACAGTTAGTAACAAGGAGAAAAAAGACTACATTGTTAGCATAGGAGTTAAACCTGAAAATATTCTGAATTCCAGAAGCCTTGATTTTGCTGATGAGATAATGGAAAGGACAAATGGAAAAGGAGTTGATGTTGTCTTGAATTCTCTTTCTGGAGAAGCCATTTACAAAAGCATAAGATGTTTGGCTGCATACGGTCGCTTTGTAGAAATTGGGAAAACTGATATTTACCGGAACAGCAAACTTGGTTTACAACCTTTCGGAAATAATCTTACATATTTTGGAGTTGATGTAGATCGTTTGTTTAAACAGAAAGAACTGTTTGGTGGCAAACTATTCCAGAAATCTATCGATTTCTTTGTGGAAAATAAATTCCCGGCCCATCCGATAAAAGTTTTCCCGATAGCTAAACTTGCCGATGCATTCCAATATATGGCTGCTGCAAGACATATAGGGAAGATCATTGTTTCGATGGAAGGAGAAGTAAGTATTGCTCCTCCTGCTAAAATCAGGTTCCATGAAGATGCAACTTATTTGATTACTGGTGGTGCATCCGGATTTGGTTTATCAGTAGCTGATTGGATGACAAAAAAAGGTTGTAAAAACCTTGTGCTTCTTAGCAGAAGTGGTACAAAAACAAAAGAGGAAGCAGCTCTTGTCGAAAATATGAGATCGAAGGGCGTTCATGTTGAACTTGCTAAAGGTGATGTAGCCAATAAGCAAGATATTGAAAGAGTTTTTGCCCATATTAAGAAAAATATGCCTCCTTTAAAGGGTATTCAGCATGCCGCTATGGTATTGGATGATGGAAGTATTCCGGAAATTGATTATGATAGGTACATGAAAGTATTTGTACCAAAGGCTCTAGGATGCTGGCTATTGCATGAAGCTACCCTAAATATGGAATTGGATCATTTCGTAAACTATTCTTCTATATCGGCGATTTATGGTAATCCTGGACAAGTTAGTTATGTAGGGGCAAATAGTTTCCTTGATAATTTTGCTCATTATAGAAGATCCCTGGGTTTACCAGCTATGACTATTAACTGGGGTGTTATCGGTGATGTAGGTTTTGTAGCTCGTTCAGGAAACGTTGGTGGCTTATTGTACAAGCAGGGATGGAAAGCTTTCTCATTGCAACAGGCATGTGAAGTATTAGAACAAATGCTCCTTACAAATCCTGTGCAAAGAGTAGCCACCGATTCAGACTGGGAAATGATTGGTGGATTTTTCCCTCATTCTGCTACATCGAGTCGTTTTGAGCATTTGGTGAATGAGAAAGAACTGGCGGGTGGCTCAGGTGTAGGATCGGCTGATGATGCTCTTAAAACTGCCATTCTGGAAGCCAAAGATGATGAGAAACAAGAAATATTCCTTGCAAGATTGAAAGATACTTTCGGAAGAGTAATTGGTACTACTGCAGATAAATTGGATTCTAACGAACCGGTTACTAAATATGGTCTGGACTCATTGATGGCAAATCAAATTAGAAACTGGATTCAAAGCAATGTTGGAATTGATTACTCGATGATGAAAATTATGCGAGGTCCTTCCATGATTGAAATTACTGCCCAGGTAGTCGACGAGATCATGGGACAAGGATCTTCTTCCGGAACTGATGATGAGGTAAAATCTGAATTGGATAAATGGATTATTAGAAATAAAATCGTAAAAAAACCTAAACTACGCTTATTCTGTTTGCCATATTTTGCTGGTGGCGCATCTGTATTTAGCAGCTGGCATGAATTACTTCCTGAAGACATAGAAGTCTGTGCAGTGCAATTTCCTGGAAGGGAAGAGAGAGGAAATGAAAAGGCTTATGATGATGTTTTTGAGTTAGTTAAAAAACTTGCTGAAGTAATGGAACCACTATTGACTGCGCCCATTGCTTTCTATAGCCATAGTTCAGGTGCAGGTATTGCACTGGAACTTACCAGGTACCTTCGTAAGGAGATGGATGTTCATCCTGTGAAATTTTTGACTGGTGGATGGAGAGCACCACATATGGTTAGTCCCTTCAAATTTCTGGATGCTATTAACGATGATGAGGTATATATGGAAAAGAATATCCCCAACATAAAAAATCATCTCAGATCGCTTGAAATACCTGATTCTGTGTTGGAAAACCAGGAAGTTTTCAATGAAATGCTTCCTTCTTTAAGAGCTGACATCTTACTAGGAAAGAAATATACCTATTACGATGATGATCCTCTTAATTGTCCTCTGACTGCCTTCGCCGGAGAAAATGATACTGTTTTTCAGGAAGATCAAATCAAAGGATGGGAAAAGCATACGGCATCAAAATTTACTTTTAGAAAGGTGCAGGGCTCTCATTTATTCTGTAGAGACAATAAAGAGGAATTACTTAAAATGCTTACTGAAGAACTTCAAAATGGTTCACTTGAATAGGAATGCTGTTTGAAAATAATATTACCTCCATTTCTACAAGTTTTTCCGATAGACAAAAATTTACTTCTCTAAGTAATAGTGATGTCCATATCTGGCAAGTATCATTAGAGCCTGATCAGAATAAGCTTGACTTATGCAAATCGATATTGGATATGGAAACTATGCAGAAGGTAGGTTGGTTCAAATTTGAGGATGACCAAAACAAATACATTATATGTCAGGGAATATTACGCTTATTATTAGCTGATTATCTGAATATTCAAACTTCAAAAATTATTATTTCAAGACAGAAAAAAGGAAAACCTTTTGTTGCAAATGAAAATCCTGTATATTTCAATATGTCAGATTCTGGCAATATTTGTGTTTACGCTTTCACAAAGTTTAATGAACTGGGAATAGATATAGAGGAAAAGAGAAATTTGCCAGATATTGACGAACTCATACAAACAAATCTGACGAAGTTGGAGATAGAGTATATCAATAAAAAACCTGCTGAAAAATCAAATAATTTTTTTCGATTCTGGACAATTAAGGAAGCTTACCTTAAAGCGATTGGAGAGGGAATGCGATTAACTCCTGATAAACTGGAGTTTTCTATCGATAGGAAAAGTATTAAACTTCATAGTCAGTTAGGAATATATAATCAGGAAGATTGGATTATCAAAGAATTTATCCCAAAAACTTCTTATTTTGGTACCCTCGTTTATAAAAATATACTGGCAGGGATTAAGCATTTTGTTATTGAATAAACTTTTTTGATTTTTTAGGCATGAGATTATCTTACTACATACTATTATTTTTCATTAAACTATTTACCATAATACCTTTTGGCCTGCTATACCTGTTTTCTGACATTTTTTATTATCTTTTTTATTTTGTCGCCAGGTATAGAAGAAAGATTGTCAGACAAAATATCAAAAACTCATTCCCTGAAAAAAATGATATTGAAAGATTAAAGATCGAGAAAGCATTTTACCATCATCTGTGTGATATTTTACTTGAGGGAATAAAAGGATTTACAATATCGAAAAAGTCCTTATTAAAGCGATACATTTTCCTTAATCCTGAATTGATGAATAACTATTACAAAAAAGGGATTGATGTGGTTTCGGTAGGAGCACATTATGCGAATTGGGAATGGGGAATAATAATTGGACCTGAGCAGATGTTGCATAAGCTGTATGCTTTCTATACTCCTGTATCCAACAAGTACCTTGATCAGTATATTAAAGATAGTCGTAGTAAATTGGGTACAAAATTGATTTCACTAAAGGGCATACGTGAAGCTTTTAGAACTGAACGCAATATTCCGGCAAGCTTTTTTTTCGGAGCAGACCAAAGTCCTTCTAATCCAAAAGCAGCCTATTGGATGACCTTTCTTAACCAGGATACTGCCTGTATGCAAGGACTTGAATTTTTTGCAAGACGTTATAAATTACCAGTTATTTATTTTGATGTACAACGCATTAAAAGAGGATATTACACTGTAGAACTTAAAGTTTTAGAAGAAGAAACTGGTAATACAAAACCAGGAGAACTTACTGAAAAATACATGCGCTTTCTTGAACAAATAATAATCAAAAAGCCTGAGTATTACCTATGGTCGCACAGGCGATGGAAACATCAAAGAACTAAAGAATAAAACACATGAAAGTAACAAGAACGTTTGATTTCTTAGACCGCTACAAGGAGCTATTCTCTGAAAAAGAAGATGCACTTGCGGGAAAACAGAATGGCAATTGGATAAAGTACAGTGCTAAAGAATATATTTTGTACAGCAATTACATCAGCTATGGACTGATGGCAATGGGATTAAAAAAAGGCGACAAGGTTGCTACTATCTCAAATGGAAGACCAGAATGGAATTTTATTGATATGGGTTTGGCACAGCTGGGAATTGTACATGTCCCTCTATTTACTACTCTACAATCCTTTGAATACGAATACTTTCTGAATCATTCTGAGGCGAAAATGCTGTTTGTTTCTGACCAGACAGTTTTGCAGAAAATTGAGAAACTCCCTGTATTGAAAAAACAAGTAGAGAAAGTTTATTCATTTGACGATATTCCAGATACTGAAAACTGGAAAACAGTTCTTGAACTTGGAAAAAAGAATACAGACAAAAGTGAAGAGCTGGAAAAGATTAAAAAGTCTATCAATCCTTTGGATTGTGTAACATTGATTTATACCTCAGGTACAACAGGAACTTCCAAAGGAGTTATGCTCTCTCACCAAAACCTTGTCAGTAACTCCATATCGGTTGCGGGTGTCTTTAAGCTTAAGCCAAACCATAAGTACCTTAGTATATTACCGGTTTGCCATGTTGGAGAGCGTATGGGAATTTACCAGACTCAATATTCAGGATGCAGTATTTACTATGCAGAAAATCTTGGCACCATTGCACGCGATTTACAGGATATTAAGCCACAAGGATTTGGTGCCGTTCCGAGAATACTTGAAAAAGTATTTGATAGAATTGTTTCCAAAGGCAAGCAATTAAAAGGAGTTAAGAAGAATTTGTTTTACTGGGCTCTTGACCTGGGTTTTAAATATGAACTTAATGGTAAGAATGGTGTCTGGTATGAGATACAACTTAAGCTTGCACGTAAACTTATTTTTAGTAAATGGCAGGAGGCAATGGGGGGTAATGTATTATCAATAGGGATAGGTGGTGCTGCCCTTCAGACTCGTTTAGAAAAGGTTTTCTGGGCAGCAGGCATTAAGCTTTTAAATATGTACGGACTTACAGAAACATCACCTGTAATTACTATTAACAGGGAAAATTCTGAAGATATGATGCTTGGAACTGTTGGTTGCCTGATAGAAAATGTAGAACTTAAGCTTGCACAAGATGGCGAAATACTTTGTAAGGGATCTAATGTAATGATTGGTTATTACAAAGACGAGAAAGCTACCGCTGAAGCAATTGATAAAGATGGATGGTTTCATACAGGAGATGTCGGAGAATTGGTTGACAATAAATTTTTACGCATTACTGACAGGAAAAAGGAATTGTTCAAACTTTCAAATGGAAAATTTGTTTCTCCACAAGCCATTGAAAATCATTTTAGAGAATCTATGTTTATTGAACAACTCATAGTTATTGGAGAAGGTGAGAAGCATGCATCTGCATTGATATCTCCAAATTTTGAAGAACTTAGAACATGGTGTAATGAAAATAATATCAATGAATTATCACCTGAAGCTATTGTGACAAATGAGGATGTACAAATGCATTACAGGAACATTGTGAAAGAGTTAAATAGCTCATTGGGAAAAGATGAGCAGATAAATCGTTTCAAACTGGTGAAAGATGAATGGACTCCGGTTACAGGAGAACTTTCACCAACCCTTAAATTGAAAAGAAGTGTACTAAACAATAAATACAGGGATTTAATATCTCAAATCTTTGACCGAAATTAGCAAATCTTTAAAATGAATATTTGGCGTAAATCATTAAGCCTGTATAATCCATTTTCACCTCGCCGGCAAAGTCGAAAAAGTTATTTTTTTCGCTGACAGTATTAATTTTTAAAACATATGCATTCAAACCCAATCCAAATCCGAAATGTTTCCATGCCTTGTATTCCAATAGAATATTGTAGTCTGCAATATTTCCTTTAAAACGTGCAAAATGTTGAAACTTATAAAATAAAGATAAATTTTATTGATGATAAAACTCAGTAATGCATAAAAATAGGCAGCCATCTGGGATAGCCTGCCTGTTGAAGTATTTTCGATTTATTACTTATTGTACGACCATGAGCTTATAAGATTCTTTTTTGGTATCTGATGTAACACTAAGGTAATAAACTCCGGGATTTAAATTTTTTGTATCAATCTTAAAAACTAGTTTCTCATAAGAGCTAAAAGGGGATATGTTGCTTTCAATGATTGCACCATTTATATTGATCAGGTCAACTCTGATACCAGATTGAATGCTTGCAATAATCTCGAATATTGCCTGATCATTTGCAGGATTTGGGTAAATAAGTCCTTTATGAGCTGTTTCAATGTTTTTTGTGCCAACCGGATTAGGAGGTGGAGGAGTATAATTCCAGCCGCCAAGTGATGCGAACAAATGCCATGCTGCATAAGATTTTAAATTGGCATTGAAAGGCTCGGTGTGTTGCGATCCGCATGTAAACCAATCTACTCCTTCAGTGTGGGTATTCTGGTATTCCTGAGCCCAGTTTCCAATTATATTGTCGCCGGAATCATAATAATTGCATGCATCGTCGCCATCGTTCTTATAAATAGTGCCGTCAGGTCCATAACTTTCAATGTCAGCGAAGTCGAATAATACTTTGTTGTTATTCTGGCAATAAGAACGAATAGAATCATTTGCTGCATTTGTATTTTCCCTTCCCCAGTAATCCAGATGACCTGTCATGTATACAAAAGTAACATTAGGATATGTATTTTCTAACTGACTCATAGGTGCCAGGAATTCATCAAGCAGATGACCATTCTCATACTTGTCTCCAACCTGGCCACACCATGACCATATGATAACATTAACATCTGAATTGTCCGGATCATCAAGATAGGCAATTGTGTTGTTGTACCAGTCAGGCCAATACCCAACATCGCCACCCATTGCGTAATCATCTAAATCCAGTGCATCGTCAGTGCCTCCGTTATTCCATGCCAACATATCTGTGGAAAAACTTATTCCACGGCCACCGCCATTGGCAAAACCGACAAGATCTGTCATGCCCTCAGTAACCTGACTTCCATGTGAGGTATGTCCATAGGCAATATGAAGTTCCCGCTTTGCTTGTTCAATGGCTGATTGTGGTATCTGGGTAATGTCAGTACAAGTATGATCAACAATTAGTTGTGATAATACAGTAATTGAAAATAAAGATAGAATTGAAAAAGAAATAATTGCTTTTTTCATAAGGGATGTAGTTAAGTTAATAAGTAGTTTTGCCATTAACTATACGTATCTATGTATCAAATTGTTACGGATTTTGCGATCTAGCATTCATGCGCAGAGAATTAATTCTGTATAGAAAAGAAAGTCTTTACTTTTCTTGCATAAGAAATAAGCTATAGAATATCAGAGCTTGAAGGATAAATATCGTTGGGAGTAATGAGTATTGCTTTATCGATGGATTCAATCATCTTTTTTTTATCTCTTGCCAATATGCCTTTAAGAATTAGCTGATTAGATACGTGATCACTACGATAAATAATATTATCCTGAGTAATGTTTTGGATAAAGGTTTTTAATTCTCTAAAAAGCTCTTTAATTGTCAGGGGAATAAATAATCCATCAAATCTATTCTGAAAATGTTCAAGACCGTAAGGAAAACTAAGAGTTAATGTGGAAAGAAATTTTGGTTCTATTTCATTTATGATTTTCGCTGAATTGATTGCATGCTGTTCACTGTAATTTTTTCCACCCAATCCGTTAAGAATCATAATGGATGTGTCAATACCGGCTTTGTGGGCTTTCATTATTCCTTCTGAATTAGAATTGTAAGATTCTCCCTTATTCAACATTTTCAAAAGCTCATCGTCACCTGTTTCAATGCCTACATAAAGTAATTTCAAACCCCGGCTCCTAATTTCTTTTAGCTCTTGAAACGACTTGTTCACAATATCTTTTGGTAAGGCATAAGAGGAAATTCTTTGAATTCTTCCGAATTGTAAGTTTATCTCATTCAGAATTTGAATAAGACTGTTGGCAGACAATACAAAGGAGTTTCCATCAGCAAGAAAAACCTTCTTAGTATCTGGATAAGTTTTTGCAAGGATTTCTATTTCAGACTTTAAACTACCAAACGTTCTTACTTTGAATTTTTTTGAAGTGTACATTTCACAAAATGCACATTTGTTCCAGGAGCAGCCAATTGTAGCTTGAATGATAGCAGAGTATGCTTCAGCCGGGGGACGAAACACAGGTTCATTGTATTGAATGGGAAAAGAGAACATATTATTATTTGAATCCATAAAGATAGTAAGCTCTGAAACAATAAGAAGAAATTGCTGTTTTGTCTTTAATCTTAAATGAATAATTTAAATGATAATATGTACACCAGAAAAACTGGTAGATTACATTTTTCTATGGGGTCATCAAAATTCAAGGTTCTTTTAATTGCAATCATCATTAACATTTCCTGCGGTTCCGGACAGGAAAACAAAAAATCAAAACAAGTGGAAAAACATCAATATACAAATCAACTGATACATGAAAGTAGTCCATATCTTTTACAGCACGCACACAACCCTGTTAACTGGTATCCCTGGGGGGAAGAAGCGATTGCAAGGGCAAAGAAGGAAAAGAAGTTAATTCTTGTTAGCATTGGTTATGCAGCTTGTCACTGGTGTCATGTAATGGAGCATGAGAGTTTTGAAGATACAAGTGTTGCAAAGTATATGAATGAAAATTTCATTTCAATTAAGGTTGACAGAGAAGAAAGACCGGATATTGATCAGATATATATGAATGCTGTTCAGTTGCTTACAGGGCAAGGAGGGTGGCCTTTGAATGTAATTGCTTTGCCTGACGGCAGACCGGTTTATGGAGGAACATATTTTCCAAAAGAGCAATGGTTATCCATGCTTCAGCAAATTATTGAGTTTGTAGAAAAAAATCCTGACAAAGCAGTGAAACAAGCTACGGCGCTAACAGAGGGAATTCAAACAACTGAAATTGTTACTTCAATTGAAGAAAAACATGAACATTCCATCGATGACTTGAACAATATCTTTAATATCTGGCAGAAAAACATTGATAAAGAAAATGGGGGATATATTGGGGCACCAAAGTTTCCTTTGCCAGTAGGATATCAGTTTTTATTGCATTACGCATTTCTAACGGATAATTCCGATGCCTTGAATGCTGTAACAACAACATTAAATAAGATGGCAGATGGTGGTATCTATGACCAGGCAGGAGGAGGTTTTGCACGGTATTCAACCGATACTGTCTGGAAAGTACCTCATTTTGAAAAAATGCTTTATGACAATGCTCAACTTGTAAGTTTGTATTCCTCCGTATACCAGCAAACCAAAATTCTGCGGTATAAAGAAGTGGTTTATGAGACTCTTGAATTCATTGAACGTGAACTGACTTCTGCAGAAGGTGGCTTTTATGCATCGCTTGATGCGGATAGTGAAGGAGAGGAGGGTAAATTTTATGTTTGGACAAAGGATGAAATCTATAAATTTCTAGGGAATGATGCTTCGCTGATAATTGACTACTACAGCATAACTGAAGAAGGAAACTGGGAATATGGTAACAATATACTTTTTAGAGTGATAGACGAAAAATATCTTGCAGAGAAATACCATATCACAGAAATTGAACTTCATCAGAGAGTTTCAATAGCAAATAAAACTTTATTGAAAGCCCGTTCAGAAAGAATACGACCATCTCTTGATGATAAAATACTTACCTCCTGGAATGGATTAATGTTGAAAGGATATGTAGATGCATATAGGGTTTTTGGTGAAAAGAATTTTTTAGATGCAGCTCTTAAAAATGCAGACTTTCTCATGAAAAAGATGAAATCACCTGATCATCGTCTGGATAGAATTTGCAAAAATGGCAAATCAGGCATAAATGGATTTCTTGACGATTATGCATTTACTATTGAAGCATTTGTGGCTTTGTATCAGGCTACTTTTAATGATAAATATTTGCAGGAAGCAAAACATTTAATGGAATATGCCCTGGAACACTATTATGATAATAAAACGGGTATGTTCTTTTACACTTCTAATATTGATCCTGCTCTTATAGCCAGAAAAATGGAAATAGCTGATAACGTTATTCCTGCAGGAAATTCAACTATGGCAAAAAATTTCTTTATACTTGGGCACTATTTTAGCAAAGACGATTACATTGAAAAATCTTCAGCTATGCTTAACAATGTAATGCAGGATGCAATGCGAGGCAGCCCATACTATGCCAACTGGGATATTTTGATGGCCTGGTTTGCTGATAAGCCATTTGAGGTTGCAATTGTGGGTAAGGATTGTATCCGGAAACGTAAAGACTTTGATGAGCATTATTTACCAAACGTATTTTTCTCAGGTGGGAAGGAAGAAGGTACTTTGCCATTGCTGAAAGACAAACTTGTGCCTGAAAAAATAACAATCTATGTTTGTCGGGATAAAACTTGTAAGCTACCTGTGCATAGTGCAGAGAGTGCAATGAAACATATTAATCAGAAATACTATTCTATTAATCAATAGGATACAAAGTTGACTATTTTTTATTTCTCCTGTTTTCATATTTTAAAATAATGGAAGGAAATTGTATCCAACTGGAATTTTGGAATTAATGGATTTGAAACAAAGGAAGATTGTGAGTGATGCACAGTCAACCAAATTCTAATCAATTAAATCTGTCTCGATAAATACAAAGAAACATCTTTGCATATTAAATTATCTTTGACCCAAAAGAAGGTTATTGTAGAAAAAAATTGCATCTATTATGTATAAATCGAGCTTTTTCACCGAATCAAAATTAGGTCCGTTACAACTTCGTAATAAAAGCATCAGAGCTGCTGCTTTTGAAGGCATGAGCTTAAATCATGAGGTAACTGATGATCTTACAAATTACCATACATCTGTAGCTAAAGGTGGGATTGGAATGACTACTGTTGCATATGCCTCAGTAAGTAAAAGTGGTTTATCATTTAAGCATCAGCTATGGTTAAGAGACAGCATTATTCCGGGCTTAAAAAAAATATCAAACAGTGTGCATAGAGAGGGAGCAGCCATTTCCATTCAGATAGGTCATTGTGGCAACATGGCAGATAGTAGTATAATAGGAGGTAAACCACTGGCACCAGAAGGAGGGATTAACTGGTATGGGCCAACTTTTCCGAAAAGAATGGACAAAAGCGACATTAAAAATACAATTGAAGATTTCAAAAAAGCTATAAAAGTAGTGGATGAAGGTGGATTTGATGCTATTGAGGTGCATGCCGGACATGGTTATCTGATCAGTCAGTTTCTATCGCCTTATACAAATAAACGCAAGGATGAATATGGTGGTGATTTTGGCAACCGAAGCAGGTATATGAGAGAAGTACTTTCAGGTATTCGCAATACACTTCCAAAGCATATTGCTTTTGTGGTGAAAATGAACTCCTACGATGGATTTAAAAGTGGAATTACCAGAGATGAGGGCATATTAACTGCAAAGATTATTGAAGAATGCGGGGCAGACGCTATTGTAGTTAGTGGTGGATTTGTGAGTAAGGCTCCTATGTATATTTTGCGGGGAAGTATGCCAACCGATATAATGGCTTATTTTATGAAAGAACCGCTGAAACGATTCTTTGTAAAGGCTTTTGGAAAATTACTTATTCCAACTATTGCTTTTGAAGAAGGATATTTCATGGAAGATGCAAAGCGAATAAAACAAGCAGTAAGCATACCTATAGTTCTTGTTGGAGGGATGAATAGTATGGATATCATAGATAAGGCTATGAATGAGGGTTTTGATTTCATTGCCATTGCGAGAGCCCTTATTGAAAATCCAAATTTTATAAATGATTTGAATAACAGTACTGTAAGTAAGTCGGAATGCACCATTTGTAATTATTGCATTGCCAAAATGTACAGTGATCAGATGAGCTGCCATTTGAACGAAACAGACATAGCTCCTGCATTGAAGCGCAAAATTGATAAATTGCATTAAAATATAGTCTCTGCTGAGAACGAAGTGAAACAAATAAAAGGCAGTGCATATGATCCGAATACAGACCCTATTGATTATGGCCTGAAATTACGATTTTAAGAAAAATGAGTTTTCAGGTGAGTTATTTGCCTGACGTATCTTTTCAAGAGCTTTTGCCAGGTCTGTGTATCTGCTCCATATTATGTTTGTGACAGCTCTGCGAGTAGCAGCATCAACTTTTCCAGTAGGTCTTATTCCGATAGTATTCTGAAATTCAATAAGATTGGAGATAAATACTTCAGAATCAGAAATGTTAGTTTCTTCTTGTATAATTCCTTTTCTTATAAATAGGTAGGAAAACAGACTGGAGAAAGATTCAGAATCAGTTTCAATTTCAGGAATTTCTAGAGTATTGTCTGCGGCCACCATTTCTATTACAATTTTCTCCATTTCACTCTGTATGGATATATACTCTGAATCATCAGGCTGCAGTCTGAGTAGTTCATCAACTATGTTATCTGATGCAGTAATGCTGGTGAGAAAACCAGGAAAATTTTCAAGAAATGAATCGCCGCTGATAAAAACATCCTTAGTATTTGAAAATTCTGTGCCTCTTGTAAGATGCAACATAAATGTAAATATTGAGTTGGTCATCAGAAATTCAAAACGAACCCTTATCTTGGCAGATTTTTTTTCCTGATTTTCTTTCGCTAATAATTTACTGTACTGTTCCAGGGTAGTAATATCAAAATTGATTGGTTCAAAACCATATTTATAGGAATCTTTGAATAATTCGATTAAAGCCTCCGACTGTGATGTTAAATCATTACCATCGGTCCACACCGGATTGAAATTGTTTTTCTGATAAAAACTACAGATAAGAGGTGCACTCAGCAATTCAATTCCTTCAAGCCACACTACTTTATTTTGGCAATCTTCCAGGCTAGTTTTAATAATTTCACTTGTAAATGAGGAATATAACGCATCATTAGCCAAGGAATTTTTGTCATATTTTTCTTCTGCGAATGAGAATTGAAATATGAAAAGCAGAATAAAAACGATTGGCAAGTTATTCTTAAGGAATATGCCTTTTGTGGTAAGTTTAGTAGAAGTTCTCATATCGTAAAATATTTTGAACGTTTATGTTTATTAATACGGGAAACAGATTTTTTGGTGATTTTTTTTCCACCAACGACCCTATCTATTTGATAAACAATTTAATATAAACATAGCTCACCACAAAGAGGTAACATTCCTCACCATTTCAGAGGTGAATTTACAGAAACAGCAATTTCATTGATGTAAAAGGGATAGTTAATAAGTCATTTGCTCTGCCTCAGATAAAAAGATGGTTTTAAGATATATTTAAAGTAAATATAATATTCATGAGATGCTTATATAAAGGATTGTTATTATGACATGGCTAGACATGAGAATATAATAGCTTATTAGAGAAAATAATAAATTGCATTTTGGTATCCTTTTAAATTATATACTTACTAATTAATCTCTTACGAATATGAATGTGAAAAATTTTCTTATTGTCAGTCTAAGCATGTTGATGCTCAATTTAAGTTCTCAGGAATTATATAACGAAGAAGAACCTGCAAATTTCTCTCTTACCTCTATTGAGGCTAGCGATGATGGAGGTGTTGAAGTAAATGTAATAAAACAGCGGCTAGCCTATACATTAAATCAAACCGGAATGTTAGTTTCAGGGGCCACTAATGAACTCATTAATGAGTACTGCACCTATTCCTTCGATCAGGAAGGAAGTTTTAAAGGCCAGGAAAGTGTATTTTACACAAATTCAGGTGGTGATAAAAATGTTGGTGATATTACTAATCATGTAAGCTATTCATCAATATCCCTGGTAGAGATGAAAACAAAATACCCAGAATTGTTTAAATCTGACGACTACAAAGTATATAAAGTCAATACCGTAGATGTTGGAACTTATACAATGAATTTTGATCCTTATGGTCTGGGCTATGTTGGTAAGGAGAATTCAAAAAACTTCCAACCTCGGCATCCGAATTACGAACAAAATAAAAAGATGTATTTTTTCAATCATATCTATATAATAAATGAAGAACTTGGAAATGTAACAGCTTTCTTTGGAATCAAGGACCTTGTTGATAAAGAGAACAAATACAACTACATGAAAGACTTGGATTTTGTCACTTACAATTTCGATAACCAGATTATTAACCAATTCAATGTTAAATTTGAGTATAGGAGAAATTTAATATATAGTTCAAACGTAATCTCAGAAGAAGATCCCACCAAATCAATTGGAAAACTGTTTGTTTTTGCGAAAGCTGGAAAAAAAGACGGTCCTGATCCGAGTATGTTTGATGTGGTGTATTGCTCAAACACTGGAGAATTGATTTTTCAGCTGGCTACAAAATTGGGAACCATTGATAAGAACAGGATAAATATTGATATGGCTTTTGGTACAGAAGATAGAGTAAATCTACTTGTTAACTCACGAATCGAGGATGTATTAAAAGTAGGTATAATTACCCTTGATAAATCAGGAACCACAGACAATCTTTCTACACAGGCTGAAATGAAGGCAATGACTAAAAATATACCGTACAATAAAAGTGTAGGTGCTGCTGGCAATCGTTCTGTACTTGGAACATTTGCTTCCGAACCTGCTTATAAATTTGGTTTCTCTGAGAAATATATAGTGAACGGCCTAAAGAAATTAGAAAATGGTGACTATAGTATTTGGGGCCAAATGGAATATGAGATAGCTGATCCAAATGCTCCTGCAGGAACATCCACAGTTACAGGTCCAAAGGTGAAAAGATATGCAGAGTTTGTCTGTTTTCAATTTGGCAATGATTTAAAAATAAAAAAGGTTTATGTTAATGACTTGCCACCTGCTGCTGTGCAAGCTTCTATTAAAATGATCAGCGAAAAAGATAGACAATTGTACTTTTTACTGCCTGTTGCAACGAATAAGGCTGCTCGAACATTAAAAAGTCAGCAAAAACTTATGAGTCAAGCCATGAAACCTGTAACAGAATATCCTGCGTCCAATTTATATGCTCCGGAACTGCTGAAAATAAATTTAACTGATTTGGATGCAAGTGCAGTTACCTTGTCAGGCAAATCAATGATAAATCCTGTAGAAGGATATAAATACAATTCTGCGTCGAATACATTGTTTATTCCTTGTGTGGTTTATCAGGCTGATAACAAACCTACCTTATTGGAAGTTGGAGTATTTAAACTGTAAAATACTCTGATAAGAATAGTTTGAATCGAGCTTCTGCTTTATTTCAATAATACCAGGAAGGAACAAGCTCGATTTTTTTAATCATGTTTTGTTCAGATGCATGTTTTTAATTATATTTCACATACATTACAATGCATCTCACATTTTAATTCAATAGGATGTATTTATATCGTTGATTGAAAGAGTATCAGGAATACTAATTAATTAAATAATACAGATATGAAATCCATTAGACTTGTATTACGCCTGTTTGGAATATTTATGATTATTATAGGTTTTAATTCCTGTAAAAAGGATAAAGACGATGATAAAAAAAAGTGCGTTGGTGAAGAATTTACATGCACTTATAGTTACAGTGACGGAACATTTTACACCTATCGTTTTTGCCAGGATGGTTGGATGGCCTATTACGCTAATGGCGAATTTAAAGAAATTGAATATGATTCTTATTACGCAACATACTGGAATGAATATAAGAATGAATGGTTAGACCTGGAGTATGATGATAATGTGTCTTGTGTATTTTAAAAAGTGAAGCCTTATAAAGTTTATAAGGTGTTTCTGTACTTAAACAAGTCCTATTTATAAAATCATGATAGATTGGATAGAAAATTAAATATACATATCTTTGTATCTATATACTTAGATATTTATGATGGAATTTAAGAAATTAGAAATTAAACCCGAATCCAGCTGGATACGAAGAACACTTCTTTCACAACACACCAGGAGATCGCTTATTTTTATTGTCATTGGTGCAATAGCCGGTTTTCTTTATTTTTATCTTACTGTAGGCAAACATATGGATGCACTTGCATCTATTGATATTCTTAAAAGTATCGCCATTGGAGGATTCTTTGGTTTCTTTATTACAAATAGTCCTTGTGCCAGGAATAAATGTTAAAATTTAAAAAAGTAACCTGGAGTATTGCAAATATCGGAATACGCTACTTTCCATTGTAAATCTTTTCTGCTCACTCAATGACTTATATAGACTAATGTTGCTTTTTAAAATAATTTAGCCTTCTGGTACTGAAATTGCAGCAAAGGAAATCTCAAAATTGATCTCAAATCCTTTCTTAGAGTATGTAGAAGATCATAATATAGTCCTGCTTTCTGATTGTATTTAGTGGTTGCTAAGCATATTTTTGATATCTTGTTGGCCAAATTAATTAAGGATATTAAATTTTAAATAAACAATGGAAAAAAGTGATTTGATTGATAAAGCATACTCTCTTGCCAGAGAGCAGTATGCTATCCTGGGAGTAAATACAGAGGATGTACTTAATAAAATGAAAGATGTTGTAATTAGTCTTCATTGCTGGCAGGCTGATGATGTGGGTGGATTTGAAAATTTGGATACATCCTTGTCAGGAGGGGGTATCCAGGCTACCGGAAATTATCTGGGAAAAGCTACGAGCATTGCTGAAATGCAAGCTGACCTTGAAAAAGTATTATCCTTATTGCCGGGATCTCAGCGACTAAACCTGCACGCGATTTATGGAGATTTCAAGGGAGAAAAGGTAGATCGCAATCAGATTGAAACCAAACATTTTCAAACATGGATCGATTGGTGTAAGAAGCAGGGTATAGGCCTTGATTTTAACGCAACCTGTTTTTCACATCCTCTTGCAGATAAAGGATTTACCCTGTCTTCTAAAGATGAAAAGACGCGTCGTTTCTGGGTTGAGCACCTGAAAAGATGCCGGAAAATAGCTGCCGACATAGGCAAACAACTTGGGACGCCATGTGTGCACAATACCTGGATCCCTGATGGATCGAAGGATTCACCAGTTGATAGAGCCGGTCATCGTATGTTATTAAAGAAATCACTTGATGAAATAATGGCCATCAATTATCCAAAAGAACATATGAAAGATGCTCTTGAAAGTAAATTATTTGGTATAGGTGTAGAATCCATGACAGTCGGATCTCATGATTTCTATCTGGGATATGCTGTTAGCAACCAAAAATTAATTTGCCTGGATAATGGACATTTTCATCCTACTGAACAGGTAGGTGATAAAATATCAGCATGCCTCCAATTTCTAGACGAAATACTTTTGCATATTACTCGTCCCATACGCTGGGATTCTGACCATGTGGTTACACTGAATGAAGATGTACAGCTTATAGCATCTGAAATTGTCAGAAATAACTACCTGAAACGGGTAAATATCGGGCTGGATTTTTTTGATGCTTCGATTAACCGTATAGGTGCCTACGTTATTGGTACACGCGCTGCACAAAAGGCTTTCTTAATTGCTTTGCTTGAACCCACTCAAACCTTAAAAAGATACGAAGAAGAAGGAGCAAATTTTGAAAGACTTGCATTGCTTGAGGAGCTAAAAACAAAATTATTTGGAGCAGTCTGGGACTATTATTGTCTGAAAGAAAATGTACCAATAGGAGAGGATTATATTGCTGTAATACAGGAGTATGAAAATACTTTTTTAAAATTAAGAAATAACTAAAACAATGATCTGAAAAACTCTCATGGGCAAAAAGAATGTTATAGGCATATTTGATATTGGTAAGACCAATAAAAAACTACTTCTCTTTGATGCAAGCTTTAATGAAGTATATAGGGAGGAAAAGAAATTTATTCAGGTCACCGATGAAGATAATTCTGAATGTGATGATATTGATGCAATCGAAGCATGGATTTTTTCAAGCTTGTCAGCATTAATCAAGTCTGATGAATTTGAAATAAAAGGTATCAATTTTTGTACCTACGGTGCTTCGCTGGTATTTATTGATCAGAATGGCAAGCGATTAACACCGCTTTACAATTACCTGAAGGAGATCCCAGACGATATTCAAGAATCCCTTTTTGATAAATATGGCGGTAAGGAAGAATTTTGCAGAAAAACTGCAAGTCCAGCGCTTGGCAACTTGTTAAATTCCGGAATTCAGATACTCTGGTTGAAAAAATATAAACCGGAAATATTTAGTCAGGTGAAGTCTGTGCTTCATTTTCCACAGTATTTATCATGGCTGTTTACAGGTAAAGTCTTTTCTGAGCCAACTTCCATTGGCTGTCATACATTCCTTTGGAATTTCGATCAGAATTGTTACCATGAATGGATTGCTGATGAAGGAATTGTATTGCCTGAGCCAGTGCTAAATTCTCACACGGAAAATATTGAGTTTGCAGGTAAAAGCCTGGATGTCGGAATTGGCATACATGACAGTTCAGCTTCTATCGTGCCCTACATGAGAACTTGTAAAAGCAGATTTCTACTCATTTCAACAGGTACCTGGTGTATTAATATGAATCCTTTTAATCATTTTCCCTTAACCCCGGAAGAATTAAATAGAGATTGCCTGAATTTCCTGAATGTTGATCACCGCCCGGTTAAGTCATCAAGGTTTTTTATGGGTCATATTCATGATATGAACATTAAAAGACTCATGCAATGGTTCAAAGCGGAACAAAACAGCATAACAGATATTAGCCCAGATGATTCACTTCTTAATAAATATTTGATGAATAAGAGGCAGGAAAGAATATTTTTTAAGGAGGGAATACCAAAGGAATACATTGATTATAGTGTAGATCTAACTCAGTTCAAAAATTTATCCATAGCCTATCACAGGCTGATGTATGATCTTACTTTACTTACCGCGGAATCAATAAAACTAATAACCTCAGATGGTGATGGAGTGGAACACTTCTATGTATCTGGCGGATTTTCCAAAAATGAGATCTTTATACATATACTGGGATCTCTATTCCCTGATAAAATTGTTTTCACTTCTGAGATAAAGAATTCCAGTGCTCTTGGTGCAGCCTTGGTAGTATCGCATGCAATGGAAGAGAACAGCCATAAAGAAATTAATTTGAATGCCAGGAGGTGGAAAGCTTCTTCAAAGCTATAACAAACTTAAGATTACAGAATTCACTGACAAATCGCTGATTCTGTCTTTCTGGCTCACTTGGAGATATGAATCCAATAAATCAGGAACAAATAAATGATCTCAGGGAAAAATTCTTAAAATAATCCAGTTTATTTGAGCAGTATCAGCTTTAAGGTATAGATTGTAGTAAATACTCATACATTTTGCGTATAAACACCTACTAAATTGAGCAGAAATACACATAAACCTTGTATTATCAATTCCGTATATTTGTATAGAAGATAATTGATAATAAGATATTACAATTTTGATGTAGGGTTTGGTTGGATTTAGGTAAAAAGAGATTGCATTCCAAAATGCAGTCTCTTTTTTATTTACTATTCTGGTAAATAAATTACGATTTCAACCTTGCGATATTTCTTAAGCTCTTCTTCACTAAGATCTTCCCATTTCATACCTTCTTTAAGGGATTGCGACTCTCCAAAGGAAAATGTTCTAATCCGGTTCTCACCAATTCCATTTTCTTTAAGAAATTCATTAACTGACTCAGCGCGTTTTTTTGACAACTTGAAGTTATAATCATCATCTCCCAAAGCATCAGTATAACCTTTAATAGTAACATACAAGCGATTATCGCGCTTTAGCTCATCAATAATGCTTTCCTGGATGGTTTTCTTTGCTTCAGGAAGAAGTTCATGCTTATTCAATTCAAAATTAATGACTATAACATCAAATACAGGATCCTTAATCTCTTCATCCTTTATTACACGATTACCCAAACCTGTGGTATCTATCTCAATTTCAGAGAAAAATCCAGCAGTATCAACATCAATGGAAATTGCTCCCGGATCAAAATTCTCCTGCAGATATTCTATATTGGTTTGCATATTAACTTTCTGTTCATCCCCAAGTGGCATGTTTATCGTATATTTTTGAATTTGAGTAAATTCTACGAGCTTATTATCAAGGTATAAACAAGACTTGGCTGTAACCTCCGGTAAAGGTGTTTTTGTCAATTTTCTTACGGGAAGCAGACTAAAAGAAATTTTATCTCCTTCCTCTATTTGTAGCTCTTTTGAAAGTAGCGTTATGTCTATCACTGTTCCATCAACGGTTTCCATATTTTCTCTTCCGGCAATAAACTCTTTTAGTGTTTCCTTATATGCTTCTTCAGATTCCGGATTTGATGTAAAATCATATTTCACCTGACGTAATAATGGCACAATAATTTCCTCTTCCTTTCCGGTTTTTGCATCTACTTTACTAACCGTTAAAATATATTCCTTAGCAGGAATAATACTAACTTCCATGGCTTTAAACTGATTTTGCTTCTCCACTTCCTCAATCAATTCAGTATTTACACTCATGCTTAACCATCCGGAAGATTTTAAATTACTATATCCAGTGGTGTCAACAGCAATTTCAGCAGTAAATGAAATCGTGTCCAATCGCAAGTTATAATCTTCAGCTTCGAAGTTCTCCTGTACATAGTCCAAATCCGTTTGAAAATTAATTTTCCTCTCAATATTAAAAGGAATATTTATCGAATACTTTACATTAGAAGGTACTTCGTAAACCTTTCCGTCCAATATAAAGGTGGATTTTTTTAGTTCTGTTTCAGCGGGTTTCTTACCATATTGTTTTGCTGGTTGCAAATGAAACGAAAGATCTTCACCGGGTTTTACCTCCAGCTCTTTCGAGAGAATTGATAAATCAATTATTTCTTCGTTTGAAGGTTCTAATCCTTCCCGTCCGGTAATGAATTTAGCCAGTGCTTCTTTAAATTCAGCATCTGATTGTTGTGATGAACCCATGTTATATTTCACACCCTTAGTGAGAGGAACTATTATCTCTAAATCATACCTTCTTCGTGGATCAGGCTTACTCAAAGTTAAAATGTATTCAGTGCCGGGAATGATACTTATTTCTTTGGCTGATAAGCGGTTTATAGGCAATACCTTTTCTAAAGAATCTGTGTTTACTGCCAAAGATATTAGCCAATTTGGATCAAGCTCTTTTTTAAATACCGGACCTTCATCAACAACAATTGTATATTTTTTTGGACTAAAATTCTCTTCAATAAACTCAAGATCGGTCTGAATATTAAAGTTTGATTCAGTTTTAAGTGGAAGTAATATAAAGAACGACTGTCCAAATACATTGACTGCTTGATTATTGACAAATAATGTTGATACCTCTTTTCCTTTGTAAACGCTGGCTTTATCATCTTTAACAAACCGGAATGAATACACTTCTCCTTCTGAAAATTGCAGTTCTTTAGCCAGGGCTGTCAGACTGATGGCATTTTCACCTACATCCTGGTAGTTTTTGGCTTTCTCCTTTAATGTACTTTTATACTGTGGACTGATAGCACTATTCCCAACAGAAAACTGGTATTTCATACCTGGTGGCACTATTATTTCTGCTTTTTGAATAGCCTCCGGTTTTAATATGGCTTCTTTTCTCTGCTCAGATGAAATATTTTTGTTATTCATAACTTCATCCATTTCAACATTCTCACGCTGAACAATAATCTTATAGTTCTCGGCAGGTTGAAAGCTAAATGCATAGTCTCCTGAACTGTTTGCAGGTATATTGTATTCCTCACCGTTGTTTAGCCAGATATTTATCTGGTCATCCTTCATTGATGTCCCCGGTCGGTGACGATATGCTTCATATTTGATTTTAAAATTAATAGTATCCGTTCCCAGTAAAATTGTTGAGTCCTTGTATAATTTAACGCGGTTTTCGCTTGAGATCAGGTAATTCTCACCCTCAATCTCTTCTTCAACTATTTCCATGTACTTGTTCATCATTTTCCTGAACTCTTCCTTCTTATCATTCGCAAATAACATATAAGCATATTTAAGCCTATATACGTTATCCAGAGATTGTACGCTCTCAATTACAATACGGTAGCACTCTTCTGCCTGCGGATATAATTTCAATTTTGAATAGGCTTCAGCTTTTTTAAGAATAGAGAAATAGTCCTTAGGATCCTTTTGGAAGGCCATATTATAATAGACTATGGCTTTTTTAAATTCCTTGTTGTATAAATAGTAATCTCCCTTCTTGTTGTATACATTCTGTTTTTCAATAATTTTTCCATCAGTCTGTGTATAACAAATATCACTCATAAGCCCGACCAGCAAAATCAAAATTAAAGTTCTCATTGTCTATTAGTTATTACTGTTCTGTTCAATGTAAATTTAGAAAATGTTTGACAGTAAATTATTCAAATTTTTTATTAGATAGTATTAGTTTTTAACATTTTCTCTGATATTTAGTATTAATTCCACCAATTAAAGGTAAGGATAATCATTCTAATCGATGTTTGACTTTATTGAGTTACTCTATGAACCTTTTTTAAAAATGGATTGTCATTTTAAAAATGCAGAAAGTTTTGTCTCCAGTGTTAGTCGGGTTAATATAAGTATCTTTGCATAATGTCAAAAGCCATTAAAAATCAGCAGGATATTCTTAATAAATTTGAGGTAGAGGAACTTAATTTTATGCAAAAGGAGGCATTGGAAGCCATTAGTTCCAATTCCGATGTGGTATTACTTTCGCCTACAGGAACGGGCAAAACCCTGGCATTTCTTTTGCCTGTTATTGAAGCATTAGATGTCAAATGCTCAGAAGTACAAGCCCTCATATTGGTCCCTTCCCGAGAATTAGCGATTCAGATTGAGCAGGTTACCCGGAAAATGGGTACCGGCTATAAAGTAAATGCCATATACGGAGGACGGGCAGGCTCTCTGGACAAAATTGATTTAAAACATCGTCCGGCAATACTTATTGGCACACCTGGGAGAGTGGCAGATCGATTTAGAAGGAATAGCTTTTCTCTTGATTATATCAAAATATTGGTGCTTGATGAATTTGATAAATCTCTGGAGGTAGGATTTGAGAAGGAAATGACAGAAATTATTAAAGAACTTCCAAATGTTCAGAAGAGAGTGTTGACTTCAGCAACGCATGAAATTAAGATTCCTGAATTTGTGGGATTAAAGAAACCTACTGTCGTTGACCACTTGAAAGATGGAATCTCACGACTCACAATAAAAACCATTCTTACTTCAGATAAAGATAAGCTGGAGGCACTTGTAAAAGTACTCAAATATATTGGAAACCAGCCCGGAATAGTATTTTGCAGTTTCAAGGATGCTCTCCAGAGGGTCAGTGATTTTCTGACTGAAAATCAGATCTGGCATGGTTGTTTTCATGGAGGAATGGAACAAATTGACAGGGAAAGGGCACTTGTCAAATTCCGAAATGGCACACATCAACTTTTAGTTGCTACTGACCTGGCTGCCCGGGGACTTGACATTCCCGAAATTAAGTTTATTCTTCACTATCATCTTCCTCCACGATTGAAGGAGTTCACCCATAGGAATGGAAGGACCGCCCGTGTGAATCACGATGGTATAGCCTATATACTTCAATGGAAAGGGGAGAAATTGCCGGATTATATTCAGAGCATTGGACAAGAGAGTCTTTTGGTAGAAGAACTTGAAGAGTCAGACCTACTGTCGGTTACGGAATGGAAAACCCTCTATGTTACTGGCGGAAGACAAGATAAAATTTCAAAAGGTGACATAGTTGGCTTATTCCTGAAGAAGGGTCAACTTGAGAAAGAGCAAATAGGCACAATTGAGCTCCATAAAAATTGTGCTTATGTGGGAGTGCATACTTCAATAATTGATGAACTTATTCAGAAAACTAACAACAGCAAGCTTAAAAAGAAAAAAGTACGCATTAGTCTGATTTAATTGAAGGTACTTACATTCCAGAATTTAAATCGAACCAATAAATAACTCTTTATCTTTAGTATAAACTTTAAATCAGATGTCAATTTATAAATCTATAATTCCAGACAATAATCACAGGATAAATTTAATGATATTTAGATTGTTGATCATTGTACTATTATCTATTAATTCAATAACAAATGCGCAAGTTGATACCTCATATTCATTTTTAGTTGCTGGTCATGCCTATGGTGCACACGATGGCGGAAATTTAGGTTTGTATCCTGCTCTGCTAAACAGTTTGAATTCAGGCTACGACTCGAATGCTGCATTTATCATTTTCACTGGCGACATAGTAAACCAAAGTACTCCTGAAAGTTGGCAGCAGGTAGAAGATGAGTTGGCGAGCTATGCATTACCATACTACTATGTGATGGGCAATCATGATGCCAATACCACTGGCTGGCAGATATTTGAAGATAAATACGGAAGTACTTATTATGCCTTCTATTCGCAGACTGAGTTATTCATTGTTTTAAATAGTACTGAAGAGCAAAGATCGATTTCCCCGAATCAGCTTGATTTTTTGGAGGAGCAAGTAAACCTTGCAGGTGATACCATCCAAAATATTTTTATTTTCTTTCATGAAGTACTTTGGAACAGTCATGAAAAATACATTGGTGTGCGTAGTAACAGCAGATCCAGGTACGATCAGATTGTGAATTATTCAAACTACTGGGAAGATGTTCATCCCATGCTTTTATCGAAACCTGAAAAAAACTTCTATGTAATTTCAGGGGATGTTGGAGGGAATCCTGATGCCATTGCTACTTTCTATGATAAATGGGACAATATTACTTTAATTTCTTCTGGCATGGGAGAGGTGGAGGATGAGAATTACCTCCTGGTTCAGGTTTATACCAAAGATTCCATTGAATTTGAGCTTGTTCCTTTAAACAACGCCCTTAGCCTTGATGAAATTGAAAATTATAGTGTTCCTCCTTCTACTGGAGATATTAGGGGTCCCGCCTTTGTAATTCATGGAAGTTCAGACATTGAATACTCAGTGACAGAGGTTCTCAACGCAGATTCCTATGTTTGGGAATTGCCAGAAGGAGCAACAGGTTCAAGTT
The DNA here is from genome assembly GCA_964456285.1 of uncultured Bacteroidales bacterium. Classification (GTDB taxonomy): domain Bacteria; phylum Bacteroidota; class Bacteroidia; order Bacteroidales; family UBA10428; genus UBA10428. The sequence goes on from CAYWBC010000016.1 coordinate 50,492, forward strand.
CATTGAATACTATTGAGTTGGATTTTAGCATTGATTTTACAGGAGATACACTAACTGTAAAGGCTGCAAGGGATGGATATGGAACAGGGCTTGCATCATCCTTAATGATTGATTTAGATGTTTCACAAATTGTATCAAATGAAAGCGATCCTGGTTCTTTACAGATTGATTTCATCCAAACCCTTGACTACTATACTATTGGAATCAAATGTAATGCAGGAGAGGTGTTATGCATTCGCTTATTTGACGCCAGCGGAAGAGTATTAAAATCTAAAAAGATTAAAGCACTTGAAGGATATGCTGAAATGCAGCTCTTTTCAAATGAAATTTCAAGAGGCATTATTTTTATTGAAGTATCAACACAAAAGCAGCAGATCACAGAAAAATTTATTATCAGGTGATTATTTATTATCTCATACTCCCTAAGAACCTTATATAAAACGATAATCCACCAATTCTGGAGATTTGTCCACCAGAAAAGAAATAAATGGACATAATTTTAGAACCCTTACTTCAAATCAACCCTGAACATTAATATTCAAAGTTTTTAGTGTTACTACTTAAAAGCTTAAGTTCATTATTTTCAAAAATAATTACTTAGTCTCATATGAGAAATTTCATTACAATCATACTATGCTTTTTGCTAACACAGCTATTGTCCTCACAAACATTTACAGAAAGCAACCTTCCGTTGATTTTTATTAATACAGAAGGAAAGACAATACCAGACGAACCAAAAATTACTGCCTTAATGAGTGTTATTAATAATTCAAATGGGGTAAATTATATTACTGATACAGATTTTGAATACAATGGTTACATAGGTATTGAAGTAAGGGGAAACACCTCACAAATATTCTTTGATAAATTAAGTTTTAGTCTGGAAACCCGGACCGATTCCGGAACAAATCTTAATGTCTCGTTATTAGGAATGCCTGAAGAAAATGATTGGGTATTGCATGGTCCCTTTTCTGATAAATCCTTAATGCGAAATGCTCTTGCATATCATTTGGGTAATTCAACAGGACGTTGGTCACCGCGTACACAGTTTTGCGAAGTGTTCATAAATGATGAATATCGTGGAGTGTATGTTTTAACTGAAAAAATCAAAATAGACGATAATAGGGTAGACATTGCAAGCTTATTGCCTGAAGATAATTCCGGTGACGAACTTACAGGAGGGTATATATTGAGAATAGACCGTCATAGACCCGATGCATGGATTTCTCCATTTATGGGAAGAACAGGCAGTGTTGAAGTACCAATCAGTTATTTTGATCCTGCGTATGATGAACTTACAGAAGAGCAGCGTTCGTACATCAGAGCATTTGTTACTAATTTTGAATATGCGTTAAATGGAGATGGTTTTAAAGATCCGATAAATGGTTACCGTGCCTATATTGATATGGTATCATTTATAGATTACTTTTTTATTACTGAAATAAGCCGTGATCTGGATGGATATCGTTGTAGTGTATATTTTCATAAAGATAAGGACAGCAGAGGAGGAAAATTAAACATGAGTCCTTTGTGGGATTATAACCTCGGTTTTGGCAATGGAGATTTTTTTGGTGCCGAAAGTCCTATTGGTTGGACAGCCGATGGAATTGGATCTGGTGATTGGTATGAAGTCCTATTCTGGTGGGACAGACTTAGGGAAGATCCTTATTTCAATACTGTACTAAAATATCGATGGAACAATCTTAGGAGAAATGCATTCAGCAATGAAGAAATATTTGGTTTTATTGACTCATGTGCAAATGTACTTTCTGAAGCCCAGAAAAGAAATTTCGAAAAATTTGATATTCTTAACACCCGTGTCTGGCCAAATCCATATGTTGGAGGAACATTTGGTAACGAAGTCAATTACCTGAAAACCTGGATAACTAACCGATTTAGCTGGTTGGATTCTCAATTTGATATGATTGAACCTCTTTCTGTCGATGAACCAGAAAACGAGTTCTTTTTAAAAGGATCTGAGGTATTTGTTTACCCGAATCCCTTTTCTGAAAAGCTTACTATAAATATTAACCTTCCCCATAAAGCAAAAGTTGATATAATAATCTTAAATATTTTGGGAGAAAAGATTTTGCATCAATCAAAAGAATGCAGCGAAGGCAACAATATATTTTTAATATCAGGTGAAGCATTTTATCAAAGTGGAAACTTCTATTTTTATACCCTGTTTGTTGATGGTGAAAGTTTCCGGACCGGCAAGTTGATAAAATATTAGCATAGGTTGAAATAAATAATAATCTGTACAATATCAATAGAAAGTACTTTTTGATATTAATTCTGTTTATTAGCTTACGGCATCATCGCAAAGAGAGAACTTGTAAAAGACAATATTAGCTTAATATCAAAAGCTGTCAGAATAGCAAATGATTATTTCGAAATGGAAGTTAAATAAATAAGAAAATCATTAATAACAATACTTACAAGCTTTCATTTTTAAATCTTTAGCTTGTGTTTTTAAAAGAACTATAACATTGGAATGGCATCTTTTTAATACCTGGCAATAATTCTTGTGGTAAGTATTGTCCTTGTTGCTTGTACAAATTAACACTCTTATTTCTCCATCGGGGGGCAAAGGTTTTGCCAGAATACCTTCCCTGAATTCCCAAGGTGGAGTTGGATTTTCAATAATCCATAAGCCCAGCTTCTTCTCGCGTGCATGTATTTCAGAACGAGCAAGTTCAGCATCGGTAGAATGCAGCTTGTTATGCCATGCCAAGCCATTTTTCACCATCTCATAATTAATATTCTTTCCTTTAATAAATAGAAATGCACTTGTGCCTTCCTGATTTATATCTTTTTTGATTTGAATCTTAGCATCGTTCCATAAGAAGGCTTCCAAATAGTCAATGGCTACTTCACAAAATGCTTGTCCTATTTCAGGTGCATCAATGCCATACATGCACACAGTAAAAGTGCTATCTGCAGTATGAAATAAAAATATATCACCTTCAATTATTCGAACAATTCTACCCTCATAAGTTGGTGAATAGCGTGTGATTGGAAAAATCTTCTCCTGAGTTTGAGCAGGAGGGGCATCGACATCAATTATACTATCAATATTTTCAGTATAGGATTGGGAATAGACCGCAATCGGAAGAAACAAAAAAGTATAAAAAGCAATTCTGAACATTACAAGCTTGAACAATAATAAAGTCTTCCAAATTTAATTATTTAGCTATAACATTTGAAGAATCTGTTTTAGGAAATACAATTGACATCCAATTTATACAGACAATCTTTAAATATGTTCGCTTGAAGAATAGCTATGGGAATCATTGGTTTAGCAAACACTAAATAGATTGCAATTTAGTTGGTTTCAGATGCATCAACATGTTGATATTTTAAATATCTTTAAGGCTCGAGAAGCATAAGGTTAATTTGGTATTTGTTATACATTTAAAATACTTTATTATGAAGTACATTGCAAAATTTGATCATCCTGATGAGTACAAAATGATTCTTCGGGATTCTTTTAAGGATAATATATACTACGGACTAGATGACTTTGATTGCAGGTATCTCAAAATTGTTCAGGCAAAATTTGGATGTTTTAACAGCTTTCATACTATTCCTGATCGTGTGAAAATGGAAATGGCACCTTATGAATGGAGTGAAATAAGGCAGAGTTTTGTTCTTCGAGAGAGAAGAAGACAGGTAGTACAATTGAATCAACTGGAAAATATGATCATTACATATTCGTTTGCAAATAATTGATGTGTTTTCACAGCTAATCAAATCAACATACTGGGTTCATCATTAGTTAAGGTAAAAACTTTGTTTCCTGTTCTCAATTTATTGACCAAATGGAATCATAGAATTTTTCATAAACCATTTATACCAAGTTGCAAGACCCTACCAACCGAAATGATTTTTTGGCATAGTAATTGTTTAAATTTCTATTGACATAATAAAGCTTTTGTAACAAAGGCGCCTTTTCCCAGCCGAAACTTCAATTCTAGAACCACTACTAATTAAATTAATATAGAATGAAAAATAAAATTTTAATCTTATTGACATTTGCATTAGCTTTTGCTTGCAGCCTGGATGAAGATGGCTATGAGAATAATTATTATAGTCTTGGTGTGTATGAAAGCACTGGTGATGGGATAACTGACTTTCAGGTAAATCTTGATAACGGAAATGTGCTTATACCTATAGAAATTTCCGATTACTTATTGAAATATAACAATGGAGCGCGGGTAATTGTTTATTACTCTATGCTTAACGATGATTCGGAATTAAATGAAAATAGGATGATTAATTCAGCAATACATCAAATAGAAGAGGTTTTAACAAAAGGAGTAATAGTACTTACTAATGAAATTTCTGATAGTATTGGAAATGATCCAATTCATGTTTATAAAGATGATATTTGGATAAGTAATAATTTTCTTAACATCTTTTTTTCCTATTATGGGTATAACCAAACTCACTACCTGAACATGATTAAATATCCTAATGATTCTCTTGATGATGAGGGCCGGCTTATCCTGGAATTTCGACACAACAACAACGATGACTTCTACAATTATGAATATGATGGATTGGTATCCTTTGATATGACAAGTCTGCAAACACCAGGAATTGACTCATTGCCATTGGTAGTTAAAGTTATTGATTACGAGGGCGATTCAATTTTTTGGAAAGATACCTACCACTTTAGCAAAATCATTGGAATTTCCAAAAATGTTGAATTTCAAAATAAAAATTCTCTGATTAAGTAATTTGTGTGTTTTGCATAAGACTTTGAAAGCCCGGGATTATTTTCGAGTTTTATTTTTGCCTTTTATTTTAAGTTCTTTTGCTTAGATTTTAGTATGATAGGTTACAGTAAGGCCTTAAAGAATTTTACAAGAATAAAAAGGATAATACTATATTAATTCTTGAAGTTATTTCATATTTTGGACAATGATAACTTCAATGTCAGCCTTATGAAGCGAATTTTTAGTCTAGTCCTCTGATTTCAATAATACAAGTCAGGAAAAAAGTATGTCCAAATTACCATTCAAAGATAAATATGGACCCTGGGTACTTCTGGCAGGTGCTGCTGAAGGTCTGGGTGAAGCCTATACACTTGCTTTGGCCAAAAGAGGTGTAAATATTGTGATGGTTGATAAGCAGGAAGAACGCTTAAAAGTTTTAGCTTCTAAAATGGAGATAGAATTTGGTATTCAGACTAACACAATACATACTGACCTTGAACAATCGGAGGCTGTAAAAGAAATAATTGATGCTATTCAGGATATTGATTGTCGACTGCTTATCTACAATGCTGCCTATAGCAAGATTCAGTCTTTTACATCATATACAGAAGAGGAACTAAATAGTTTTATTGAGATCAATACTCATACACCCATTAAGTTGGTGCATGCTTTTGTTCAGCAGTTGAAGCATAATAAACAACCGGGCGGCATATTGCTCATGTCATCTCTGGCAGGATTAATAGGTATGCAGCTTGTGGCACCCTATGCCGCCACCAAAGCTTTTACCTGGAACCTGACAGAAGCCTTACACTATGAGCTAAAGGATTACCATATTGATATCATGGCTTGCATTGCCGGTCCAACAGCAACACCTGCATATCTTAAATCGCAACCAAATTATGGCTTTATCAGACCTGTTGTAATGAAGCCGGAAAAAGTAGCTGAAAATGCACTTGATAATTTAGGCAGGAAAACACTTTATATCCCCGGGCTGTTCAACCGAATAAGTTATTTTATACTTACCAGGTTATTGCCCAGAAAAGCAGCAACAGCTATTGCAAATAATACAATGAGGAAGATGTATAGGCATCACCGTGCCATCACATGATCCTCAATGATTATTGTATGAATAATACTATTTGTTGTTTTCAGTTGTTGTTTCCCAAAATATTCAGATAGGAATACTGAGGAATTTGAGCTAAAAAAACCAATGCTTTAATTTTTACATATTTTACCTCTCAGAATATCATCTTCTGTTATGATTTCATAGAGATAATTTGCTGCAGCATGATTCGAAAGATCAATATTGATAGTATTGGAACCAGCAGATAAGTTGTCTGAATTAAATGTCTCCATTAATCTTCCTGAAATATCATAGATATTAACTCTTACATTTCCGGAAACAGCTGATGTAAGGGAAATATTAACCATTCCGGCAGTTGGGTTAGGCCAAACATTTAAATTATGGCTCTCCACTTTATTAACACCATTAATAACTTCATAATCACCGGTTACCCATTTCAATGAATTTACAATCAAATCATAAAATTCATCTGTAGCAAATTCACCTAACCCGGTGGAAATTGCACCAATAAATACAATATTTGGTAATTCCACAGTACCATCGCTAATTAAAGTTGACCCTTCAGGGACAGCCCACATTGTTGGAAATTCAGACATCACATCTTGCAAATTAATGGCTAATGGTATAGCGTCAGGAATATTTTCATTGAGCTTAAAACCTGTTACACCGATCTGATTATTAACTGATACATCTACAGTAGACCAAACCAGGAAATAATCTTCTTCATAGTTGCTGGAAATCCAGTTCTCTGTATCATACATCATCATAGTACATACATCACTGGTTACATCAGCACTGCTAAGTTGTTTAAACTGATTATCATTATCAGTAATAAGTGCCCATTTGTCAGACCTGACAGCATATCCTTCAGTAGTGACACAAGGAATAGGAAATCCTGCATTTTTAAAATTTACAGTACTTCCCGAGCCAACTACTTCTGAAATAAAGATAGCATCATATGGTTCATAAGTTATATTAGTATCGTATGGAGCGACTTTAAAGTCGTCCTCAGTAACAAAAGTTGTCGAATATCCTTCAGCATAGAGGTATTCCATCAATTCAGTATCCACAGGATCGTCAGTAATACCAACATAGAGTATATTTTCTTGTGCAACGGCAGCATTGCTCATTATAAATGCCAGTATTAAAAGTGTGATTTTGTAAAGATTGTTTTTCATAATAGTTAGTTTTAGATTAGTTATGCTGAAAGATAAAATATTTTTTTTTATTGTCGATGGCTTTTATGACATTTTAAATGTTCCTTATGAATAGTGTTATGGCTAATTAAGGTAACTCTTCGGTATATTTTCCTTGCTGATTCGGTCTTAACTATACAGATTGAATTAACTTCCTAGTTAAAGTCTTAATGAAGAAGTACTCTCTGATTATGGCAAGAATTCAACTTCTTATTGCATATTCTGTTGATGATTAAAATTTCTAAATACAGCATGTTACGGAATCATACATTAAGGGAGGTCGGATTGATAAAGTTAGTAGTATCAGTAGTATTCTTATTTCTTAATCTTCAGAATGACAATCGGTATTTTAAATTGCATCTTATTCGTTAGCACTTGTTCTATGATAGATATTGCCTCATAGATAGGTGATCCATCGCCGAAGTATTTTCGAAAGCTAGCGTTGCCAATTTGCAACGTTACGCAGAAAATAGTATGTTTAAAGTAAAATTTCAATCTACTATGAATCTTTCTGTTAGCATAGTAGAATCGAATACTCAGGTTTTGTTAATTTCTAATATTTTAAACCAGAAATAATATATTAAGATGCGCATTTGCCCGAAGCTCCTTATTCTAATTATCACAATTTCATTTTTAAACAGTTGTAAGAATACTCAGAAGGACCAATCTGTCAGTCTTGATTTGTCAAAATTTGCCGATGGCATTCATCACTGGTATTTATTTGCGGAGAATACGAATTATAAAAGAATCGCTGCTGACGATTACACGGCAATAGCAGATAATATTTTACGTTATCAGAATCCCGATGGAGGATGGCCAAAAAACATTGATTGGCTGGCTGATATTGATGCAGATTCCCTCTTAGCCAGCCTGGACACATCTCAAAGAAGGAGTACTTTCGATAACGACAATACACATCCACAAATCGATTTTCTAGCGAGGATGTTCCAGGTATCAGGAAAGACAGAATATAGAAACAGCGCCAAAAAAGGATTAATCTATATTCTGAATACGCAAAATAGTAGTGGTGGATGGCGAGGTTGGGATGTTGATGCTATTACTTATAACGATAATGTTACCAGCGGCATTATGAATCTCTTACTCGATATTCGGGAAGATCAGTCTCAATATAGCTGGTTAGAAACATCATTAAGGAACAAACTTGATTCAGCATTGCAAAAAGCCATTCTTGTTACATTAAACTGCCAGATCGAAGTGAATGGGATAAAAAAAGGTTGGTGCCAGCAACACGATCACAAGACCCTTAAGCCTGTGAAAGCCCGTTCATACGAACTTCCTTCAATAGCATCACGTGAAACAGTATCTATATTGAAATTCCTAATGCGTTTGCCAAATCCTGATGCTGAAATCATCCAATCGATTGAGCCTGCAGTAAAATGGTTGAACGAATCAAAAATTGAAAATTTGCGAATCGAAAATATTCAAATTTCAAAAGATACCTATCCAGGACAAAACCTGTCCATCGATCGTAAAGTCGTAATTGATTCTACTGCAAAGCCTATTTGGGCTCGTTTTTATGAAATCTCAGATAATACTCCCATTTTTTGTACGCGCAATGGGAAAAAGGTCTATATTCTGGCGGAAGTTAATCCTGAACGACGTGGTGGTTATGCATGGTATGGCTATTGGCCGGAAGAGCTTTTAAGTTTTGAATACCCTGCATGGAAAGCTAAAATAGAAAAAGTGATAGAGAAGAAATAAGAGTACAAGTTTTAACTTGTAATCATCTTTTTTTACTTCTAGTTATTTTCCATTTATTATCAACCGATATAAATATACCCCTGCATTTAGGCTTTAGGCTAATTTCATAATATGAATCTGTATTATTTTGTATATATGAAACTTTAGTTTTATAATTTCGTTTCTAAGACACTAATAGAAAGTTTTATAATTTTAATATGTATCAAATCTTAACAGTTATGAAAATACTTAAAACACTCATCGCACTGGGCCTTATCATATTTACAACTGAAGTCTTTGGTCAGTATTTACCACCTTCTTACCAGCCTATGTTTAATGAGATTGTCGAAAATTTTGAGACTATTGTAGGCTCAAATTCAATTAGCCAGGGCAAGAATACCTTAAGTGTTCTTAGCAAGGATAAAATTGCACTCCGTGTTGAGCATAAAGGCAAAGTAAAAAATCTAACTTTCGAAACACAACCTGATGAAGAAAACAAAGTATATTGGGTTGCTGCAAACCAACTTACAACTGATATGGTAAATAAATACGAAGATTATCTTACAAAGACCTTAGAGTCTATGCATAAATTATCAGAGAAGAAGTCGAAAGAATAACTCTTTGTATGAATACACTTCAGATTTTATTCCAAATTCTTTTGTCTATCAGGAGTTTTGAGTAATATAGTTCAAAGGATTATAAGAAATTCGGAAATCTCAAAAGCCTTATTCCCAAAGTGTCGCTTTTTAATAATGATTAGTTTAATGAGAAATACAAAAATAGACTGAATGATTTAACAGAAGCTATCGCTTGCAAATAATATAATTGTTGGGGTAATCCATTAATCAGATACTAATGGCAGAGTAAATGAAAATGTAGTTCCTATCCCTATTTTACTTTTTACCCATATCGTACCCTTATTTCTCTCGATAAACTCTTTGCATAGTATCAATCCAAGGCCAGTCCCTTTTTCACCTTCGGTTCCAACAGTGGAAATGGATTCTTCAATGTTAAAAAGTCCTGGCATCTTTTCTTCTGAAATACCTATACCTTTATCTGCAATATGAATAGTACTATATCCTGGATTGTCTTTTACTGAAAAGCTTATTGTTATTTCGCCTTCTGGTTTAGTAAATTTGATAGCATTGCTTATTAAATTTCTTAATACAGTTTCTACCATTCTGGTATCACAAAAAACAATACATTTTTCAATATGACTCTCCAGACTGACGCTAATATTCTTTTTTAATGCTTGTTCCTTTAGCATGAGAATACATTCCATTATAAGTTCATTTATTTTAACCTCTTTAGGTTCAAAATCTATACGCTCGTTCTGTGAATGTGCCCAATTCAAAAGACTTTCAAGAAGTTGGTATGTATTTTTTGCAGACTCGAAAATATTATCGACATAAATATGCTGTTTCTCCTTAGTTAACTTGTCTCTTTTCAATTTAAGCATTTCCGTGAATCCCATAATTGTATGAATGGGATTTTTAAGATCGTGACCTATAATAGAAAAAATTTT
>CAYWBC010000017.1:0-52377 GCA_964456285.1 uncultured Bacteroidales bacterium
GGCTGAAGCCCTGATTTTGTATTTTTGATTAACACCACCCTAAAGGGCGGTGTTAGTAAGGATCCTTTATTAGAAGCTCCATACTAAAGGGTGGAGTTTACCCCGCCCAATTCTCCCGATCCAAACTCCTATATTGAATTGCTTCAGCAAGATGGTTAGGAAGAATGTCTTTCGAGTCTTCCATATCAGCAATCGTGCGTGACACTTTCAGAATGCGGTCGTAGGCACGGGCGGAGAGGCCCAGCCTTTCCATAGCGTTTTTTAGGAGGGCTGTTCCTTCCTTATCTATCTGGCAAATCTTTTGCAATTGCGAAGAACCCATTTGCGCGTTGCAGTGTATTTCTGCATTGTCTTTGAAACGTTCATCCTGGTTTTTACGAGCCTGCGCAACTCTGCTTCTTACCTCATTGCTTCTTTCACTAGTCCTTTCTTCCGATAGTTTGCTGAATGGAACCGGAACTACTTCAATATGTATATCTATCCTGTCGAGCAGTGGACCGGAAATTTTATTCAGGTATTTCTGCACTACCCCAGATGTGCATACACATTCTTTTTCGGGGTGATTGTAATATCCACATGGACAAGGATTCATGGAAGCAACAAGCATAAAGCTTGCTGGGTAATCAATGGTATATTTCGATCTTGAAATGGTAATGTGCCTGTCTTCTAATGGTTGGCGCAATACCTCGAGAACTGTACGTTTAAATTCGGGCAACTCATCAAGAAAAAGCACTCCGTTGTGTGCCAGAGATATTTCTCCGGGCTGGGGATAGCTGCCGCCACCCACCATGGCAATATCGGAAGTGGTATGATGAGGCGAACGAAATGGGCGAGTGGTAAGTAGAGAGCTGTCGCCATCCAGAAGTCCTGCTACAGAGTGAATTTTTGTTGTTTCCAGGGCCTCATGAAGGGTCAGAGGGGGAATTATTGTACCAATTCGTTTTGCGAGCATGGTTTTGCCTGCTCCTGGAGGACCAACCATTATGATGTTATGCCCTCCCGCAGCAGCAATTTCCAATGCACGTTTCACATTTTCCTGACCTTTTACATCCGCCAGATCCAGTTCATTATCGTCCAGATTGGAAAAAAACTCATTCCTGGTATCAACGTAGGTAATTTCAAGTTCTTTTTCCTCATTAAAGAAGTCAATTACTTCTGTGAGAGATTCTACGCCATATACATCCAGGTTATCAACGACAGCAGCTTCACGGGCATTTTCTTTTGGAAGTATGAAACCCTTAAATCCATGCTTCCTTGCTTCTATTGCAATTGGCAATACGCCCTTTATAGGATGAATACTTCCATCCAGAGACAATTCACCCATCAGGATAAAGTCAGACAGTTTGTCTGATTTAACTTGCTCTGCTGCAGCAAGGACTCCAATGGCGAGTGGCACATCATAAGCCGAACCCTCTTTGCGTATATCAGCAGGCGCCATATTGATAACAATTCGTTTGCCAGGCCAATGATAATCCAGCGTTTTGATAGCTGTTTCAATGCGTTGTTTGCTTTCTTTTACAGCATTATCGGGTAAACCAACCAGGAAAAAGTTGATGCCCTTGCTGACGTTTACTTCAATAGTAATGATTTCAGCGTCGATACCAAATACAGCGCTGGCAAATGTTTTTACTAGCATATTTTTTTATTTCACTTAACGTTTTTACTTTTTCTTCCAGCTTGATTTTCTTTTCTTTCGTTCTTGTTCTTTTTCATATACCGGGCAATAACCCTGAATCGATGTAGCGCTTTTTGGCGGATCATCTTTGGAATTACACCCAAGATTAATATTCAGACCAAACCTCAAATTTATATTTCTTGTTGCTAACGGCCAAATCATTCCTAAAACATTATCACTAATCATATAAAATTGCAAGGGATCTCTGCCAAAAGAAAATCCCAGGCCTACATTTGTAAACGATCGATACATTACTGAATAACTGCCAATAAGATGAAAATGGCCAAATGGATTGTAGTCAGCAGCCAAAGTTAATGCAGAACTAAACTTAGTGCGATAGGCAGTTGCTGAAATCAGTGCCCTTGCATCCAGCTTTTCACTGATATGATATTCAGCCCCTAAATACATTTTTGCAGGCAGAAGTGTAGTATATGGATCGTTGCTGAAATTAGAATAAACAGAGTCAACTATCGATTGATATACATTTCCCGAATCAACCAAAATCCCCTGATAGGTGTAATATTCATCAAAAGAAATATTGTTTAGGTTCGATCTCCATCTTATAAATCCAATGTCGAGAACAGAGCCCGAAATAGTAATGTTTTGGTTCAATTCATGAATGAATCCAACATCAAAAGCCAGCCCCCAGTTTTTCCTGTTGAAAAGAAGTTGCATTACACTAACACTTTCATCGTAGTAATAGCTGGTCATTTGGCCGTCTGAATGCTCAATAATAATTGGAGCAGAAATATTAACAAGCATTTCTCCATCAAGGGTCAGATCAAAAGAATTTTCATCTGTGTAAAGAGAGATATCGGATTTTGGAACTGCAAGATTCAGTTTGCCAAACAATAATTTGGTTTTTATGCCCAGATAATTTCCGGAACTGTTTTGTTTTGAGACACCTAAAGCATATTCCCTGTAGTGCATCGCATATGCTGATGTGCCTTTCAGGCTGGCCGATTCACCTTCGTAAGGCGAATTTCCTTCCCATGCCAGGCGGAACACATCTTTTGAAATTGTAAAAGGAATATTATTTTTTTCAATGATGGAGAATGTAAAATAATAGTCACCCCGTTTATGGCCAAGTGCAAGTAAAGTAGTCTGAAATTCTGTGCCGATTAAAGTTCTCCACCCAAGTTTATCTACTACCTGATCAATATTCATAGAAAAGGTACTATCGCTTGTATTGGTAATGAGTTGTTTGTAGGTAAAACCTGAATTCGCATAATTTAAATGTAAAGAGGATAATACCGGAATACCAATGAACCATTTGCATTCCGATTGCACAGCCGGGTTCATGAAATTGCTTTCACCCAGATAGTGCATCTGAAATAGCTGTTGGCTCTGCTGTGCGAGCAAAACACCTGAAAGAAAAAGTAAGATGACAAAGATTATTCTTCTCATCAACAAGAATTTATTCAAAAAGGCAACAGCAATTCAGCCCTGAAAGCCAATTGCATATCAAAGCCAAAATAAGAATAGGCATGAATTCTATCCATCCCTTCGCGGTAAGTTTGAACATGAATTGATAAAACGAAATTATTTATCTGAATATAATCCTCAATTTTTGAACTGTCTATATAAACTTCCTCTCTTCCGCTAAATGGAATAGTGGTTCTTCCATCTTCATTCTGAACGGCATTTGTAATCCAGAATCTGCCATTTTCAAAAAGTGAATCAACAATCTGGTTGCCATTGAAAAAATACAATTGTACTGCCAAATCAGTGGGAATTTCATTGGAATAATTCATTCGGAACATCAGAGACCGGGCATATTCCAAATTAGGACTAATCGCTAATAGATTCATCCCACCTGTGAAAATTGTATCATGTCCTGTTCCGGGATTTTCAAAAAATAAAGTATCATCATATATGATAAGAGGTATAGAGTCATCTATAGCAGAAGTATCCAGAATGGGGACATCGAGCGATTCATAGGGCATGATATCCTCCAGGTTGTAATTTAGAGGGCCGATAGGAATTGAATAAGAAGGAGTGTACAATACAGGATCATTATCCCTGTTAAAATCATCAAGGCATGCAACGGCAAGAATGCCCACGGGTATAATGAGGTAAAAAATCCGATTTAATCTCAAGCTCATCTATTTTCAATATTATTCTCAATAAAATTTATCAAAGCGTGAATAATCTTTATATGTATTTCCTGGATGCGATCAGAATAACCATTATGAGGTACTCTGATTTCCACATCACATATTTTAGCAAGACTTCCTCCGCTTTTACCTGTAAGGACAATAGTTTTCATTTGTCGTTGCTTTGCCGATCGGGCAGCATGAATAATGTTCTTGCTGTTTCCGCTGGTACTAATTGCCAGGAGTACATCACCAGGTTTTCCAAGGGCTTCTATATACCTTGAAAAAATATTATCAAAACCGTAGTCATTAGCGGCGCAGGTAATATGCGAAGGGTCTGATATGGAAATTGCTGCAATTGCCCTTCGGTCTTCTTTAAACCGGCCGGTGAGTTCTTCGGCAAAGTGCATTGCATCACTCATTGATCCGCCATTTCCACAAGAAATTAGCTTATTTCCTTTGTTTATTGCTTTAATCATTATCTTTCCGGCCTGTTCAAGAGCTAAAAAATTTGCCTCATCAGAAATAAATTTTTCCAATACTTCTTTGGCTTCCAGAAAATCTTCTTTAAAATTACTCATAAATTGCAGCTGACTTAATTTCAATCATCAATAATAAACAATAAACGCTTAAACTTCAAAATTTGGTCTGCATATGAAAAAAAATCTAAGAAATAAGCTTTTTGAAATCATTTTTGAAGCCGATACGCGTGAAGGAAAAATTTTTGATATTTCCCTGCTGATTATTATTGCATTAAGCATTATTACTGTGATGTGCGAGAGTGTTCCTGCATTTCGAATTGGTAATAATCAGGTATTTAAATATCTGGAATGGTTCTTTACAATCATCTTTGTTATAGAATATGCTTTAAGAATATTCGCTTCATCCAGAAGATGGAAATATATTTTTAGTTTTTATGGAATAATTGATTTACTGGCCATATTGCCGGCATTTATGGGAATATTTATTAGTGGAGCACACAGTCTTCTAATAATCAGAGCATTCAGGCTGCTACGTATCTTTAGAGTTCTAAAGATCAGTCGATATTCAAAAGCAGGAAAAACATTGGTAACTGCACTTGTTGCAAGTCGTGATAAAATTGGAGTATTTCTTTTTACCATTTTTACCATAATATTGTGTATTGGCACATTGATGTACTTAATTGAGGGTGAAGTCAATGGATTCACCAGCATTCCAAAAAGTATTTATTGGGCTGTTGTCACTCTAACTACGGTTGGTTATGGAGACATAATTCCGCGAACAGCTATAGGTCAGTTTCTATCAGGTATATTAATGATAATCGGATATGCCATTATTGCAGTTCCGACAGGGATCATTTCTCTTGAAGTGGCTCGTTCTGAGAAGATGAAAATGACCACACAAGTATGCCCGGGATGCATGAAAGAAGGGCATGAGAAGGATGCGAAATTTTGCAAACATTGTGGATATCGGCTAAACGAAGATTAATTCTGGCATGATTTTTATCCATATCTAATTGAGTTTAAACACAAATTAAAGAGTAAATTTACATTTTAAATTGAAGTTATGAACGTAGGTTTTTTCAAAAAGTACAAGCATAAGAAGTTCACATACAGTCCTCTTTATTACAACCAACAGAAAGAAGATTTAGAAGAGAGGATACGAAGAATTGAAAGGGAAGAAAACGGATCCGGAAATGAAGATAACTATTTCCCGGGAAACATTAAAGGTTCTTTTCAGCATTTAAGATCGCTCAGGTCCAAATCACAGAGAAGTTCATCAATAAGAATAATTATAATTGCTGCAATTCTCATAGCAATTGTATATATCATTTTAGGATTATAAGCTGTTTTTATGTCAGACATTATCCAGTTGCTTCCCGATTCTGTTGCCAATCAAATTGCTGCAGGTGAAGTAATTCAGCGTCCTGCTTCTGTAGTAAAGGAGCTTGTTGAGAATGCTGTTGATGCCGGGGCAGATGAAATTTCTGTTGTGATTAAGGATGCAGGCAGAACCCTGATCCAGGTAATTGACAACGGCATTGGAATGTCTGATACCGATGCCCGATTAGCATTTGAGCGGCATGCAACTTCAAAAATCAAGAATGCAAATGATCTTTTTAAAATAAGAACCAAGGGATTTCGTGGAGAAGCTTTGGCATCGATAGCAGCAATTGCACAACTGGTGATGCGAACAAGGCAATCTGATGAGGATATTGGTACTGAAATTAGCATTGAGGGTTCTGAATTAAAACATCAGGAGCCAGTGAGTTGCGGACAAGGATGCAACTTTCAGGTTAAGAATTTATTTTTTAATGTGCCTGCCCGAAGAAAATTTCTTAAGAGCAATACAACCGAATTGAGGCACATTATAAATGAGTTCCAGCACATTGTATTGGCACATCCTGAGGTAGATTTCAGCCTCATTCATAATGATTCAACTATTTACAAGCTGATAAAATCAAACATCAGACAGCGTATTATCCATGTTTTTGGTAAGCAAATAAACACAAACCTTAACACTATTCAGACTAGCACAAGCCTTATGAATATTGTGGGATTTATTGGAAAACCAGAATGTGCAAGAAAAACTACCGGAGAACAATTCTTTTTTATTAATAGCAGGTACATGAGGCATCCCTATTTTCATAAGGCTGTAATGCGGGCTTATGAAAAGATATTGATGCCAGATACTTATCCAAGTTATTTTCTTTATTTTACTACTGATCCTGCTAACATTGATGTAAATATCCATCCAACAAAAACAGAAATAAAATTTGAAAATGAGCAGGCTATATTTCAGATAATACAGGCGGCTGTGAAAGAAGCCTTAGGAAAAGCAAATGCAATGCCTTCTATCGATTTTGAAACATCACAGGTTATTGATATACCGGTTCTGAGAAGGGATACAGAGATCAGGACTCCACAGATAGAAATTGATCATTCCTTTAACCCATTTAGAGATACATCAGGGAGTTTGGGAAATAAAAGAAATACAGAATCCATCAACCAATGGGAAAAGTTGTATTCTGAGAGTGAAATAGATCAGCAGGAAATTTCTCAGCATAATGTATCCCTCTTTTCTGATGATGAAGAAACTGATTTAACGAGTCAAACTACAGGTTATATTCAAATTAATCGAAAATATATTCTCACATCGGTAAAATCAGGTTTAATGGTTATTGATCAGAAGCTGGCTCATGAGCGAATTTTATTTGAGCAGTTTATACAAAATGTAGCACACAACAAGAACATTGCTCAAAGAGAGTTATATCCTACGAAAATTGATCTTGAGCCATCAGATTATTTATTGGTAAAGCAAATATCAAAAGAGTTGACACTTTTGGGTATAGAGGTTGATGATTTGGGAAGTAATACCGTTGTTGTTAATTCTTGCCCGGACGGTATGGATTCTGCAAATCCGCAAGATTTAATAGAACAATTACTGGAAGAATATAAGGAAACAAATCAGAAATTAGGTTCATCAGCAACACAGGTAGTTGCTGCTTCGCTGGCAAAGGCTGCATCGATAGAATATGGTAAAGTATTACACCCTCAGGAGATGCACCGGCTTGTTGATGAGCTTTTTGCATGTGAAAATCCTAACTATTCACCTACGGGGAAAAAGATCATTGCAATAATGAACTTTGAACAGTTAGAAAAGTTAATGAATTAAAAGAACACGCTGTAAAGTGTAAATTGAAAATAAAAAAGCATGAACATGTACAGACGAGGAGGATTATTAGGCTCTTTACCACAGGTAACGAAAAGTTTATTGATTATTAATATATTAGTGTTTGTTGTTACCGCATTACTTCAGAGAACTACAGTGTTGCCATATTATCTTCGACTTTACAATTTTCAGTCGGAATTTTTCAGACCTTATCAATTGGTTACACATATGTTTATGCATGGTGGTCTGATGCACCTTTTCATGAATATGTTCGGATTGTTTATGTTTGGAAGAGTGCTGGAAAACGTTTGGGGTAGCAGGAAGTTTTTCATTTTGTATATGCTTGCCGGGTTGGGTGCAGCTTTTTTACAATTGAGTATAAATTACTTTAGTATTGATATAATGCAAAATGCCCTTGATGCATTTCATCTGTCTCCATCACCCGAGGAATTTTGGAAGATTGTCCAAAAATATAACTATGTTGCAAGTGATAACGCAAAACTTGTTGCAGAAAGATGGTTTGAAAACCCTGATAACAATGGAAATTTTCAACAGGCATGGAATGAGTTATTGATTATTAAAACCAGGTTTATAAATATTCCTATGGTTGGAGCATCCGGTGCCATTATGGGTATTTTGGCTTCTTTTGTTTTGCTCTATCCAAATGTTGAGCTAATGATCATTCCCATACCTATTCCTATTAAAGCAAAATACCTTATCGGAGGATTAATAGTATATGACCTTGCTTCGGGATTTATGAATTTCTCAGGGGGAGGCAACATAGCTCATTTTGCTCATTTGGGAGGTGCCTTGGTAGGATTTATATTGGTTAAAATCTGGAAAAATAATCAATATAAAATGCATTAATTTTGTCATACATTTTTAGAGTGAGAAAGGAAATTCAGAATTATGGCAACAATAACAGATGAAATAAAAGCTTCTTTCCGGCAGGGTTCAGCATTGGTTAAGCTTATTTATATAAATCTGGCAGTATTTCTTGTCGTGAAAATCATCTTTGTATTCTTTTTCTTGTTTATTTCAACATCCGATGTTCAGTTTAAATCCATCTATTTCCAGACAAGTTATCTGAAATATTTCATGTTACCGGCAGATTTGTCGGAATTGCTTTACAGACCCTGGACAGTTCTTACCTATATGTTTTTACACTGGAGTTTTTTGCATATTTTATTCAATTTACTTGCTTTGTTCTGGTTTGGTAGAATTTTTATTAAATATCTGACAGAAAGACAACTTTATACTACTTATTTGCTTGGCGGATTATCAGGCGCTGCATTGTACCTGATATCATACAATGTGTTTCCGGGGCTGGATGCTACCACTGCAGAAGTGATGGGAGCATCTGCAGGTGTTGTAGCTATTCTTATTGCAGTTTCAGCCTATGCTCCAAACTATACCGTATACCTTCCTCTGATAGGTCCTGTTAAGGTAAAATACATTGCTGTTGTATTGTTTGTTCTTGATTTTCTATTTGTGGCTTCTGACAATGCCGGAGGTTATATTGCTCATATTGGAGGCGCCATTTATGGCTATTTCTTTGCCTTACAACTTAAAAAAGGGAATGATATTGGCAGGGTTTTCGAGAGGCTGGTCAATTCTGTGGGAACAGTGTTTAAAAGAAATCCAAAAATGAAAGTTAGTTATAAGAGCAGCGCCAGCAAGATAGATGACATGCAATACAACAAAGAAAGGGCCAAATATCAGAAGGAAGTTGATCGCATCCTGGATAAAATTGCGAAATCTGGCTATGACAGTCTTTCAAAAAGCGAAAAGGAAACATTGTTCAAAATGAGTAACAAAAGTTAGGGCAATAAAAATTGAGAAAATACATTAGAAAAATACTATTTTGGATCAATCTCTTGTTGGCCGCAACTCTTTTCATGGCCTACATGGCAAATTTCATTAATCCGGCACGTTTATGGCAGGCTGCTTTTTTTGGTTTGGCATATCCTGTTTTGCTTTTATTAAATATTGGGTTTATTATATTCTGGGTATGGCATAGGAAAATGCTTGCGCTTTTATCAATCTTTGTGATTCTTTCAGGATGGTCAAATGTTGGAAGATATCTTCAGATAAGAACCTTCAACAACTCTCACAAATCAGAAGAATCACTGAAATTGCTTTCATATAATGTTAGGGTGTTTAATCAGTATGCACAGACAAGAGGAAGTTCACAGCTTGACAGTATTATGGATTTTGTAAACTTACAAGGTGCTGATATTGTTTGTTTTCAGGAGTTTTTCACTGACAATGGTGATACAAATAAAAGTGAAGCATACATTGACAGCGCATTAAATATTTTGCAGTTTCATCATTTTTCATACTCCCATCGGCCGGGAGTGAATACAAATTATGGCTTAGCTACCTACAGTAAGTACCCCATTGTTAACAAGCAAATATTGAAATTTAAACATTCAAACAATTCATGCCTCTATTCAGATATAATTATTTTTGGTGATACAGTGCGGGTTTACAATGCTCACCTACAGTCTATAAATTTGAAAAAGCAAGGCTATAATTTTGTTGATAGCCTGGTATTCCGGTTCAATTCGGAACGAGTAGATGAAGTAAAAGACATTTCCGGCAGACTAAAGCATGCCTTTATAAAAAGGGCTGAACAAGTAGATATTTTGAGCTCACATATAAGAAATTCTCCTTACCCGGTTATTGTTTGCGGCGATTTTAATGACACGCCTGTTTCTTATACTTATCAAAAAATAAGAGATGATCTTCACGATGCTTTTGTGAAGGCAGGGAAAGGAACTGGGAATACTTATCGTGGAAATTTCCCTTCCTTTCGCATCGACTTTATTTTTCATAGTAAAAGCTTTAGATCTTTTAATTACCAGACTCATCGTATCAATCTCTCTGATCATTATCCAGTGAGTTGTGAAATAGAAGTGCAACCCTAATCGCATTTGCTATAGTCATACAACTCTACTATCAAAAAAACTAAGCAAGAAATTCTTCCGGAACATCCTTAATTCTTGTAATATCCTGTACCTTATCTTTAATATCGAAACCCATTGTACAATCAATTGTACAACTCTTACAATTTGAGCATGGTTTAGATTGAAGTGCAGCATAATTCAGATTGGATTTTGCATGCGCAAAGTTGCCGTAACCAAATGCGTACATATAGCTGCGCATCAAGGTTGGAATATCGAGTGATTCCTTGCATTGACCAGTACATTTTCCACACTGCTGACAATAGATACCGTGCCGGGAATTGTTTTGTGCAAGTTTTAAATCTTTCTTTTCCTCTTCTGTAAGTTTCAGATTAGCTACAAGGGCTAGATCTTGCTTCATCTCATCAAATGTTGTAAAACCCGGGACAGTGGTATGAATATTTTCGTTTTGAAGAACCCATTTTAAAGCTGCCTTTGTATTGATGGGCATTGTTTTTTCTTTGTCCCAGTAAACTCCTGCCATAGTTTTCATTGCTATAATACCTACTTCTTTGTTTGCCGCAAACTGAATTGCTTCATCCAATTCTTTAATGTTTTTTTGCTTAAAGTTATATGCAGTCATTGCAACATCATAAATGCCTGTTTCTGCGGCAGCCCGCACAGCTTCATGTTCATACTGGTGGGTGGCAATGCCAACATACTTTGCTTTTCCCTGCTCTTTTAATTTTTCCATCGCTTTTAAAAGGGGTTCAAAAAACACGGATTCACGCTTTGCAGCGAATGGCAATATGAAAATATCTACATAGTCAACTCCCATGCGCTGCAGACTTTCTTCCAATTTATTAATGTATGATTCAGTTGTAGATTGTTCTGTGAAGAGTCCAGCTTTATGATCAACACCGTCTGGCATGGCGCTTGTCATAATAATAACTTTATCACGATCATAGCCTTTAATTACTTCACCAACAATTCTTTCATTGTTTCCATTTCCGTAGTATTGCGAAGTAGCCAAAAGTGCAATACCTGAGTCGATAGCAGCCTTGATCAAATTTGGATTGTCTGTATCTCCTGTACCCATACTTATAATTGGGATTTGAATGCCAGTTCTTCCCAGAGTACGGTAGACCATATTTTCGTTGCTGGTGGTATCATCTTTTGAAAACCCTAAAAATGCTGGGGCAGCAGCTGCAATAGCGACAGATTGAAGGCCCTTTTTTAGAAAGTCTCGTCGGTTATGGTTTAATTTGCTTTTCATGGTTGATAAATTTATGTGTGATCTAATAATCTAAATTTATAATTTTAATTTAACCATTAAAATCTAAAAAAATGAAAGCTATTCAAAAATTATCCAGTCTTTTTTTGATTTTGGCAATAACAACTCTTGTAAGCGCTCAAACTGAGCAGGGAACTTTTTTAGTTGGAGGAAGTTCAGGGATTAGTCTGGGAGGAGGGTCTAGTAAAGATAAAACAGACAACTTCGAAGGGGACCCAACAAAGTATTTCGGATTCAGCATAAATCCACAGGTTGGGTTTTTTGTTATAGATAACCTTGTTATTGGAGCTATACTCCCAATTAGTGTACAAAGAAGCAAACAAAATGATACAAAAGTTGTTTTTTCGAGCATTGAATTTGCTCCATTTGCCAGATATTATTTTCTTGATGACAAATTTCGACCCTATGCTACCGCATTCTTTGGGGGAGGATTTAATGGCTATAAATATGTTGTAAATGGGAATACCACAACAAATAATTCAAATACGTTTTTACTTGGATTGGGTGGTGGAGTAGCCTATTTTGTAAATGATAATATTGCGATTGATGCCTTATTAGGCTATCAATTTACAAGAGAGAAATTCACTGATGAGGATGATAACTACAGAGAATTAGATCATGCCATAGGTGTGGATATAGGAATTCTTGTGTTTTTCTAAGGTAGAAATTAACTATATCATTCCCATTTCCAGGTATTTTGAAACTCATGCAGAAGAAGGAGATCAAACCGAAGCAAATGAATTGTTGGGGAAACCACAAACAACTATTGCAGATTTTATCTCGAACTATAAGAATTAAAAATATTGGCTTGATTTTATATTAGGCTTAATGTTGATATGAAGATATAAGTAACAAGTATTTTTGTTATATAAGCAATGAAAATTTGAACAAATACTTATAGAAAAGTCTTTGGTTCTGCATTGCCGCCTGATACAATTGCCACAACTTTTTTATTTTTAAATTTTTTTTTGTGTTCAAGTATAGCTGCTAAAGGTACACAGGCAGAAGGTTCGGCAACAATTTTCATTCTTTCCCAAATCAGGTGCATGGCTATCCGAATACCTTTTTCACTGACGGTAAGTATTTCGTCTACATTTTCTGATATGGCCTCAAAAGTCAATGTACCTAAGGAAGTAAGTAAACCGTCTGCAATGGTTTTGGGATTAATTGAAGGCACAATTCTATTTTCTTTCATTGAGCGGTATGCGTCATCAGCCCCCTGAGGTTCCGCTCCATAAACTACAATTCCGGGATGAATACTTTTTGCAGCAATTGAGGTCCCACTCAACAATCCGCCACCACCAACCGGAGCAATAATTATATCCGGGAGATTCATGTCTTTCAGTATCTCAAGAGTAGCAGTTCCTTGTCCGGCAATGATGCGAGCATCATTGTATGGATGAATGAAAACAGACTCTGTACTTTTTAAAACTTTTTCAATGCCAGTTTCACGTGCCTCAAGGGTAGGTTTGCAAAAGTTGATTTTAGCACCATATTCACGTACTGCATTTATTTTAATTTTTGGTGAGTTCTTAGGCATTACAACGATACATTTGAAGCCAAAAATTGAAGCAGCAAGAGCAAGTGCCCCGGCATGATTTCCTGATGAGTGTGTGGCTACAGTTTTAATTCCGGATTTGGAGGCAAGTAAACTCAGGGCATTGCATGCACCTCGAAATTTGAATGCCCCTGAACGTTGAAAATTTTCACATTTAAAATACAAATCACCTCCGATAAGCTTGTTTATGGATTTTGATTTCATTAAGGGAGTATGGTGTACCAGGTTTTGAATACGCTCATAAGCATCCGTAATATCCGATAATATAGGAAGTTGTCGTTTATCTGCCATTAAGCTTATTATTAATAGGTCGCATCATTTCTATTTACTACAGTAGGTCCAGGCCTCCAGGCCATTTTCCAATTTTACCTTTATTTTTGCATATCTGTCTGATTCATATTCATCAAGAAGCTTCAGATCTTTTTCATTGATCTCAAAATATGCGCCCTCAATAATTTCATTTTTTATCGAATCTTTGATAATTATTGGATACATAATATTATTAAGTATTAAACTGGTTTTTCGGAATCCTCTCAGTTGGGTATGATAAATGGAGGTTTTATATCCCAGAACACTTTCCCTGGTTTTTTCATCAAGTAAAGTACCGTATGCAAATACATAACATTTCATTAACTTGCCTGTTGTGATTATTACAAACATGAAATTAGAGAAATAAATTATAAAAATAATGAAGGTAACCGTTTGTAGAAAAGAACATTTTAACGCTGCACACCGTCTGCACAATGCAGAATGGGATGACAAGCAAAATTCTGAAGTATTTGGCAAGTGCAATTTGCCAAATTACCATGGGCATAATTATGATTTAATTGTGAAAGTTACAGGAGAAATTGATCAGCAAACCGGTTATGTAATTGATACCAAAATTTTAAAACACATAATCAGAGAACATGTTATTGATAAGTTTGATCATCGCAATCTGAATCTGGATGTTGAAGAATTTCGCACTCTGAATCCAACTGCGGAAAATATTGCTGTTGTATGTTGGCAATTGCTTAAAAAAGAAATTCCATCAAATATGGAATTGAATGTAATACTTTATGAGACAGAAAGAAATTTTGTAGAATACTCAGGTGAATAAAATAATATTAGGAGGCAGAAAATTTTTTGTTGCTATTCTGATTGTTCCCATTAAAATATATCAGTATGCAATTAGTCCGTATACCCCGGCTAGCTGTAGGCATATTCCTACCTGCTCTCAGTATGCAATTGAAGCTCTCAGGGTACATGGAGTATTTAAAGGTTTCTATCTTGCACTTAGGAGGGTATTAAGATGTCACCCCTGGGGAACACATGGTTTTGACCCAGTTCCGCCTGCAAAAGAAAAAAATCTTGCTAAGTAATTAGTGGATCCAGCTTATCTTTAAGCTTATACAATTCTGTATTGTATTTCTTTTCAATGATATAGCGAGGAATATCAAGGATAGGATTAGAGCTATGATCAAATATGGCAGAATCGGATGTTGCCAATGTTCCTTCTTGATGTTCCATTAACGCAATATCGGCAGAAGGCACCAAATGAACTTTTCCATTAATATTATTTTCTGCAAATAACTCTTCCACTTTAATCTTGTGTTTTTTGCTCATTGACACAGGTGAATCGAGGTAAATTTCAAACAGAACATTCTTTAATTTGCCCAGGTAATTAATTAATAGGATAAGGCATTCATGAAAAAACTTCTCTTCTCTTATTTCGCCAAAGAGCGATCCTGCGTCTCTGCAGACTGAATCAGTACAAATGAAAACAAAACGTCCCAACCTGTAATTTAATAATGTGAAAAGAACGTTATATCCATCAATCAACAATATATCTTTTGGTTTTTCAACCAGTCGTTCTGCTCTTTTTTTTGAATCTTCATGAGATGAGACTCCTCGATATAAGATCGTTCGGAATTCTTTGCTTAATTTATAGCGATCTCCGACAAGTTTCAAAGCACCTTTTTCAGGATAATCCCTATCGATCAGGTAAAAATAATCTGCTAAACCTTTTTGAAAGTCTTCTTTATTGAGGAGATCAGAATTCATCTGCTTAGATTTCAGTACTCATCATGAATATGCAGAGCAATAACATGCGGGCTATTAATTAGTAATCCGGCAATATGGATTATTATTTACGGGGAAGCGAAAAACTGAATGAACTACCCTTACCTAACTCACTTTCCACCCTGATCTCGCCTCCATTTTTATTAATAAACTCTTTGCAAAGTATCAGGCCCAATCCTGTTCCGGTTTCATCTGCGGTTCCGTTTGTAGAATAATTGACATCAATTTTAAAAAGTTTTTCAATATTTTCCGGACTTATACCAATGCCTGTATCTATAACGGATACTTCAATCATATTTTCTTTAATCACAGATGAGCCAGTAATAATACCATTCTCCCGAGTATATTTTATGGCATTTGAAATTAAATTTCTTATTACAGTTCTCACCATATTTGCATCGGCAAAAGCTACAGCATCAGCATCAATATTATTCACCAAACTGATGCTTTTCTTAGAGGCATTATTTGATAACAGATCTATATTTTCTGCGAAAATATCATATATTTTAATTTTCTCAGAATTCATTTCTAACCTGCCGGTTTGTGACCTGGACCATTCAAGAAGATTTTCCAATAAAGCATAGCTATGTCGCGATGTATCATACAAGATTTGAATGAATTCTTCAAGCTTATCCAGAGAATAATCAGACAAATTTTCCAGTAGCAGTTCAGTAAATCCCATCAAAGTGTTAAAAGGATTTTTTAAGTCATGAGCTATAATTGAAAAAAACTTGTCTTTTGTTGCGTTAAGGTCCCTCAGTTCCAAAGTTCTTTGCTCAACTTTTTTTTCTAAGTTCGTATTAAGTTCCTTAAGCTCTTCATTTTGTGTTACTATTGTCTTGTCTTGATCGTAACTTTTTAAGGCCTCTTTTAGGGTAAGGATTAAATCCTGTTTTTCCCATGGTTTTGAAATGAACCGGTATAGGTCTGCCCTGTT
Organism: uncultured Bacteroidales bacterium; assembly: GCA_964456285.1. Lineage (GTDB taxonomy): Bacteria > Bacteroidota > Bacteroidia > Bacteroidales > UBA10428 > UBA10428. The sequence continues at coordinate 16,179 of CAYWBC010000017.1, forward strand.
TAGAGCATTACTAACACCTTCAACACTTGCCTGACCAGTAAGTAATATTTTTTTTGCACCTGGATTTTTACTATGAATTTTTTCAAGGAGTGCATCTCCTTTCATACCAGGCATAATAAAATCGGCAATAACTACCGGAACTTCAAAATCATCTTCTAACAGCTCTTCAAATAATTCCAGTGCCTCGTCTCCGCTCTCGGCTATCTCTACCTGAATTCCTCCCCCAAATCCTTGCTGGATCTGTTCCTTCAATGAATCCAGAACAATAGATTCATCGTCAATACACAATATTACTTGATTACTCATCTTTATTTAATTCGGAATTAATAATATAAACCAATTCATCTTTGTTCCATGGTTTTGGTACAAGTGTAAAATGATCAGCTAGTTCTTCCAGTGTATCAATTGAATTTTGATCTGCCTGGCCAGTCAGTAAAATTTTTACTACCCTGGGGTATCTTAGGTCGATCTGCAAAAGGAATTTATCGCCTTTCATGCCAGGCATGAGCCAATCGCATACAATAATAGCGATTTCTATTCCATCTTCTTCCAATTCATCAATAATTTCAAATGCTTCTTCTGCGCTCTCAGCAGTTTCATATATAAAATCTTCACCGAAATTTTTTTCTAATTGCTCACGAAGACTATCCAGAATAATAGTTTCATCATCAATACAGAGTATTGCTTTTCTTTCTATATTCATTATTCTATAGGAATATGTATAATAAAATTAGCACCTTCTCCTAATTCACTTTGTACTTCAATACTTCCATTGTGCTTGTCAATTATCTTTTTCACAATATCAAGGCCAAGCCCACTTCCTTCGCCTTGTTTTTTGGTTGTAAAAAACGGTTCAAATATTCTATCCTTTATATCCGGAGCTATACCTGCTCCTGTATCTTTAAAACCAATTGAAACTAAATCCTTGTTATGCTTTGTTGAAATAGTGAGCGTACCTTCCTGATCCATTGACTGAATAGCATTTTGAATTAAATTGGTCCAAACCTGGTTTATTTCGTCCTGGTAACACTTAACCAGTGGGAGTTTACCGTATTCTTTTTCTACCTCAATACCTTGCTTTAGTTGATTATGGTAGAGAGTTAAAACGGTTTCAATTCCATCAATAATATCTGTTGATATTTTTTCGCCTTCCTGGTCTTTGTGTGCATATTTTTTCAATGCAAAAACCGTCTTGGTTGCCTTTTCTACTGCTATATTTATAGTGTTGGTATTCTTTAGCAGAGAACTGAAATTTCGAATGGATCGAATTACTTTCAGAGCATCTGGAATTTTAAGATATTTCCACAATACATCATTCATTTTGTAGATATCAAGAAATACGAGAAGGTCAGCAATGATATCTGCCTGTTCAATATTATTTTCCTTAAGAGTTTTAGCAAGGTCTCTCTTTTTCTGTCGCTTTTCTCTTGAAGTGAATTCTGAAGATTGTTTATTTGTGATATCAAACAAATAAGTAAAAAACTTAAGGTTTTCCTGAGATTGTTTTTGAAAAAGATCGGGCATTTCATGCAATGCAACATTTAGCGAATCGCTGAGATTGCCAATAGAGGCTTTTATTGCTCCGAGTGGAGTATTAATCTCATGAGCAATGCCGGCAATAAGCTGTCCCAAGGCTGCCATTTTCTCCGATTGTACCAATTGCTCCTGGGTTTGAGTGAGGTTATCAACCAAAGCTTCAAGATTCTCTTTCTGGTTGGTTAATTCTTCATTAATGAATATGATTTCTTCTTCAGACTTTTTTCTTTCAGTTATATCACGGGCAACGGCAATGGCAACATGCTTATTTTTCATCCGGAAAGAATGTGAGCTGATTTCCACATCGAGTGCATCACCACTTTTTGCTTTCCAGGTTCTCTGATATTCTTTTCCATCAGCAAGATACTCGTCAATTTCCTCTTCCGTGTCAAGCGGAGATTCGTCAGTGTTTAAGTTGATTAAGGATATCTTACGTAATTCCTCAATTGAGAATCCTAATTTTTCAAGTGCATAATTATTTGCTTCAATAATGTTCTCAACTTTCTTAGTACTCTTATTTATACCATACAATAATATTATTTCAGAAGCATGGGTAAAAAGCATTCTGTATTTTTCTTCTTGCTCTTTGATAAGCTCTTCAGCTTTTTGCCTTTCGGTAACATCATGAGCTAAACCTTCGACAGAAACTAATTTGCCCTCTTCATTTATAACTGGTACTTCAGAGATTTCCAATAATTTTGGTTGATTTGAGGAGTCATAAATTTCTTTGAAGAACTTGGGTTGAGTTTTTCCTGAACGAGAATTTTCAGAATACTTTATTGCCTTTTCGTTTATTGGATTGTCGGTATACAATGTATTATGAAGTTTACGAAAGTCTTTAACTGTATAACCGAGTATTTTCTTTACTGAAGGACTGACAAATAACAAATCTCCTTTAGTGGATTGACTGTAGATAATATATTCATCCTCCAAATGGACAATTAGTTTTTCATATTTCTCGCGGCTCTCCATAAGGGCCTCATAAGCCAACTTTAACTCATGGTTTTGTTTAAGTATTTCTTTTTGCTTTTTTCGCAATTCTTCATTTCGCATAGAAATCTCCGAAGTTCGCTTTATCACTTTCACTTCAAGGGTTTCATATACTTCTTTTAGCTGTTGACTCATTTGGTTAAGCGATTTTCCCAATTTACCAAGCTCTCCGGAATATTTTTCAGATACGGAATTGTCAAAGTCTTTGTGACTAATAGCCTCCACAACCCTATTGATTGCTATAATGCTCTTATTGAGATTTGCCTTATGTACCAGAAGTAATAGGATGATTATAAGGAGTATTGCAATAGAAATGAAATATAGGACCAGAAAGTTGTGCTTTGTTTTAAGAAAGTTTAGAAATAAAGTTTTGGGGCCAAGAAACAGGTACATATTAAGCGCATTTACATCACTAAGATTCACCAATACTGAGGATATGTATATCTCTGATGCAGAGTTTTCATAAAGTTTAATGTTATTTAGGGATAATAAATCAAAAGGAGAATGATTATTAATAACTGCATTGTCATTGTTTATCTTGACTTTTTTGTAAATATCACTCTTGAGCAAAATACTTCCTAATAAAACAAAAATAAAAGTGAGGAAACAGATGGTGTTAAAGGTTGTAATATTCTGAGGATTATTTTTATTCATAGTGGAATATGTACACTAACAGTATCAAACTAAATTAGGCATTATTTTTTTCAGAACAAAGCTGGAATTTTTTTTTACTAAAAGGATGAAATAATCTTATTACGGAGCTATTAATATATTCTTACTAATTATATATGTCCTTTTTCAAAAATTGGGTATATTTAGGGAAATGCATTTTTTAACGATTTATGGCAAGATACTTCTGTCTGATATTAGTTTTTTTATTTTTTTACCTTATTGGATTTTCTCAGGGTAATGAGTCCCAGGTTGATTTTGGTTTTGAAGAAAAAGATTCTGTTCAGAATTTTCAAGTTTTGACCTTAGATCAACTTCAAGAATATCTGGTTTCTCATGAGTACACCCATGAAGAGGAATTAATAGGAGGACAAGTAATTAGTATTTTTCATGAGGTGATTGATAATGCAGTCATAAGCATTAATATTGAAGGGCTGTTAATAGATAGTATAAGAACGGAGAAAGGATTGTTTGTAATCCCCATTTCGCATACACAAAAAAATAAATTGCTGGATATTCATATCACCCATCCTGATTATCATTCATTTGATACTTCGTTTGTATTTTCAGGCAAGGAATTGGTTGTTTTATCTTTACAAATGACTCCAAAACATAAAATATTATTACGAGGTAGAGTTTTTGCCGGAAATTTACCTATTGAAGGAGCAAATGTTGAAATAATTCATGAAGGAGAGATCCACAGGCTTAAAACTAAGGGCTGTTATTATGATGATGAAGATTATTGGAATTGTTTGTTTGATGGGATGTTTAAGCAGGAACTTGTTTCAGAGAATCTATCAGACAGCATAATACTTGTGTTTGAGAGTGAAGGTATGGAAACTCTCAAAACAAGTATGACATTTAGTGAATATACAGGAAAAGTAATGCAGATTAAAATGAAGTATGCGTCTAAACTTCCGGAAATACCTGCAAATAACTTAAATCTGAAACTTGCCTTTCCCTTTTCTACTTCAGATCACGACTGGTTTGTCGACCTATCTTATTACAGGGTATTAAATAAGACAAGTTTAAAACGAATAGCCTGGGGTATTGATGGGAATATGTATGTATCTTCAATCAGCGTAACTTACCCAACCCTTCCAAATCTTGAGCCAGCTAAAGCAGACAGTTCTTATATTACAGGCTTTTTAGGACCTTCTTTATTGTTTTGGATAATACGCCCTGATAGAAGAAGATTCTCAACTTATGCCGGTTGTACTTTTTCCATTCTATTAAGTAAGCCGCAATTCGTATTACAACCTTTTATTGGAACCCGGTATTTTCTGGATATAAATAAGGCCATTAGTCTCGAATTTCGATATTTTGAATATGACAGAGATGTGACGCATTATATATTTAATTATTATGGGAATGCAACACATTATACAAAATCACAACACTTTGTTAAATTTCACATTAACCTGGGGATTCAGGTTGTTTTTTAAATTACACTATGAAGATTCTTAATCCAAAATACCTTTTCTCTCTATTTATAATATTCTCTTTATTTTTTAATTGTACAGAGGAGGAATCTGTTTTAATAAATGAAGATTTGATTTTTTCGAATAGTTACCAGATAAATATCCCAAGTTATAGATATTTTGATAGTGTAGGGAATTCTTTTTTCGTGAGAGGAGACAATAGTTACCAGACCAGTTATCCGGATACACTGAATAGTTTACCTCTTTTTGCCTGGGATAGCATAGGTTTAAAAATAATTAATGTTGCAATTTTCACATCGCCCATCGTTGTATCTAATAATGAGATTGTTAATTATGAAGATATTATCTGGAAATGGCATTCCGGCATGAATTTTGGTAAGGAAGGGTATGTACAATATCTCAATGGAAGAGACGTTATTAATGGGGAAATTGGCGAAAACGTAACTCCACTCCAGGAATCTACTTACTACTGGGGAGTTTGGGCTTGGAATTCAGAAGGTAAGAAGATTTTATACTCAAGCAGGGCGCTTAAATTTTATGTATTGAATTGAGGTGTTCATGTTTTTTTTTGACAATTTAGTGTAATACATTTTGAAAAATCAGAATACAATTAATACATTTGCTTAAATAGTTAAAATACAAAGGGTTGAAAACAATCAAGCAAAAACATAGCATTAAGACGGAAAAGAAGAACCGAATCATCATTGAAGAAGTGAATCCAAATGAACTTGCAGAACTTTGGAAAAAGTTAAGTGATTTAAATAAAGCATTTTAACTATCACCCTCCAATTTTTTTACTTTTCCTGACTTTCGATAAAAGTCATCGTTATTGTATAAGTAATTCATTATAAGCAAGTTATAATTAAGCATTTTTCTTTATCCATTAAAATTTCCATTTTGTCAACGAACATCTTCTCTTGATGTAAAACCCCCGGTTATTTCATATTTTTTACCGTATATGATAGTAAAAAAACCATCATGAGAAATATTTCTGCAGATACGGTTACAAAAAAGACTCCCGGGAAAGTATGGTTTTCTAATATCAAACACAGCTTAAAATACCTTACATTAATTTTTAAATATTCTTTACTCCTTGTTTTACTTTTCTTCCTGGCTGGATACGAAAGAGCAAATCCTAAAATCGGAAATACTACCATTGAATTTTTCAGCTCTGACTTCAGACTTGGAATTTTATTAAATATTAAAAACACAGCAGTTAATTCTTATGATGAGAATCTTGAAAAGAAGCTTATTTATTGGTTCTATTCAGAAAGACAATTTCAGCCTGCCTGGACGTTAAATTATGAAACCAACGATTCTTATGATGAATTTATTTCAGTGGTAGAAAGAGCGGAAAACTTCGGGCTTTTTTCATCACTTTATAAAACAGACAATCTTAAGCTGTATTATAATATGATGCACAATTCTTCCGATGACAAGGAGAGATTGGAGGCAAGAGTGAAACTTGAAAGAGCAACAACATTAGCTGCTTTTCGATTTATGATTCATTTGTCAACCGGCATGGGAGATTATGATACTTCAGCTGTTTACCTTACATTTATTAATAGCCTGCCTGCCCATTTAAATCAGCAAATTGAACAAAAAAATATTCGAACCGGTGTTCTCGATGTGCAGCCGAAAAGCATTGAATATACCAAATTACAAAAAGCCCTTGAAAAGTATTTAATCCTTGCTTCAAGCGATACAATAAAATATAAGACTGATCTGCTTCAAAATAATGATAGTCTTATACTCCACAGACTCGTATCACAGGGATATCTTGCAAGAAACTACATCAATGATTCAAATATAGTATCAAATGCCATTAAGAGTTTTCAAAGATTTCATTGCTTAGAGGAAACGGGTTCAGTTGATAAGGAAACGATTCAGGCTCTATGTCTTGGAACAAAGGATAAATTTTATCAAGTATCGCTAAATCTTAATAGATTAAGAAAAGATGAGTTGAAGAATAAGAATTCGATACTTGTTAATATTCCGGAATTTCGCTTGCACTATTACGATCACGAGGGAAAAATTACAATATTCAATGTTGTAGTAGGCAAAAAACATACACCTACTCCGGTATTAACCAGTGTAATTAACAGGATTGTTACTAATCCTTACTGGACTGTTCCAAAAAGCATTACCTACAATGAGATCATTCCTAAACTAAGAAAGGATTCGACTTATTTGCAAAGAAACGGCTTCTCCATAATTGATAATAACGAAAATCCTGTAAACGCATCTAGCATTGACTGGGCATCTGTTAAGACTGGAGAATTTGATTACTGGATACGTCAGAATAATAATCGGAGCAATGCACTTGGAGTCATCAAATTTCTTTTCCCAAATAGTCATAGAGTTTACCTTCATGATACTCAATCAAAAAAACTCTTCGATAAAAAAGTCAGAGCTTTTTCACATGGTTGTGTTCGTGTTCAAAATCCTCAGGAGCTTGCCCAAATGATTATTTCTTCTAACAGTAGGGCAGAAGTGAAACTGAATATTCGCAAAATAATAAGCACAAAAGAGCGCCATGATATAAGACTTGATGAGCCTATTTCGATTTTCATCAGATACTATACTTGTACAGTTGATATAGAAGGCAACATTTATTACCATCCTGATATTTATTCTCGCGATAAGAAAGAAATAGAAGAGCTTCTCAAGCTTACTAATCGGGTATAATAAACCTTGATTCTTTCAGGTAATTACTTGAAGGGTGATAGATAAAAACACAAGATCTGTCTTTTATTAGATCAATTATTTCCCTGTTCTTTTCTAAGGGCAAAGCAGGACAACCAAAACTTCTGCCTATTCTGCCATATTCACTTATATATTTCCAGCTAACATATTGTGCTCCATGAAAAACGATTGCTCTCTTTTTTGCATTGTCATTAATTCCTTTTTCAATGCCTTCGATTCTCAATGAATAACCATGTTTACCAAGATATGTATTCTCAGTTATGTAAAATCCCAAACTGCTTTTGTGTGATTGACAAACATTGGAAAAAGATTCGGGTAAAACTGATCCTGTTGATTGACCATGAGCAACCAGAGATTTTTCAAGGATCTTTATATTTTTAATATCCAGAATGTACAAACGCTCCACACTTGAAGGTTTACTGTAATCTATTACAGTTATAATGGAATCATTGAATAGCAATTCTTCGGAATGAATTTTAATGAATCCTTTATAGGCAAGTCGGAAAGCTTCAAAATTCAAATTGTTATCTGATAAGCGACTATATATAAATTGCAGATGAAAATCAGTCTCTTCAGGTTCTGGAACAGTCTTATTTGGAGTAATATTTTCACCAAATAAAAATAGAATTAGAAAACTTAATGCAATAAATGGCAAACGAGAGAACATGGTTGATAAGGCTTATGAGATGCAAAAGTATAACAGTAGTTGGAATAAAAAAAAATGAATATGGATCTAATTATGAACTTTTCTACCAGTGAAAAGTAGTATCTATTATTGAAGTAGGAGCCCAGACATTGATATTCTTTAAATAACTTGTTGCGTCATGAGTCCCAAATCCAATGTATCCCATCACAAGTTTTCTGTCTGTAAATGTTACTTCTCCGGAGTTATTATTAATCGTAATGTGTAATTTTCTGGTAAGAATATCACGTCTGATCCTTACCTTATTCCATGCGTCCTCATTTAATAAAACTGGTTTGGATGCAATTTTGTTTGTTATACTATCTTTAATAAAATAGAACATAAGACTATCAGCAGTAAAAGCAACTGCATAATAATTTTGTGATGTTTTCACCGGCCCCAGGAAATAAAATCCTGACGAGTCTGATGTTTGTTTGTAGGGTGTTTTAAATTCAAATTCAAGAATGAAATCTCCGAAAATAAGATTTGAAAGAATACCTCTCGTTCCCGGTACATAAGAAATTACCAGGCTGTCTTCGTAGGTGCTTCTAAGAGCGGGCCCATTTTTAAGAGAAACAATGTTCCAATTTTCGGGCTTATCAGTATCCCAGCTTCTGAAGAAGCTTTTATTATTGCATTTATCAGAATAATAGGAAATATAACCCAGAGGCAGTTCCTGGGAGAGAATGATAGAATTAGGTTGACAGAGAATTAATAAGAATATAATAATCTTAATGCTGAAAAGTTGATATGCAAGCCTGGAATAAATTTTGGGCATATTTGACATTATTTAGTTCAATAATAAATTTGAAAGAATGCTTATAATTTCAAAGATTTCAGTCTTTCCATGGCTTTTTCAACATTCTCATAAGATGCAAAAGCAGAGAATCTGAAATAGCCTTCCCCTGATGGACCAAATCCTGAGCCTGGTGTACCTACAACATTAGCCTCAGATAATAATTTATCAAATAGTTCCCAGGAGCTGAGGCCACTTTCAGATCTCACCCAAACGTATGGAGCATTGATTCCACCATACACTTCGAATCCAATCTCGCTTAAACTTTTCCTCATAATAGCTGCATTGTTCATATAGTAATCAATGACTTTCTGAATTTCCTTCTGGCCATTTGGTGAATAAACCGCAGCAGCAGCTTTTTGTACCGGGTAAGATACCTGGTTGAATTTTGTCGACTGTCTTCTGTACCAAAGTGAATGGAAAGAATGCTCGGTCCCATTCGTACTAAAGCCTTTAAGCTCATTTGGAACTATGCTATAGGCGCAGCGTGTACCTGTAAATCCTGCTTTCTTGGAAAAGCTTCTGAATTCAATAGCTATCTGCCTGGCTCCTTCTACTTCATAAATAGAATGAGGAATATCTTTTTCAGTTATAAAAGCTTCATAAGCAGCATCAAATAAAATAATAGAATTATTCTTCAGTGCATAATCAACCCATTTTTTCAGTTCTTCTTTGCTGGCTGTTGTGCCTGTTGGATTGTTTGGATAGCACAGAAAGATTATATCTACTTTTTCTTTTGGCAAATCAGGAATAAAGTCATTAGCAGATGTGCAGGGCATATAAACAATCCCGTCAAAGTATCCGTTTTTAAGGTATTGACCTGTTCTTCCTGCCATAACACTGGAATCAACATAAACAGGGTAAGCCGGATCCTGTATTGCAATTTTGTTGTCTCCGCCAAATATTTCCAGTATATTTCCGGTATCACATTTTGATCCGTCAGAAATAAATATTTCATCAAGTGAAATGTCAATACCCCTGTTTTTGTATTCATTAGTAAGAATGGCTTCACGCAGGAAATCATAGCCTTGTTCGGGACCATATCCCTTAAAACTTTCAGCTTTTGACATATCAGAAACACCTTCCTGAAAAGCCCTTACAACACTGGGTACTAAGGGGAGCGTTACATCACCGATTCCCATTTTAATAATTTCTGCTTTGGGCTTATTTTTTTGAAATTCTCGAACTCTCCTTCCAATCTCGGGGAAAAGATATCCTGCCTGTAATTTTAAATAGTTATCGTTTATCTGAGCCATTTTTATAATTTTGGCGCAAAGATAAGTAAGATATGCCTCAGAGTAAAGCGATGAATTATAATTATTCTCAAGTCAGTGATAAAAAGAATTTTTTTGGTAATACAACTCCGATTCATCTGGCAGAGGAATTTGGAACTCCGCTTTATGTATACAATGAAAAAATTATAAGGCAAAGATGCAATGATCTAAAGAACCTGGTTTCCTATAAAAACTTTGTAGTTAACTATTCTCCCAAAGCTAATGCCAGTCTTGAGTTAATAAAAATTATTCGCAACGAAGGACTCAGAGTAGATGCCATGTCGCCCGGTGAAATATATGTTAATCTGAAAGCAGGATATAAACCTCATGAAATTCTTTACATAAGCAACAATGTGAGCGAGGATGAAATTTTATATGCCATTCATGCAGGTGTTAAAATATCTGTCGATTCAGTATCCCAGCTTGAAATGTATGGAAAACTCAATCCAGGTGGAGAAATAGCCTTCAGGCTTAATCCCGGTTTGGGAGCAGGGCATCATAAAAAGGTTGTAACCGGGGGTAAAAAAACCAAATTTGGAATTGAGATAAAATATATTCCTGAGGTAAAAAGGATGTTAAAAAAATACAATCTCAGGTTAATTGGAATTAATCAGCATATCGGTTCATTGTTTATGAATGGAGGCAATTATGTGAAGAGTGCCGAAACAATTCTCGAACTTGCGAAAGAATTTGATGATCTTGAATTTGTAGATATTGGAGGCGGTTTTGGAATCCCTTACAAAAAACAGGAAAATGAGGATCGCCTGAATCTGAGGGATATGGGTGAACAACTTTCAGAGGCCATAAACAAATGGGTAATTGAGTATGGGAAAGAGATAGAATTTAAAATTGAGCCGGGGAGATATATTGTTGCAGAAAGCAGTATCTTACTTGGAAGTGTATATTCTATAAAACGAAATTACGATATCAAATACATTGGAACCGACCTAGGCTTTAATGTTTTGATACGTCCTGCCATGTACGACTCTCATCATGATATTGAAATTTACAGAGCCAGTGGCAAAAAATCTCAGAAAGAAGAAATAGTCAGAATAGTAGGCAACATTTGTGAAACCGGCGATATAATTGCCAAGGACCGGGTGCTTCCTGAAATATTTGAAAAAGATATATTGGGGATATTAGATGCCGGGGCATATGCTTTTTCTATGAGTTCGAATTATAATAACAGGTTAAAACCTGCCGAAGTTTTAATTCAGAATGATGGAAATTATAGGTTGATAAGAAGGAGGGACACTCTGGAAGATCTGGTTAGAAATTTTGTTTAATAATTAGTAATAATGGGAAAAAATCAATTTGTAAAGTCACACGGCTTAGGAAATGAATACATCGTGTTTGAAAGTGAGAACATCGATTTTAAGCTTACCAAAAATGCTATTAAAAGGCTTTGCAACATACATTTTGGAATAGGTTCTGATGGGGTAATCGTGAAAGTGCCATCTGAAAAGGCGGATTTTGGTTTTAGAGTATATAATCCGGATGGTTCTGAAGCTGAGAAGAGTGGCAATGGCTTAAGAATATTGTGCAAATACCTGCATGACTATGGTTATGCAAAGAACAAAGAATTCTCTGTTGAAACTCTTACAGATGTTGTATATGCTAATGTTGTAGAGGAGAAGAATGGCAAAGCATATATGATCACTGTTGATATGGGGAAAGCCATTTTTTCAAGTCGCGAGATACCCGTTGATTCTGATAAACCTGAGTTTATTTCCGAAAAAATTATAGTTGGAGAGAAGGAACTTGAAGTGAACTGTGTTTCGGTTGGCAATCCACATTGTGTGCTTATCAAAGATGAGCTTAGTGAAGAGGAAATTAGAAAATATGGACCATTAATTGAGAACCATAAGTTATTTCCAAACAGGATCAATGTACAATTTGCGAAAGTCCTTTCCAGGAATGAAGCACAAATATTAATATGGGAAAGAGGTGCAGGATATACGCTCGCATCAGGGAGTTCATCTTGTGCTGCTGCTTCAGCACTGGTAAAGAGAGGCTTAATAGATGGAGATATGACTATGAATATGCAGGGCGGAACCTTAAGAATTCAGATAGATAATGATTGGAATATACGAATGACAGGAGAGGTAAGGGAAATATGCAGTGGAGTATTGAGTAGTGAAATACTTCAAGACCTGGAGAAACCATTTTAAAATATGTGCAATGCGAATAGGATTTGATGCAAAACGGGCATTTTTTAATCGCAGTGGCTTAGGTAATTATAGTCGTGATATTATTCGTGTGCTGCATCAAAATTACCCGGATAATGAATATCTCCTTTATACGCCTGGCATTAAAAACAGCATTGATTTTATTGATAACAGCGAAGTAAGGATTATAACCTCTCCTAACGCAAACTTGAAATTACATAAGGCATATTGGCGTACTTATCAGATAGCTAAACAACTAATAAAAGACAAGGTAGATATCTATCATGGCTTAAGTAACGAATTACCCAAAGATCTTCACAAAAGTGAAGTTAAATCAGTTGTTACCATCCACGACCTGATATTTTTAAGGTATCCGCAATGGTATCATCCCATTGACAGATGGATTTATAATAAGAAGTTTTCCTACAGCAGTCAGATTGCAGATGGAATAATAGCCATAAGCAGGCAAACAAAGCATGATCTGATTCAATACTATAACATTGATGAAAAAAAGATAGAAGTAATTCACCAGGGATGCAACAATGTTTTTAAGCATTTACTTATAGATACCGAAAAGCAAAAGATCAAAGAAAAATGGAAATTGCCGGATCATTATATATTGTATGTCGGCACAATTGAAGAAAGGAAAAATCTTCTTTCCATAGTGATAGCCTTACATTATGGTAAGATATCCGTACCGCTTGTAGTGGTTGGCAGGCAAACAAAATATTACAATAAAGTACAGGCATACATCGACAAGCATTCTGTAAAAAATATCTTTTTTTTGAAAGAAGTACCGGTAACCGAACTTCCTGGCATTTACCAGATGGCAGAATTATTTATCTATCCTTCCATTTTTGAAGGATTTGGGATACCCATTCTGGAAGCACTGTATTCACATGTTCCGGTTATCACTACCAGAGGAGGATGTTTTAGTGAAGCCGGCGGGGAATACTCCATGTATATCGATCCAAAAAATATTGAAGAAATGATTCATGCGATAAATAACATTCTTTCTAACAGCTTACTTAAAGAGAAAATGATAGAAAAGGGGTATGAACACGCGTTGTTGTTTTCAGATGAGATTGTTGCAGAGAAAGTTATGCGTTTTTACAAAAGGGTGTTACATGAATAGCGACATCAATAATGCTATACAAGTTTTGGAGCGTGGAGGTTTAATTTTATATCCAACCGATACAATATGGGGTATCGGCTGTGATGCAACAAACGCCGAGGCCGTTAGAAAGGTTTATACTCTGAAGGAAAGGGAGGATAAAAAATCCATGCTGGTTCTGATAGATACAGAAATCAGATTGCAGCAATATGTTAAAGATGTTCCGGAAATTGCCTGGGAATTATTAGAAGCAAGTGATAAACCCTTAACAATTATCTATCCCGGTGCAAAGAATTTAGCTGCCAACCTGGTTGCGGCAGATGGAAGCATAGGGATACGGATTCCCAAGCATGATTTTTGTTCAAGACTAATTGCAAAATTCAGAAAACCCATTGTGTCGACTTCAGCGAATCTGAGCAATGAGAAATCTCCACAAACATTTTATGAGATTTCAGAGGAAATAAAATCAAAGGTAGATTACATTGTCAACTATCAACAAGAGGATTCAATTCCTGGAAGAGCATCATCAATTATCAAGCTGGAATATAATGGAGAATTCTCTATTATCAGAAAATAAATGATCCCTGCAACAAATAGAAAGTTAGGTAAAATGCCCGGATTAGCTGCATATTTGTTTTTTGGGCAAAACAATAGTATGTTTGTTTCAGATATCAACATAATCAAAATAGTTAAGTATTTATTTTTGCATTAATTGAATAGAAAAAAACATTATTATTAATCCTAATTTATTTCGTTATGAAAAAACGAGTTCTTATTTCTATGATGTTCCTGGTATTAGCTACCTTAATTCTTAGTGTTTCATGTAAGAAAGATAATGATGATAAGGTTAACCCGAAAATCACAGGTACCTGGGAGACTACTTTATCTTTTGATCAGTCTGATGGAGATTACGAAGGAATTTATGAGATTGAACAAGATGATGATGGGGATTTAGAAGGTACATTTGAATTTTCTGATGGTTCCGGAGCAACTACTCTCTCGAATGGTAGTGAAATTGACGGAAATAATGTAACTCTGAAGTGGACACTTACTGATGATGCAACATCCATGCCTTTAACTTTTGAAGGCGAATTAAATAGTGACTTTGATGAAATGGATGGTATCTGGTATTATAGCGGACTTAGAATGGGTACATGGACGGCTGAAAAAACTAGTGATAAATCTGCTACAGTATTGGTTCCTAAGGTTTCACAAGCTGATCTTATGATGAATCAACTTCTCAAGAATTCACGGGAGAAATAAATAATTCAAGCAGGATTAACATACAAAATATAGGCTGTTACTAGTGTGGCAGCCTTTTTTTGTATTTGGAATATTCCGGCCATACCATGATGTGGTATTTTGGATAAACTGAGACGTTTACAGCCACACCACGGAGTGACATTTTGTTTTTTGTTTAATTAAGGCCACGCCTTGGCGTGGCCCTACAGAGCGAGAATTTTAATTGATATTTTATTAATTTTATGGCGTTAATGGCAATTGTAAATGCGTTAGGTTAATATTCATGCATGAAAGGAAAAACATTCGTTTAAAAGAATACGATTATTCTAAAAAAGGAAAATATTTTATTACAATTTGCACCTGGAAAATGGAGCCGTATTTTGGAAAGATCATTAATGGAGAGATGATTTATTCAGATATTGGCAAGATTGCTAATCAGTATTTACAAGATATTCCAGATCATTTCAATCATATCGTGATGCAAGAATATGTGGTTATGCCCAACCACATACACTGTATATTAGAAATCGTAGGGTCACGCCATGGCGTGACCGAAAAGACAGCCAAAAAAAAGCAATTTAGCCATCAAATAAAGGGTTCAATATCTGTTGTTGTCGGCCAATACAAATCATCAGTAACAAGATGGGCCAATAATAATAAACATGGATATTTTTCTTGGCAGAAAAGATTTTATGAAAGAATTGTACGAGATAAGGAGGAATTTGATAATATCAAAAAATATATTCGTGAAAATCCATTTAGGTGGAATAATGAAAAATACTTTAAATAATTGATAATAATGAATTGTATTGTAGGGTCACGCCACGGCGTGACCTTTTTTTGTATTTGGAATATTCCGGCCATACCATGATGTGGTATTTTGGATAAACTGAAACGTTTACGACCACGCCATCTGGTGACATTTTATTTTTAGATTGGTTTGGAATATTAAGGCCACGCCATGGCGTGGCCCTACAGGGTGGTTTTACAGGAGTCGGGGCTCTCCTGCTAAACTAAAATCCACAAAATTTTCGCACAGAGTGCTCCTTGTTCTCGAAAAGTGCATTACAACAAAGTTCCAAGTGGATTCAGAGCACGAAAAGTACAATGCACATTTGCTCCATAGGGTAATAGAGTTCTTTGAGCGTATGAATCCGTTTTTTCGTGAGAGACAAGTGAACAAAAACTACTCTGCGCTTTGTAATCATTGTGCGCGAGAGCATTTTAACTACAATACACAATGTTGTTGTTTGGAACAAGTGAACGAGAAGCACAATACACAAGCTTGTATTGTGGAATTCGTGAACAAAATCCACATTGTACCGAATTACAGTCATCTTTTGCGCATTGAAAGCCACCGCTCGGCGAAGATTGCATCTTCGTCGTACCAAAATCCCCGCAAACGTTTTCAATTTCATGTTTTTGGCAAAATCCGGGCACAACTTTCGCATATTATAGCGTTAAACCTTTTGTTTTCAGTGATAAAGATGTTTTTTCTTCCATGAAAAAGTGCAAAACTCTCTCCTTTCTTACAATTTGTAAAGATTTACCTTATGTGATAATTATTTTTTGTATCAAAATGCATTTTTCCGCAAACGTTTGAAACAGTGTGTTGAAGTCAATATTCCCCATATTCTTTGATATTAGACATGCGGAAGCCTTGATTTTCACCCCATTCATTCTTTACATTTGAGTTGCAATACAATTAACTTTCTTACATCGTCTCAAACATTTTATCTATGAATAAGAAACCAACTCTATCGTTTTGGCAAATCTGGAACATGAGTTTTGGGTTCCTGGGAATTCAGTTTGGATTTGCATTGCAAAATGCCAATGTCAGCAGAATTTTCCAAACCCTGGGAGCAGAGGTTGAAAGTATTCCCATACTCTGGGTTGCAGCTCCGGTAACCGGACTTATTATCCAGCCGATTATCGGGCATATGAGCGATAAAACCTGGGGAAGGCTGGGACGTCGTCGTCCGTATT
This sequence comes from uncultured Bacteroidales bacterium, assembly GCA_964456285.1. Taxonomy (GTDB): domain Bacteria; phylum Bacteroidota; class Bacteroidia; order Bacteroidales; family UBA10428; genus UBA10428. Next base: position 32,784 of record CAYWBC010000017.1, read on the forward strand.
TCCTTGTTGGAGCTATTTTGGCATCGATTGCTTTAATTATTATGCCCAATTCGCCTTTCTGGTGGTTTGCCGCCGGAATGCTTTGGATAATGGATGCATCCATAAACATTTCCATGGAGCCTTTTCGGGCTTTTGTTGGCGATATGCTTCCCAACAAACAAAGAACTTCGGGATTTGCCATGCAAAGTTTTTTTATAGGTATCGGAGCTATTATTGCTTCCTTCCTTCCATGGATTCTCACGAATATTTTTCACATTTCAAATACAGCTGATGAGGGAATCCCTCCTTCAGTTAAATTTAGTTTTTATGTTGGAGCCCTGGTATTTTTCGGGGCTGTTGCCTGGACCGTATTTTCTACAAAAGAATATTCACCCAAACAATTGGCGGAATTTGACAGTCAGGATAAAGCAAACATTGCTGAGTCAGAAACTAAAAACCGAACCAAAGTAAGGTATTTCAGGAATAGTTTTATTTGGATACTGGGAGGAATTATACTTACTATATTATTGTTTCAAACAGATCTGGAGAAGGAACTATACATTCTCTCTTTTGGACTGATATTGTTTGGGCTCATCCAACTTATTACAGGAGCCTTTCTGAGAGCAAATAAATCAAACGGACTGGTTGAAGTAATCGAAGATATGTTCCATATGCCAAAGGTAATGGGGCAGCTGGCTTTTGTACAGTTTTTTTCATGGTTTGCCCTTTTTGCCATGTGGATTTATACTACTGCTGCTGTTACAAGTCACATATATGGAACAGATGATACTACCTCCAAACTCTACAATGATGGAGCTGACTGGGTGGGTGTTCTTATGGGAGTTTACAATGGATTTGCAGCTTTAGTTGCCTTCTTATTGCCTGTTCTGGCAAGATTAACAAATAGAAAAGTAGCACACCTTATAGCACTAACTTTTGGAGGTATAGGACTTATTTCATTCCTGTTTATTAAGGATCCGAAGATTCTTATTATTTCTGAAATAGGAATAGGCTTTGCCTGGGCAAGTATACTTTCTATGCCCTATGCTATTCTTACAAGTGCGTTGCCTTCTAATAAAATGGGCGTTTATATGGGGATTTTCAATTTCTTTATTGTCATTCCCCAAATCCTGGCTGCAAGTATTTTAGGAGTGATGGTTATACATTTTTTTAAAGGAGAGACTATTTATGCATTGGTTTTGGGAGGATGCTCAATGATTTTAGCCGGTATTCTAACATTGTTTGTAAAGGATAATTATAACTAATGAATGAAAATTTCTGCCTGCATATTCGACCTTGATGGTGTAATTGTAGATACTGCAAAATACCATTACCTGGCATGGAGAAGACTTGCCAGGGAAATTGGATTTGATTTTTCTGCTGATCACAACGAGCAGTTAAAAGGAGTGAGTAGAATGGAATCTCTGGAAATATTGCTGAAGATTGGAGGGATTAAGCTGGGAGAGTCGGAGAAGAAGGATGCCGCCAAAAAGAAGAATGCATGGTACGTTGATTATATATCTACCCTAAACCCGGATGAGATATTGCCTGGTGTGATAGATTTTCTTTCCGATTTAAGGAAACACAATGTTAAGATTGGAATGGGTTCGGCCAGTAAAAATGCAGGATTGATTTTACAGCGACTAAAACTGAAGGAATATTTTGATGCCAGAATTGACGGCAATAAAATTTCCAAAGCTAAACCCGATCCGGAGATCTTTTTGCTTGTAGCTGAAGAGTTGAAAGCAGAACCTAAGGAATGTGTTGTTTTTGAAGATGCACAGGCTGGCATAGAAGCAGCTAAAAATGCAAATATGATTTCCATTGGAGTAGGTGACCCGGAAATATTGGAAAGCGCAGATCTCGTAATTTCCGGGTTCAGCAATTTGAGTTGGAAGCGATTACAGGAATGGCTTAAGAAATAATTAAAATTCGCATGAACAAATACCTGAAAATAGATCCATGGTGCATAATTGAAGAAGGATTCAATCCTGATAACAATCGTGCATCTGAAAGTATTTTCAGCCTTGGCAATGGAAGATTTGGGCAGAGAGCCAACTTTGAAGAACAATATAGCGGTGAAACATTTCAGGGAAATTATCTCGCCGGAGTTTATTATCCCGACAAGACAAAAGTAGGTTGGTGGAAAAATGGTTATCCTGAATATTTTGCCAAAGTTCTTAATGCTCCCAACTGGTTGGGAATAGACATCAAAGTTGAAGAGGAGAATCTTGATTTAGCCAAATGCAAGGTGTTGGAGTTTAAACGAACCTTAAATATGAAAGATGCTTATCTGCAGAGGGAATTTCTGGCAGAATTGCCTTCAGGTAAGCAAATCAAGGCAAATGTTATCAGGTTTTTAAGCATTGCAAATCCCGAGATTGCTGCAATAAAATATACAATTGAGGCAGTGAATTTTGATGGGGAGGTTACAATAACTTCTTACATTGATGCCGGCATTAAGAATGCAGATGCTAACTACAATGAATATTTCTGGGATGAAGTTAAGCGCGATACTTCCGGAACCAGAGCCTATATTCATACCAGAACACGTAAAACTGAATTTGATTGCTGTATTGGAATAGATACTACTCTTATTGCTAATGGCAATAACAACATTCAAAAACCAGTATCAATCGAAGAGGAAAAATATGTTGCTACTGAATACAAATACTCAGCAAAAAAGAATGATGAGCTGATAATATATAAATATGTTTCTGTTTTATCATCACTTTATCATAAAAAACCGGAAATAAGAAAAGATGCAGAAACTGTGTTGGAAAATGCTGTTCAACAGGGATTTAATAAATTATTTGCAAATCATAAGAATGCCTGGGAAGACAAATGGGAACACAGTGACATCACCATCAATGGAGATGATGAGGCTCAGCAGGGAATAAGGTTTAATATTTTCCAACTCAACCAAACTTATACAGGTGAAGATGAACGTCTGAATATTGGCCCAAAAGGATTTACAGGCGAGAAATACGGAGGAAGTACATACTGGGATACTGAAGCCTATTGCATTCCTTTCTTTTTATCTACAGCGGCGCAGAGTGTTTCTAAAAATTTATTGAAATACAGGTACAAACAGCTTGGGAAAGCCATTGAAAATGGCGAAAAACTTGGTTTCAATAGCGGAGCTGCACTATTCCCAATGGTAACGATGAATGGTGAGGAGTGCCACAACGAATGGGAAATCACTTTTGAAGAGATTCACCGAAACGGAGCAATTGCTTTTGCAATTTACAATTACATCAGGCATACAAATGATTGGGAATATTTAGCCGATTATGGGCTTGAGGTTCTTATTGCCATTTCCCGGTTCTGGAGGCAGAGAGTTAATTTTTCTTCGGAGAAAAATAAATATGTCATTCTCGGTGTAACCGGCCCTAATGAGTATGAAAACAATGTAAACAACAATTGGTATACAAACACAATTGCTTCCTGGACAATAAAATATACAATGGAAGTATTGCAGTACGTTAAGACAAAGCATAAGAATAAATATGAAAAAATTGCTGCGGAAACAAATTTCAATGCGGCAGATGAAGTAAAGGCCTGGAAGGAGATAATTGAAAACATGCATCTCCCGAAGGATGAGAATCTGAATGTTTTTCTGCAGCAAGACGGATACCTGGACAAGGAACAGATAACTACCGATCAGCTTGATCGTGAACAATGTCCGATAAACCAAAACTGGTCATGGGACAGAATTCTTCGCTCCTGTTTTATAAAGCAAGCTGATGTTTTGCAAGGAATATATCTTTTTGAAGAAGAATTCGATACTGAGACTATAAAAAGGAATTATGACTTTTATGAATCAAGAACGGTTCATGAATCATCTCTTTCTCCATGTGTGCATTCTATATTGGCCTCACGGATCGGTGATATTTGCAAAGCCTATGAACTATACTTGCGAACATCACGACTGGATCTGGACGATTACAATAACGAAGTGGATGAAGGCTTACACATAACCAGCATGGCCGGTACCTGGATGTCAGTGGTTGAAGGCTTTGGGGGGAAACGGATAAAAGGGGATAAGCTGGTTTTAAATCCCATGATCCCTGAAAATTGGAAATCCTATTCTTTTAAGATAACATTCAGAAACTGTCTTTTTGCAATAGTTGTAACAAATGAAGAGGTCAGGATAACCAATGGTAGTGGAAATGAAATTGCCCTGCTTCTCTACGGAAAGGAATACAATCTTGCAGGAAGTAAAGAAATCAATGTTAAAACAATGAATTATTACTCAAATAAATCTTATGAAAAGCAATCAATTACTAATCACTAAAATCTATAAGAAATGAAGAAAAATGCCCTAAGTAAAATAGCAATTCTTTTGCTGTTTTGCTCTATTCAACTCACTTCATTTGCACAGGGAAGAGAGATTACCGGTACGATAACAGACAATACCGGTGAGCCTCTGCCAGGTGTAAATATTGTTATTGAAGGCACTACCCGTGGAGCTATCACAAACCTTGACGGGCAGTATACCTTAACCGCTATCGACGAAGATGTGCTTGAATATTCATTTATTGGATATGCATCACAGGAAATTGCGGTAGGAAGCCAATCAGTCATTGATGTGGTTCTTACCACCGACTTAATGGAACTGGATGAAATTGTGGTTACCGGATATGGAGTATCCAAGAAAAGCGACTTGACCGGAGCTATGTCATCTTTAAAAGAAGATGATTTTAACCAGGGATCTGTAACTACAGCTGAAGAATTGATGCAGGGCCGGATAGCAGGTGTGCAGATAACTTCAAATAGTGGGGAGCCCGGAGCAGGTGTTACTGTTCAGATCAGAGGTGCAAACTCAATAAGATCGAATACTATGCCGCTTTATGTTGTGGATGGTGTACCACTGGATATTCAGAACACTTCACCTGACGGAGCCACAGGAAATGGCATAAACACGGCTGCAAGTGCTACAAATCCCCTTAGTTTTTTGAATACAAATGATATTGAATCGATTGATGTGCTGAAAGATGCATCAGCAGCGGCTATTTACGGAGCCAGAGGAGCTAATGGAGTAGTTATTGTCACAACCAAAAAAGGGAAAGAAGGACAGGCACAAATAAGCTATTCCGGCTGGGCAAGCATCTCAAACCTTCCTAAGAAAATTGATGTTCTATCAGCAGACGAATACGTAAGATTCAGGGAAGACTCTCTTGGCAGGACAGAAGATCATTATGGAGCAAATACAAACTGGCAGGATGAAATATTCAGGACAGCATATTCCCAAAGTCATAATGTTGCTTTGAGTGGAGGAACATCCAAAACTCAATACCGTGCTTCCTTTGGCTATTTAGATCAAAATGGCATTATTGATAAAACAAATATGAAAAGGTTAACCGGAAGATTGAATATAACACAGAAGGCTATTAATGACAAATTAACTCTGACAGCAAATTTAACTGCAAGTCAGCAAAAGTTTCAAAGGCCTCCTGTTGGTGGACGTACAGGATTTGAAGGAGATTTGTTACTTAATACGCTTATGGCTAATCCGACAATGCCAGTACATACCGATTCCGGAACGTATTTTCAAACCACTGTTACAAAAAGAAATCCCAGGGCAATGCTCGATCTGATTGATGATGAAACCAAAGAGAACAGAATATTAGGAAACTTGCAGGGGTCTTTTGAGATTATAGATGGTCTTATTTTCAATACAAATGTAGGTATGGATAACACTGTTGCTATTCGGCGGATTAATCAAAGTCAGCAACTATTATATCTTGAATTGCAAGGAGGTAAAGCAGATATTAACAACAGGGAGCTGGCCAGCTTTGTAATAGAGAATACTTTGCAATACTCAAATAAATTTGCCGAGATTCATAGCTTGTCGCTGCTGGCCGGATTCTCCTACCAAAATTTCCTGATACAAGGTTATAATATTGGCACTCAGGGATACACAACTGATGAGATAAAATATACATACGACCTTGAGGCAAGTGAAACTACTTTATCAGCTCCTTCTTCCTATGGAGAGCGAAATGAGCTTCAATCATTTTTTGGACGAGTGAATTACAATTTGATGGAGAAATATTTATTAACGGCAACTTTCAGAAGAGACGGTTCATCAAAATTTGGGGTGAATAATAAATATGGGAATTTTCCATCAGTGGCTGTTGCCTGGAGAGTTTCACAGGAGGAGTTTATTCAAAACCTGAATGTTTTTAATAACTTAAAACTTCGTTTTGGATGGGGAATAACTGGCAACCAGGAGATTGGATCAAAACATTCACTCTTTTCTGTTGGAACAGATATTGGTGCCAGATCTATCATGGATGGTTCAACAGTGATTCCCGGATTCGTTCTTTTGAAAACACCAAACGAAAATATTAAGTGGGAAAGCACTGAGCAGATGAATCTTGGACTTGATTTTGGATTTCTTAAAGGAAGATTATCCGGAACACTGGATCTTTATTCCAGGAAAACAACAGATATGTTGTTAGAGACAGCATCAAGACAACCAGCGCCAACGGCTCGGACAGTTGGAAATGTAAATGGATCAATAATTAATAAAGGAATTGAGGTTGGTTTAACCGGATTTGCTTTTGACGGAGCTGATTTTGACTGGACGATTACCGTTAATTTTGCCTACTTGTACAATACAGTGAAAGACCTTGATGAATCTCAAATTGCTACCGGGGAAGCCAGCGGACAAGGTATGACAGGACAGACAACGCAGGTAATTATGAACGGAGAATCAATAAATTCGTTCTATGGGAGAAAATTTCTGGGTTTTGATGAAGATGGTTTAAGCATCTACCTGGATGAGGATGAAGATGGTGTTGATGATCTGGTAATTCTTGGATCTCCATTGCCAGATTATACATTAAGTATAAACAATGCATTTACTTATAAGCAGTTTGATCTTAGTTTTTTTATCCAGGGAGTTTTTGGAAATAAGATATACAATAATACTGCAAATCAGATTGGAACTGTTGCTAATGTTTATATCGGGAACAATACCTTTCCTGAAGTTGTCTCCAGTGGAGAAAGTACGCTAAACTCTAATAATTTTTCTGACAGATTTATTGAGGATGGTTCCTACATCCGTCTTAGTAGTGCTATTCTTGGTTATAATCTTCCTGCAAAGAACATTTCATGGATAAGCAATTTTAGGGTATATATAGCAGGGAATAATTTGTTCCTGATCTCCAAATATTCTGGTTTCGATCCTGATGTAAATACAGATGCAAATAAAGACGGCATTTCTTCGTTGGGAATTGATAATACAAATTATCCAAAACCCAGGAGCTTTACTTTGGGACTTAATGTAACATTTTAATACTTAGAAAAATGAAACGAATTAAATATATTGTTCAATTATCACTTGTTCTGATACTGACATTATCATACCAGGCCTGTACAGATCTGCAGGAAGAAATATTAGATGAAACAAGTGGAGAGGATATTTTAAAGGATCCGGCAAATGTTCCAAATCTGGTCGGTCCTGTTTATGCTGCATTGCGTGATCTTTGGTGGAGGCAGAGCTACTGGGGACTTCAGGAAACTACAACGGATGAATGTATGTTCCCAACCAGGGGAAATGACTGGTGGGATTCCGGAGTATGGGTGGAGGCACATCTTCATACATGGACCCCTACACATCGGGATATTTCCGATACCTGGAACAGGATTTCCACAGGTCTTGGCAGGGCTAATTATGTCTTATTTCTTCTTGAAGATTTTACCGAAACAAAAGAAATAAAACTCTATAAAGCAGAACTAAGATTTTTTAAAGCCTATTATTCCTATTGCTTTATGGATCTGTGGGGAAAGGTTCCGTACAGAGATATTACCGAAACTGAGTTCACAAAAAATCCACAAATTTTGGATCGGGCAACAGCCTTTGATTTTATCGTAGAGGAAGTTGAAACAATCCTTCCCGAATTGGGGGATAAAGATGAAGTTCCTTATGGCAGGATAAATAAAGATATTGCACGAATGTTTCTTGCTAAATTATACCTGAATCAGGAAGTGTACACAGGTACAACCGGATGGGCTGCATGCCTACAGTATTGTGATGAGTTAATAAACTCCGGAAGATATGCTCTTATGAATGATTACTTCGACATATTTTCTGTAGACAATCAACTGTTTTACAACAATAGCGGGGAAGCAATTTTCGTGAGCATTATGGATGATAATCAGGATATGGGTGTCAATGACAATGTACAGTGGGTTCGTTTTACTCTGCATTATAATCAAACTCTCGGGGGCAACTATGCACCTTGGAATGGTGCTGTTGTGCCTGAAAGTTTCTTTAATAAAATTGATACAAGCAATGATTTAAGGTACAAGGATGATAGAATAACAGCATCTACAGGTGCCAATTTGGGTTTTCTTATCGGACAACAGTACGATGAAAATGGAGTGGCTCTTCAGACACGTCAAAGTGAACCCTTAATATATTCCATTGATTGTCCTCTTTCAGGGGCGAGTGAGGCCAAGGGAGTAAGAGTTATGAAGTACGAACCAAAAATTCCACCAATCGATCAAGCAAGGACTGCAAACGACTACGTAATCTGGCGCATTGCAGATACTTACCTGATGAGAGCTGAAGCACAATTCAGAATCGATGGAGGCGGACTGGATGATCTGAATGCAGTTCGTACCATCCGTGGATTGACTGCTTTGGGAGCCATAACAGAACAGGCAATTATTGATGAAAGGGGAATAGAGCTTTACTGGGAAGGACACAGAAGGCAGGATTTGATCCGTTTTGGTATGTTTACTGATGCATGGACAGAAAAACCAGCAACAGATGCAACCAAAGAACTATTTCCGATACCTCAAAGGGCATTGGATGCCTATAACGATGAAGGCCTGATTTCACAAAATCCGGGGTATACTAATTAATGCATTGAAAGAGACTGATTAGAAAGTTTTGAAACCGCGGAGAGCGCTAAGAATCTGCAAAGATCGCAAAGAAGTATATTTAAGACATTTGCGTACTTTGCGGATTCTTTGCGAACTTAGCGGTTATTATTTCAAATGCATTTTGGTAGTCTCTTCCTTTAATTATTCTGATAATCTATGCTTAGATATTCAATAATTCTTCTTGCTTCAGCTTTCTTGTTTTTTGGGTTAAACAGCCCACTTCATTCACAGAATGATTTATCAGTTGATCGCATCGATCCTCCTTTTTGGTGGACAGGTATGGAATACAATGAAATTCAATTGTTGGTTTATGGGAACGATTTGTCGGATGCAGAAGTTAAACTCAATTCTAAATCAATTGTTCTCCAAAAGATTCACAGGCCTGAGAATAATAAGTACTTGTTTCTTGATTTGCTAATCAAGCCCGAAGCTAAAGCCGGCATTTATAAAATATCATTTACTAATGAAAAGGATGAAGTCATATATCCTTTCGAATTGAAAGAAAGAAATTCGGGCGACGGGAAACAACAGGGATTCAACAGCAGTGATGCTGTGTATCTTCTAATGCCCGATAGGTTTTCAAATGGCGATACTTCAAATGACAGTATTGCAGGCTTGCTGGAACATGCCGACAGAAATGTTCTTGATGCCAGGCATGGAGGGGACATCAAAGGAATAGCAAATCATTTGGATTATATCGCTGACATGGGATTTACCGCCTTATGGATCAATCCTCTTCTCGAGAACAATATGCCTGATAAATCCTACCACGGGTATGCTATAACAGACCTGTACAATATAGATGCAAGATTTGGCAGTAATTCAGATTATCTTGAGCTGATAAATTCTGCCCATAACAAAGATTTAAAAGTAATAATGGATATGGTATTCAACCATATCGGTACAAATCATTCTTTGATTCAGGATATGCCCATGCCCGATTGGGTTAATCAATGGGATGTGTTAACCAAATCCAACTTCAGAGGTGAAGTAAAGGTCGATCCCTATGCTTCAGAGTATGATAAAAGATTAATGGCTAAGGGTTGGTTTGATGGTACCATGGCAGATCTGAACCAGGAAAATCCTTTTGTTAGAAAATACCTGATCCAGAATTCTATCTGGTGGATAGAATATGCAGGAATTGATGCAATTCGAATGGACACTTACCCTTATCCGGATAAGGATGCAATGGTAGAATGGGCAAAAACAATTGAAGAATTGTATCCATCCTTTACAATTCTTGGAGAAATTTGGCTTCAAAGGCCTGCTCATACCGCCTACTGGCAAGATAACGAAACAAACAAAGACAAGTATCAATCATATCTGCCTGTAGTTACAGATTTTCCATTGCACTATGCGCTCATTGAAGCCATGAATGAAGATGAAGGATGGACACAAGGATTAAGGCGCATATATTATATTCTTTCGCAAGATATGCTTTATAGCAATCCGAACAACTTGTTGATTTTTCCTGACAACCATGACGTGAATCGTTTCTATACATCCCTGGGGGAAGATCTCAATAAATTCAAACTTGCCATGGCATTTATCCTTACAACAAGGGGCATTCCCCAGGTTTATTATGGCACAGAAATATTAATGACTGGTGAAGAACACAAAGGCCATGGATACATCCGACAGGATTTTCCCGGAGGGTGGGAAGGAGACTCACTTAATGCATTCAATGGCACTGGTCTAAGCCAAGACCAGGTAGAAGCACAGGAATTTGTAAAAACTCTTTTGCAATGGAGGCAGAAAACTCCTGCTATTTACGAGGGCAATCTTATTCATTTTATTCCGGAAAATGATGTTTATGTTTATTTTCGTGCTACCGATTCGCAAAGTGTAATGGTAATACTTAACAAAAATGAAAATGAACTGATACTGAATACAGAGAGGTATTCAGAAGGCCTTAAGGATTTTTCTTCAGCTTTGGATGTTTTATCCGGGGAAAGAATAACCGATCTTAGTCAGATTAAAGTAGATGGCAAATCACCCATGATTTTAGAACTTACCAAAGAATAATTAAGCATGTCAAAAAGAAATCATACCAGGAAGTATTCGCTACTTTTTTTAAGTGTCTTGTTTATTATAGGGCTATCCTGTCAACCCAAATACCCGGAAAAGATTCAGGATGATATTTGTGGACTGGCAACTCCCCTGGTGTTTTTTTCTGATACTCTGACATTGCATTTGCAGGACTATTTTGTTGATCCTTCTTCTGTAAAGGAAATTGTTTTTCCCAATGAAGTAAACTCCCATTTCATAAAAGATAAAAGTGAATATATCCTGGTTCGGAAAAGTGATCTTCCTTTTCTGTCTCTTATTAATTTTCAGACTTCAGACGGGAAAATTTATTCCATACTACTTAAAAACCTGAAGAGCGAAAAGGCAACAATCAGTTTTGATCCGGGAGATAAGAAATACAATGAAGTCAAAGTCAAGGGAACTATGAATTTCTGGAACCTGAATCTGTCAAAAATGAAAGAAGAAGAAGGTATTTGGAAGGAAGAGTTTCAAATTATACCGGGAGAATACCAGTATGTGCTTGTTGCTGATGGCAAGGAAATAGTCGATTCATCAAATCCTGATTCAATAAACAACAATATAGGCGGATTTAATTCACTCCTGAAGGTGGGCAAATATCATCAGAAGGATTTGCCATTTCTTCGCACTGTAGATTTTAATAAAACGGCAATACGATTGGAGTGCAACCAGGCATTAACAAATGCATTCGCATTCTGGCAAAACAAGAAGCTTGATGTGAAAATCAGAGATCGGTTTGTAACAGTAAAAATTCCGGCTAAAATAAAAAGTTATAAGCGATCTTTCATAAGGGTATTTGCTTACAATGAAAATGGCATTGCCAATGATATTCTGATACCTCTCGAATACGGAAAGGTTCAGGTACGGGTCAAGAATACTTTACGTACTGACAGGCAGAGTATGATCATGTATTTTTTAATGGTAGATCGTTTTCGGAATGGCAGTACTGAGAATGACAACCCGGTGGATGATCCTGAGATTTTACCACAGGCAAATTATTTTGGAGGCGATCTGAAAGGAGTTCTGGATGTTCTGCGCGAAGGATATTTCAGAGATCTTGGTGTAAATACTATCTGGCTTTCACCAATTACGCAAAATCCAACTTCTGCCTATGGTCTGTATCCGGAACCTCATACAAAATTTTCAGGTTACCACGGTTACTGGCCGGTTTCATCAATTAATATTGATCATCGTTTTGGAGCAGCACATGAATTTCATACTCTTGTAGATGAAACCCATCATAATGATATGAATATAATCCTGGATTATGTGGCCAATCATGTGCATGAACTTCACCCGGTGTACATTCAACATCCCGAATGGGCCACAAAGCTCTATTTGCCTGATGGAACACTTAATACAGAAAAATGGGAAGAGTACAGGCTGACAACCTGGTTTGATACCTTCCTTCCCACTCTTGATTTGCGAAAACCCGAAGTAGTAGAGCCCATGACTGATTCTGCTGTTTACTGGGTCAAAGAATATGGTATCGACGGATTCCGCCATGATGCGACCAAGCATGTTGATGAACTTTACTGGCGAACGCTCACAAGAAAACTGAAAGAAATTACTTCATGCAATCCCATGGTTTACCAAATAGGTGAGACCTATGGAAGTCCGGAGTTAATCAACAGTTATATTAGTTCAGGTATGCTTGACGGGCAATTTGATTTCAATGTTTATGATGACGCGGTGGCTGTATTTGCAAGGGACAATGAATCCTTTGAAAGATTGAAAAACAGTATTACACAAAGCCTCAGATATTATGGCTACCATAATTTAATGGGTTACATTACGGGTAACCAGGATCGTCCCAGGTTTATTAGCCTGGCAGGAGGAAGCCTTAGGTTTGATGAAGACAGTAAATATGCTGGCTGGAACAGGGAGATAGGGGTAGGTGATCCAATTGGATATAATAAGCTAAAACTATTTCATGCTTTCAACCTCACCATTCCCGGGATTCCTATAATCTACTATGGAGATGAAATTGGATTGCCGGGCGGGAATGACCCTGATAATCGCAGATGGATGAAGTTTAAGGATCTGACAATAGAAGAAAAAGATGTAAAGAAAACCGTTCAGAAATTAACACTATTGAGAAGTTCCAGTATGGCATTGCTTTATGGGGACTTGCAGATTCTAAAATGCGAGAATAATGTCTTCGCATATATTCGTACTTATTTTGATGAAGCCGTGGTAGTTGTTTTTAACAAAAGCCAGGAGACAAAAACGATATTTATCAGGCATGCATTGATCAATGAAGATTCAGAATTTGAGGCTTTGTTTGTTTCAGATTTTGATTTAAAAAAGGATGTACTGGAAGTGACTCTCGAGCCCATGAGTTTTGAGATTATTATGAACTAATAAAACTATTCCGAAAATGAAAAACAGGAATCTTATTATATTACTGACTTTGCTTATTATTTCATGCGGACAAAATAGGCAAGGAAAACAGCATGATCAGGAATCACAATATCTGGTTTCAACTTTTGTTAAGCATCCTGATTGGTCAAAAAATTCTGTTATTTACGAGGTGAATATAAGGCAATATTCTGAAGAGGGTACTTTTAATGCTTTTGCTAAACATTTGCCACGATTACAAAAACTGGGAGTTGACATTCTCTGGTTAATGCCGGTTTATCCAATCGGTCAATTAAATATGAAAGCAAAACAAACCGTTTTGGTAGATGAGATACAAGATCCTGATGAAAGGGAAAAATACCTTGGCAGTTATTATTCCATAAAAGATTTTTTGACTGTGAATCCTGAATTTGGCACGATGAACGATTTCAGACTACTGGTAAATAAAATTCATGAATTGGGGATGCATGTAATCCTTGATATTACTGCCAATCACACTGCCTGGGATCATCCATGGGTAAAGGCTCATCCTGAGTATTACACCAGGATCGATACCACAAATTTGCCCTGGAATCCTGAATGGATGCAAGAACACCCTGAGTATTTTAACAGGATTAAAAAACTTCGGATGACCTATCCTATTGAGGAAGGGGAGACCGATTGGTGGGACACAGCCGAGCTGAATTATGAAAATAGTGAACTGCGTGAAAAAATGAAACAGATCTTTAAATACTGGGTTTCTGAAACAGGGGTAGATGGTTATCGTTGCGATGTTGCCGGACGCGTTCCCTGCGATTTCTGGAATGATGTGCGGATTGCTCTTGACAGTATCAAACCTGTTTTTATGCTGGCCGAAGATGAGGATAGCACCTGCCTGATGAAGACAGCTTTCGATATGGATTATGCCTGGGAGTTTCATCATATTTTAAACGATGTGGCCAAAGGAGATAAAACAGTTGAAGATCTTAAAAACTACTTTAGCAAGCAAGACAGCACATATGATCCTGACATATACAGGATGAATTTTATCACCAATCACGATGAGAATTGCTGGAATGGTAGCGAATTTGAACGTATGGGCGATGCTCTGGAAGCAATGGCTCTGCTTACTTTTTCAGTACCGGGTATGCCTCTGATCTATACCGGCCAGGAGATTAGGCTAAACAAACGACTGAAATTTTTTGAGAAAGACCCGGTAAAATGGCAGAAGAGCAGTTGGGAAGAGACATATCAAAGCTTTATTGACTTAAAGAAAACAAACCAGGTACTTTGGAATGGAACTGCAGGAGGTGATATGAAGATCATCAAATCAAAATCAAAAGGCATTTTTGCGTTTTCCCGAACCAATAATGAGGAAGAATTACTAATTCTAACCAACCTGTCCGGGACTCCGGACAGCACATATCTTCCCGACAGATATTCTATTGGGGATTATACTAATGTTTTCACAAGGAAAAAAGTAAATACAGACCAGGCCATTTATATAAATCCATACAGGTATATGGTTTTAAAAGCAGATTAAGGCTAAAACAACTCCCTGGCTGGGTGTGTATTTTTTAGATGAGCAATCGTAATATGATAAGCGATCAGCATTATTATTTACTTTTGTTTACTAGTGAATGATTGATTGAACAAGTGCTTTTATGCTTAATTTTTATAAGCTTTTGAATGAAAAGTACAACTATCCCTTACAAATAATGTGTATTTTAATTCCACCAATTTAATAATGATATACCAGATTTGTAAAAGCATGCATCATATCTATTATTAAAAACGAATATTAACAAACATACAATTTTATGAAAAAAGGAAATAGTCTGCTGATTTTTTGGTTTTGTTCGATTTTATTGGGAGATATAGCTTTTGTTACCGGCCAATCAGTAAGCATTGATCTAAACACAGAATACCAGTCAATTTCTGGTTTTGGAGGAATACAAATCCCGTCATGGACAGGTACTTATTTGAATGAAGATCTGACAGAAAAAGCATTTGGCAATGATCCCGGAAAAATAGGATTAACAATTCTCCGCTTAAGAATAGATCCGGATTCAAATCAATTTTATCGTGAGTTGCCAATGGCATTGCATGCTGTAGAAAGGGGAGCTATTGTTTTTGCTTCCCCATGGAATCCTCCTGCTGAAATGCTCGATCCCACTACAACTTATCGAAGACTTCTCGACGACTATTATGATGATTACGTGACACATTTAAACAGATACAATAAATTTATGGCCGACAGTGGTGTGTCCCTGTATGCTATTTCGGTTCAAAATGAACCGGATATTGGGGATTGGACCCAATGGACGGCTGCGGAAATGATTAAGTTTCTGGAGGAAAATGCACAGGATATTGAGAGTAGAGTAATTGCTCCGGAGTCTTTCCAATTCAGGCGACCTTTTACCGATTCTATTCTGAACGATGCTGAGGCCACTGCAAATCTTGATATTGTTGGAGGCCATATTTATGGAGGCGGTTTATTCGATTACCCACTTGCCCGTGATAAGGCAAAGGAAGTATGGATGACTGAGCATTTAACAGGTAGCGATAGTCCCGAATCCAATACCTGGTCGTTAGCTCTGGATTTGGCTACAGAGATTAACGATTGTATGAAAGCAAATTTCAATGCCTATGTATGGTGGTACATCCGGCGTTTTTACGGTTTGATCACGGATGATGGTAACATTAGCAAAAAGGGTTCAGTGATGTCCCAATTTTCTAAGTTCATCCGACCAGGTGCTGTTAGAGTAGATGGCATTGTTAGTTCGGCTCCAAACCTTGATGCAACGGCCTATAAAACGGATTCAAGCATGGTAATCATAGTTGTAAATCATAATAGTACCAGTGTTGATCTCGATTTTACCATTCTGAATGGTATCGTGGATACCTTGACACAATTTACTTCTTCTGCCACAAAAAATGTGGTTAATGACGGAGGTGTATCCATTTCCGGAGGTACTTTCAGCGTTACTGTTGATGCCGAAAGCATTACTACATTTTCGAGCTATAGCGAAAATGGGGGGAGTTATGGAAATATTAGTCCGATTGCTGATGCTGGATCTGATATTGATATAGACGATACCGACAATAATGGGTCAGAGATAATAATGCTCGATGGCACTTCAAGTACCGACACCGATGGCGCAATAGCAAATTATTCCTGGGCATTAGATGGCATGCAGATTTTCTGGGAACCTACAGGTGAACTGGATATTGATATCGGAACGCATGAACTGATCCTGACTGTGACAGATAACGATGGAGCTTCTCATTCAGATACAATTAGTATAATCATAAGGAGCTTGTTTCATACCGATTTGTATTTTGAGGCTGAATGTGGCCAGGTGGGTTCAAACTGGAACATCATTCAGGACACCGAAGCCTCGAATGAATTTTATGTAACCACGCCTGCAGGCCAGGAAAGTCTCGATGGTCCTTCTGCCGATACTGCCGATCAAATAATAATTCCAGTTCATTTGTCTGAAGCTGGTGTGTATAAAGTATGGGGCAGGGTAATCACACCTACTGCCAACGATGACTCTTTCTGGATCAGAATTGACAACGATACAACCTGGGCCCTTTGGAACAGTATACCTGGTAGTAATGAATGGCATTGGGAAATTGTGTTTGATCAAAGCATTGCAAGTGAGCCAGTGGAATACGCCTTGGATGTTGGTGATCATACTTTAAGCATTTGCTACCGGGAAGATGGTGCCTTGCTGGATAAAATTTTCTTTACCAATACCGGTGCAATTCCTGACGGATTGGGTGATGCAGACACAAGTTGCCCAGATGTTCCGGATAATATCCAAAATACCCTTAGTGAGGGATCTGCTGTTCTAGTCTTTCCAAATCCGGCCGAAAATGAAGTACAACTTAGATGGATTACCGGATTCAATTTGTTGCAACTAGTGGCTATAGATGGAAGAAAGATAATACAGCAAACCTATCCTGAATCAACACAAAGTGCTCACCTTGAGCTGAATATTGAGCCAGGAATTTATTTTTTACTGCTCAGTAACGGAAAGACAAGAAGTATAGCAAAACTAATTGTTGAATGAAATAGCTGTTTTCACCTGAGTATACATTATGGTGTAAATGACCGACCATATGACTTGACTCAATAATAAATACAAATAGCTGATTTTCTTGTGTCCGTAATATTTGGTATTCAGAAATACGCCAAGAGGTATAGATAATAAAACGGGTGTTAAAATAACAATTCCCGGAAGTCCATATTTATTTTTTAGCATTGCTAATCGCCTGTTTCGCCTCGTAAAAACTTTTTTTGATTTTCGTTTGCATGTAAGTTTTCCCGGCCAGAAATTATCATACAATTTAATAAGCCCCTTAGAGAACATTGTAAATACTACAATACCTAAAAATCCACCAATATTTGTATAAAGAATGGTTTCAAAAAATGACATGTTAAAAAGATAAATGGCTATTGGAAAAGTAGCGGCAAATTTCCATGTACTGGAGAATATTACAATTAGTTCCTTCATTGATGCAGTATTACTATTTATAATGCTCTATTAGGATGAACTGGCAACATGTCTCAGTCATATCTTATGATTGGGTAAATTTATTAATAACTTAGACAGAACTAATATAGGCATTATTGAAATCTTCAGAAATTCCAGTCGAACAAAAAGAGCTTTTTTGGACTCCGCTCGATAATGCTGCGAAAATTTTTCCCGCTATAAGATCTGAAGAACACACAACAGTAATAAGATTATCTGTTGTTCTAAAGGAGCGGGTAGTTATAAAACATCTTTTTGCTGCCATTGTCCTTGCAGAAAAAAGATTTCCCTATTATAAAGTTAGACTACAAAAAGGATTTTTTTGGTATTATCTTGAACAAGTTAATCAACCTGTCATTATTGGAGTTGATAAAGGATTGCCATGCAGAGCATTCAATAATCATAACAGAAGTGAACTCCTTTTCAGAATTTTAGTATATAAAAACCGAATCAGTGTAGAGTTCTCTCATATGTTGACAGATGGTTATGGAGTCTCCAAATTTCTTAATTCTCTTCTTTTGTTCTATTTCAGGGAAAAAGGGACTGTATTGAAAAGCAAAACAAACAATTTAGTTGATTCTGATTTCGATAAAGAAGAATTTGAGGATGCTTACAACAGATATTTTAAGGAAAATATTCCTCCTGTAATCAAAAAGCCAAAAGCTTTTCATCTGCCTTTTCTGTTAAGAAATAAGCCCCGCTTTAATGTACTAACGGCAATTCTTTCAGTTAAGGATCTAAAAAGCAGAGCCGATGAAAAAGGAGTAAGTATAACCGATTACCTGGTAGCAGTTTATTTATGGAGTCTTCAGTCTGTTATCACTGATTTAACAAGTCAGAATGTCTCAATAAAGAAAAGAATTCTTAGAGTGCAGGTACCTATTAATCTGCGGAATATATATCCTTCAAAAACTATGCGAAACTTCTCGCTGTTTGTTATGCCTGAAATAGATCTCAGGCTTGGTAATTATTCTTTTGATGAGATTGTAAAAATTGTTTATCATAAAATGCAGTTGGAGACAGATAAGAAACTTGTCAATAAAATTATCTCACACAATGTTGGAGGAGAAAAAATGCTATTGGTGCGTGGTATACCACTGTTGCTGAAAAGTCTCATACTGTATTTTAAGTACTATTCGGAAGGAGCAAATCAATATAGTGGTGTTCTTACAAATTTGGGAAAGATAAATTTGCCGGATGCTATTAGTGATAGTATCGAATATTTTGTATTTACTCCGCCACCACCAAATAAAAAACTTAAAATAAATTGTGGAGCAGTAGGTTTTCAGGATAAATTGGTTTTAAATTTTGGAAACATTACCAGATCAAAAGAATTTGAAAGGAAGTTCATAAATTTCCTTGTTCAACAGGGGATAAACATAAAATTACTAAACCAATAAAGTTTAAGACCATGACCAATTGCAATAACTGTGGGGTCGAACTGGATACAGATATGAAAATATGCCCGCTTTGCGGAAAAGCTTCAGATGATAAAACAATAAAGCCGGAAGCTCCAGAATCTGAACAAATCAAGTATGCAGAAAAACCGTACTTCGATTATGCTGGTTTAACACAAAAGCAAAGACGTAAGCTGTTCTGGGAACTTACAGGGATAATTCTTGTCTCAGGCATCATTGTTACAGTTATTATCGACCTGATCATTACTAAAAGCATTACCTGGTCGAAATATAGCGTCACGGTGTGTATGGTACTATTTGTGAATGCGACATTAATTTCCTTTTTTCAACGAAGGACTTTGTTGCTTTTTTCAGGAAGTTTTATATCCA
>CAYWBC010000017.1:52477-59027 GCA_964456285.1 uncultured Bacteroidales bacterium
ATTTCCTTTTTTCAACGAAGGACTTTGTTGCTTTTTTCAGGAAGTTTTATATCCACTTCAATTCTTCTACTACTGCTTGATACATACAATCTCAATATCGGATGGGCAGTAAAACTGGGCATACCATTTCTCTTTTCTTTTTACTTGATTACCTTAATATTGACACTTCTGATGAAGCGATCGGAACAACCCGGATTCAATATTTTGGCCTGGTTTTTTATAGCTATTGGCTTATTTACAATCTGTATTGAAGGCATTTTATCGCTATACACAAAGAATATATTTCAGTTGCATTGGAGTCTGATTGTTCTTGTTTGCATGATTCCTATTTCAGCAATATTATTCTTTATTCATTACAGACTAAAAAAGGGGATCGACTTGAAACGATTTTTTCATATCTAGAACCAGGCAAATAATTCTAACCAGAGATCGCGTCCGAGTATGTAATACAACAGAAATGTTGCAACCCATCCATGTATTAGTCCCAATGCCCACAAATTTTTCCACATCAGATAAACTATGGTAAATATCACCTGCATAAAAAAAGCAAAAGTCATAAGAAAATAGTCGGGGTAATGTACCAAAGCAAAGATGGATGAGCTTATTAAAACTATCTGATAATTCTTAAAATGTATCGTATTAATGGATTTTAGATTTCCTGCAAGGAGACCAGCTACCATGAATTGCTGAATTAAGCCCCAAGCAGGATATAGGAAAAATATCGGTAAAATATGCCAGTTCAGAATATACTTCTCCCTGAAAATACCATAAGCAATAATTCCAATAATACCTATGAGGGCAAAAGGGAAGAGTATTAAAAAAGACTTTCTAAAATTTTCTCTTTTAAAACCCCAATTTTTTAGTATGGAATTGTCTGATTTATACCTTACTACTACATAGATCAGCCAGAATAAACACGCTCCGCAAATATAGAAGGCCCGCATCCGGAACCAGTCCATAATAATAAATTTAAGCAATCCTGTTATTGCCACAGCAATCAGTTCAAGCCATTTACGATTGTCTGATTTCCCCAAATTCTGTTCTTCTATATTCATAGTTATAACAAATATAATCCTTAAATACGAGAGTTATTTCTGCAAATGGACACCTAAATTGCGGAGGAATAGTCATCGTAATTTAACTTAATACTAAGGGCTGAACCAAGTGATTCCCTTACGAAATGGGGGTGGAAAATTGTGCTAATAAATTATTAATTAACATTTTGTAACAATTTTAGTAGAATGAATTATTCTTTGTTCAAAAAGTACTAAATCAAAAGCTACCGGGAAGTACAAGTTTTTGAGCCACCATACTTTCCGGCGTTTCGATGACTAATAAGTACAATCCTGCCTTAATCCCATTAGGCAAATAATTAATAAACGACAGAGGATAAGATCCTGCAGTTTGTTTATTGTTCAGTAGTATTTATTTGTCTTACCATCGATTGATATCAAAAGGATCTTAAAATGTATTGATTTGTGAAAGGAATATGAGAGAAGTGTATTTTCATTAACAGGATTCAGTACCAATAGAATGTCACTTTTTTCATTGAAAATTAGAAACAAAAGGCCTGTCATAAAAAATTACTATGACAAGCCTCCTAATATTTTTATTAGATGTAATCAGAAATTGTTCTGCAATCCTGAATTGTATAAATAATTAATCTTTCTTTTTCACGATAATCAACTCCCCGGTTTCGCTATCACGCGTAATAACTCTTGGAGTATAGTCTCTTGCCACTTCGCCATGAATTGCCTGATCAAGACCCTCTTCCTCGTCAGATTCACTAACCTTAACTGGTGTAAAGATGTTTATTACAATGAGCATAAGGTAAGAAAATCCAAAAGCATATATGGCAGCAATAATCAGTGCAACAGCCTCTTTCATGAAAAAACTGCTGCCGCCTCCATAGAGTAATCCATTTGTACCGCCCGGATTAATAGTAAGCGTTGCAAACAGACCTAATAAGAGTGTGCCAACAGCTCCGCCAATACCATGAACACCCCATACATCAAGAGCATCGTCCCATTTCATAAGATCTTTAAGTTGAACTGCAAAATAACAGGCGAATCCGGCTATAACACCTATAGTGGCAGCAACGGGCAAAGTAACATAACCCGCAGCAGGAGTTATTGTAGCCAGGCCTGCAACAGCCCCGGTGAGCAGACCTATAAAAGTTGGTTTCCGATCCTTTCTGTTCCATTCAATGATCAGCCAGGTAATAGCTGCAAATGAAGCAGCCACATCCGTATTTAAAAAGGCTTGTACAGTAACACCATTTACATTGAGTTCAGAACCGGCATTAAAACCATACCATCCAAACCAGAGCAAGGCAGTTCCAACAGCAGCCAGGGGAATACTGTTTGGTGTGGAATCAGGATTTTTTCGGGCACCCACATATATCACCGAGGCAAGAGCAGCAAAACCAGCGGTTGCATGCACCACAATACCTCCGGCAAAGTCAAGAACGCCCCATTCTGCTAATATACCACCACCCCATACCATATGGACAAAGGGATAGTATACGAAAATCTGCCAGCTTACCAAAAAGATTAAATACGCCTTGAAGCTAACCCTGTTTGCAAAAGCCCCGGTTATTAGGGCAGGGGTGATGATTGCAAACATCATTTGATAAGCCACGAAGATCAGTTCAGGGAAATTACGGTCGGGAGAGAAGACCGTTGAAGGTGTGATTCCTTGTAGGAAAGCCTTATCAAGATTTCCTATGATTCCTCCTTCACCTCCGCTGAAACACAAGGAGTACCCAACAGCAAACCATAAAATGGTGGTTATTCCTAATGACACAAAGCTTTGGATCATTACTCCGAGAATGTTTCTCTTGTCTGCCAGACCACCATAGAAAAAAGCAAGGCCAGGGGTCATCAGCATAACTAAACTAGTTGCCAGGATCATAAATCCTGTTAATCCGGTATCAAACATAATTGTATAAATTGTTTTGTAGCATTGGATGAATTGAATGCAAAAATATATATTATTTTGGAAGTTGGGCCATCAAATTAGAAGCATTATGAAAAAAATTATGCGAATTTGTGATATGGGTATATAATTATCAGTGGGTAGAGATTAAAATTGATAGTTTTTTCAAAAATGTCTCTGATATTTTAGCGATGTTCTTGCTTTACTCAAATAGTGATAAAACCTTATCAGAAACAAAAACTATTAATTTCAATCAAAACCTCTTCATATAACTGATTTAAACAATAAACTAAAAATGCGAGCAATTTGCGTATACTGTTGCGGATTTTAATTCTTTATAATAGTGTCCCTAAAAGCAGAAGCTTATTATCTTGAAATAATGAATAATTCTTTTTCTGTTTTATCCAGGTGAGTAATAGAAAACAGGTATATTCCATTTTCTAATTTTCCGACAGGTATGGTAATTTCTGATTTTGATGTTACTATTTGATAGCTGATTTTTGGTGTAATTTGTTTTCCGGATAAATCGTACAGTGTAACTGTAATATTTTCTGGCAGAGAACTATTATAGATAAGGTTTAAAACACTCCCTGATACTGGATTTGGAAATATTTTCATTTTATTTTCAAGCTTAGCAACTTCGGACAAGGCTGTAATATCAATACTGTTTTCCATATGATCAAGAATCTGTTCTTCAGAAAGTGCATAGTCAAAAAAGCTAATCGCATCAAGAGACCCTTTAAAATTGTTTCCGTTTACACCGGGGAGGTGTTGCCCAAATGTCAGGTCGTACAGGGTTTTGTTTATAGATCCGGTAAAAGAAGTAAATGCATCCAGTTTACCATCTATCCATATTTCCATGTCCTCGCCATTGTATACTGTAGACAGGTAGTACCATTGTCCGGGTACAGGGCTTTTTTCTGAATCAAGATCTTTTACAGAAGATGAAGTATTCAGGGTAAAACGGATTTTACTACCGGATATTGAAATCTTATATCGGTTCTCCCAGTTTCCGTGAGATATAGGATACTGTTCACCCCCAGTAAACTCATCGACATTTATCCAGCAGGCTATGGATATAGCATCCTGAAAATTTAATAAATCATTATTTGTAACCTGAATATAATCGTCGGTTCCGTCAAAATGTACCGCGCTGATTGCTGATTCATTTTTATCATCTACCCATGTTACTCCGCTTGAAATACCATGGAGTGCATTACCACTAGCATCCAGCGCATTTCCGTTCAAAGGATAATGGGCAATGAGATTGCCGGTTGGTGCAAGGGAAAGATCGCGCACCATTACTTCAATACTATCAATATCAGTCATTCCGTCTGTGTCGGTTACGGTACAAATAATAAAACAATTTTTTTTAGTATCCGGGGCCGTAAAAATTGCAGTATTGCTATCGGGAACAATACTACCGGAAGACAATGTCCATTCGAAATTGAGAGTATCATTATTTTCATCCTTAGCAACACAGTTAAGCTCGATACTGCCTGAAAAATGTACTTTCCGTGTATTTGTTTCAATTTCTAATATCTCGGGAGGGTACATTACTTTTTCTACTACTCTAATATATATAGAAAGTGTATCCCATTGGTTACCCGGATCGGTAACTTTACATTTTATGTTATAAATTCCGGCTGCTGCCGGAGAAAATTGAAAAATATCCGAACTGTCAATACTTATCCCTTCAATAGTCCATTCATAATTAAGTATTTCTTGTTCAGGATCGTAAGCTGTGCAGTAAATCTTTATAGAAGTGTTGACTTCCACTACTGTATCTTCTGCAGCCAGGGCTTTAATTCTGGGAGGATAATCCGATACTGTATTCCCATTAATATAATCGATTGGAATGTTGCCGGCGTATGTCTTTTTACCCTGAATTGTTATGGCTGTCCCTGCCGGAATTTGAACAAGCATAATGGCTTGTTTTGCAGGTATCGTAATATTTGTGTTTCCTGAAATCCCGGATTTATTCATTGTATTGGAAATTGCATCGTACAAATCATAAGAACCGGACGGAAGATAAACTCCAACAGATTTGCTTATGTCATAAGGATTGTAATATAGATAAGTCGGGTAGGCATTGTTCCTGTAATAATCGGTTTTTAGCAAATCAAGCCTTAAAATACCTTCAATATTTGTTGTTTCTATTATGCCACCGAGGATTCCTACATGCGAAGAACTGTATAACATAAGGTTGGTTGCCGCCCAGCCACCGTCCATGGCATCGCCTGTAGCATAAGGACTTTTACCATTCTTTAATTCTTTCATCGATTCATAAGCGATATAGGAATCAGGATCGAAATTATGTGCCCAATTCTCGTTGTCCTGCATAATGTCGGGTAAATAATTCGAATAGAACAGGCGAGAGGCATTTGACAAATTCAGTACCCATTTGGCTATTGCTGTAGCAAAACGGTCATCGTAACGAGCCATAGGAACCAGTGCTCCTGCCTGTTCAAAACCATTCATGGCAAAGGCATAATCGTTGCCTTCATCGTTTGCTTCACCGATGAGTCCGGAGCAATCATAATCGCCCCATTTACCAACAATTGTTCCCCATCCGCGAAGTTCCCCCCGATCAAAACACCAGTTTACCATTTTTTCAATATCGTAATGCGTATCCATCTCGGCATTCATTCGCGCTGCTGCATACACACCATATGGAAGCTGTAATTCATACGAAGGATTTCCTGAATATGAATTTAAATATTCAAGGCTCCATTCTGCACCGTTAAGGTATTTCCGATCGCCGGTAATAGCATAGGCATTATACAGTATCCATGCTATTGCGCCTGCTGCTTCAGGTTCTTTTACCCCCGATTCCAAAGGAGTCATGTTGGACATTGACCATGCACGATAATTCATGTAAGGCACGTGCCATGGGGTAGCACTTCCACCCATGTATTTTATAGCGGCTAAGATTTGATTGGCCATCGTTTCAACCTGATAATCAAATTCCCCCAAATGCGGATAAAAGTAGTTGAGCTGAAGAAAAAAAATATTTGGCATAGTTTCGTACCACCAATCATCTCCCGAACTGGATTCCGGATGATTCAGATAAATGTTTTCTTCGGCTCGTTTATTAAAATATTCTTCGCACATAAGGGCCCAGTTCTGTCCAAACTGAGCTGATTTATCGATTCCAACCAGTGAGGCACCTACCACAGCAGGAATCACATTTATACTCTCCCCAGCATCCGGATTGATGGTTCCAATAGCAGTATGCAAGCCAAAACTTGCATGGTTCGGATAATTCACATTCGATTCACGAAAAAATACCACCGGTAAATAGGGACCACTGATATTTTCATTAAATACCAGTGAATCGTAACCCTGGGCAACTTGTTTCCAATTCCGCATCAGATAGGGTTGTGGTAAATCAGGCATTAAATCAATACGGGGTACAGACAATTGTTGAGCATTTATAAGGTTTGCCAACATTAGTATTACTATTGTCAATCTAAGTGTTTTAATCATGTTAGTGCTAATCTATATTTTATACTCAGCTTGTCCTGTTTTAGAATCTTGCGGATACTTCATGCATAGTTCAATCAGAATATCTTCATGACAAAAACCAACATTCATTACCGTGTCGTTTCCA
>CAYWBC010000018.1:0-58442 GCA_964456285.1 uncultured Bacteroidales bacterium
CTCAGTTCAAAGCGGCTGCAAATGTAATAGCTTTTTTCCTTTCTTCATAACTTTTATTCATCTTTTTTAATGAATAAAATAACCCATGTCGTAACTACCTAATACAAGGTAAATTACCTTTTACAATAAAGCTCCTACATATTAATGAAATGCAATCAATCCGTGTAAATACCAAACAAAGAATATTTCATCTTGTTTCACTGTTCAGAGAAAAATTCTCTAATCAACCTGATTGGAAGAATAAGAACATTAAAATTACAAAATTAGTTTCACAACTTTATAGAAAAATTAAATTTATTGCACTAACAGAATTTTAAAATACAAAATGAAACAGAATAATGAATAAATACATATGTTCTACCAGTAAAAACATAAAATTGCAATCTTATACATGCATCTTGTCGAAATCATTATATCTTGCATTAAGTTTCTCATTTCAAAAGATTAAAAAATGAATGATTCCCTAGTAATAATACCAACCTATAATGAAATAGAGAACATTGAAAAAATGATAGAAAAGGTTTTTTCTATTTCTGACTATCATATTTTAGTGATTGACGATAATTCTCCGGATGGCACAGCCAAAGCTATAAAGGAGTTGCAAAAAAAATATAAAGATAGATTGTATCTGGAAGAAAGATCAGGGAAACTTGGCTTGGGCACTGCATATATAAAAGGTTTTCACTGGGCAATAGATCATAATTATCAGTACATTTTTGAAATGGATGCAGATTTCTCACATAATCCGAAAGATTTATTACGATTGAAAAAAGCCTGTGAAAATGGCGCAGATCTGGCAATTGGCTCCAGATACAAATCAGGTGTAAACGTTGTAAACTGGCCTATGGGCAGGGTTTTAATGTCATATTTTGCCTCAAAATATGTTAAAATAGTAACCGGATTGCCAATACATGATACTACTGCAGGCTTTAAGTGTTATAAAAAGAAAGTATTGGAAACTGTCAACCTTGATAAGGTTAAATTTAAAGGATATGCATTTCAAATTGAAATGAAATTCACTGCATGGAAAATAGGCTTTAACTTACAGGAGATTCCTATCATATTCACAGACCGAAAAGAAGGTCAATCAAAAATGTCAGGAGGAATATTTACAGAAGCTGTGATGGGAGTAATTAGGTTAAAAATATTAAGTTGGTTTAAAAAATATCCAAAATACAAGCATGCATGATTTATTGATACATAATGCAACAATTATTAATGAAGGCCGCCAATTTATTGGATCAGTTTCAATTGTGGATAAAAAAATTGATGCGATTGTTGAAGGCAGATGTGACTTAAGTGCTTCAAGAACAATTGATGCATCAAAGCTGGTGCTTATTCCAGGAGTAATAGATGATCAGGTTCATTTCAGAGATCCAGGCCTGTGTTATAAAGGTGATGTGAGAACAGAATCAAGGGCTGCCGCCGCTGGTGGAGTAACCAGCTATATGGAAATGCCAAACACAAAACCCCAAACAATAACTCAGCGGGCACTGGCAGATAAATTTGACAATGCTAAAAAAAATTCATTGGTGAATTATTCCTTTTATATGGGAGCCACAAATGATAATTTGGATGAATTAATGAAAACTGATCCCAAAACTGTTTGTGGTATCAAAATTTTCATGGGAGCATCTACAGGAAATATGCTGGTTGACAATCCTGAAAGTCTCAGAAAAATCTTTGCCAAAGCAAATATTTTGGTTGCTGTTCATTGTGAAGATGAAAGCACTATTCAAAAAAACACACAAAAATTTCTTGATAAATATGGCGAATCAATTCCATTTACCTGTCATCCAATAATAAGAAGTGAGGAAGCATGTTTCAAATCATCTTCATATGCAGTTGATTTAGCAACCGAGTTCGGAACGCGCTTACATATTCTCCATATTTCTACAGCAAAAGAACTCGAATTGTTTAGCACCAATAATGATTTAAAGTCAAAGCAAATAACCAGTGAAGTATGTGTACACCATCTCTGGTTTAATGATGGAGATTATGAAAAATTAGGTGCTAAAATCAAATGGAATCCTGCTATTAAAACTGCCAAAGATCAAAATGCACTTTTAGAAGGAATCTTAAACAATAAGATAGATGTTATTGCAACCGACCACGCACCTCATAGCATTGAAGAAAAAAACAATCCCTATACTACAGCACCTTCTGGAGGACCGCTTGTTCAGCATTCATTGGTCGCAATGCTTGAATTTTACAAGCAGGGCAAAATTTCCCTTGAGAAGATCGTAGAGAAAATGTGCCATTCTCCTGCAGATATTTTCCATATTGAAAATCGAGGCTACCTGCGGGAAGGATATTGGGCAGATTGTGTATTATTTGATTTAAATGATGCATGGAAGGTTGATAAATCAAATCTATTATACAAATGCGGATGGTCACCCTTTGAAGGAATTGAATTTGGATCAAGTATTCATACCACAATAGTAAATGGCGCCATTGTATATGAAAACGGTTCAATCGTTGAAGGAAGTTGCAGTATGCCATTGCAATTTTTAAGGCCATGAATAAGTTATTAATTATGATTCGCCAGCATCTATAAAAAACAATCATGAAAAATTTTACTATCCTATTTGCAATTGGACTATTGTTAAGTACATCTTGCAGGAATTTTAATTCTCATAGCCCTCAAATCATTATCCAGCATGATTCATCCTACGGAAACGTAATTGCTGATACTATTATTTACGATGTGGTAATAAAAAACCCTAACCCGGAAGATACATGGACCGATGAATGTCTGAAGAACCTTCAACACTCAAGCCTGATGGATAGTCTGTTTACTTTGGTCTATAGTCAACAAGCTGTTGCATATGACTTTTTCACTAAGGAGCCACTTAAGGTGAAAGACATTAAACGCCTGGAAAAAGAGGAAAGTTTTAACCGGAATAACATTGGTAAAATACAATTTACCGAAAAATGGTATTTCGATGCTTCATCGCAACAACTTCAAAAGGAAGTAATTTCTATTGTTTTAGGATACGAATTGGTAAATGATGAAGGAATGGTGTACGGATACAAACCTGTTTTTCAACTTCAACTTAATCATTAGTCTCCTTTATTTGACTATTTATCGCATTCTATATAAATCCTCTTTCCCACTTAACTTTCATTGATAAACACTTGATATATTCATAGCCCTAATATTATTTCGATAAAATACTTTTCTTTAATTTGCATAAAATTTTTAGTCTAAATGCTGACAGTAGAAAAAATAGGTGGTACATCAATGACTAAGTTTCATGATGTTTTAAACAATATTATTATTGGTAAGAGAAGTGATTTTGAGCTCTACAACAGGGTTTTTATTGTATCGGCTTATGCAGGAGTTACAGATTGGTTATTGGAACATAAAAAAACAGGCAGGCAAGGGATCTATCAATTGTTTATTGACAATAAGAACTTTGACAAAGCACTAAATGAAGTATTAAAAAAGTTGTTGGCAATGAATAAAGAATTTGCCAACATTCATTTAGACTTAGAAATTGCAGAAAACTTCATTAAAAATCGTATTGTTCAGGCAAAATACTACCTTAACAGTCTTGCCGATGTACTAGCTACCGGATATGTTAATAAGCATAACATTTTACTGGCAGCACGTGAAATATTGGCTTCTATAGGAGAAGCTCATTCAGCGTTTAATTCTGTTAATATAATAGAAAACAATGGGATAGCTGCAACTTTTATAGATTTATGTGGATTTAATGATTCTGAGTTTCTTTCCATTGATGAGCGAATTCATAAGGCGTTTTCGAATATTGACTATAGCAAAACCATACCTATTGTAACGGGTTATACAAAGGGTACCGAAGGCATTATGCGAGAATTTGATCGTGGCTATTCTGAAGTTACATTCAGCAAAATTGCTGTTGAGCTAAAAGCAGATGAAGCGGTAATACATAAAGAATTTCATCTCTCCTCTGCCGATCCCAATATAGTAGGAATTGAAAAATCAATTCCGGTTGGACTAACAAATTACAATGTAGCCGATCAATTGGCAGATATTGGAATGGAAGCCATACATCCTAAGGCTTCAAAGCCTTTAGAAATGAGAGGTATTAATATCAGAATAAAAAACACTTTCGACCCTGATCATCCTGGAACAGTTATCTCCAAAGCTTATGTAGGCGAAAAATCAAAAGTGGAAATAATTTCAGGTACCGATAATGTGATTGCTATTGAGGTACATGACCCTTCTATGGTTGGTGAAGTAGGATTTGATATGCATATCATGGAGATTTTCCATCGATATGGAATTAGTTATATTTTAAAATCAACCAATGCCAATAGCATAACGCAAATTATTTGGCAGAAAGATCTAAAGAAAGAATTAATTAAAGAATTGAAAAGCAAGTACCAGGAAATTACTGTTAAGGAAGTTGCTTTAATTTGTGTTTTAGGAACAAATATTGCTCAACCTGGGATACTTGCAAAAGCAACGGCTGCCCTAGCAAAGAATAATATCAATATCGAAAGTTTTTCTCAATCTTTGAAACAGGTCAACATGCAGTTTGTAATTCAGAGAGACCAATATTATAAAGGCATTATTGCCCTGAATGATGTTCTTTGTGCAAAATGATCCTGACGATTCTGAAAATTTAAATACTAATTTGCATTAACACTTTCTATCACAGAATAATATGCAGGTTTTGGCTGGTAATTTCTATCAAATAATAAGGGGTAATTTGTTCTCCCTTTGATTGGCCAGTTGTTCTTCCAGGATTGGCCGTCCTGTATGCCCCAAAAAGTTACCCTGCTGACATTTTCTTTGTATTTTACAAAAATATCGAAGCATTCTCTGTATTTATTCGCAAGTTGTATTTGCATAGAGTCTGGTAAACCATCTGCATATGGATTGTATTTTGCCTGAAAATCATAATCTTCTCGAACATCAGCACCAAATTGCCCAGTTGGTCTCGGCAGTACATTAATATCCAGTTCAGTAATTGCAACTTTTACACCAAGATCTGAGAATACCTTTAGGCATGAATCAAGATCTTCCTTTAAAGGATAGTCTAAATGATAATGTGCCTGCATTCCTATTGCATCAACATCCACTCCGTTTGATTGAATATTGCTGATTAGTTTTACAATAGCATCACGCTTAAAAGGTGTAGGAATAGAATAGTCATTATAAATTAACTCTGCATCAGGATCTGCCTCACGTGCAAACTCAAATGCCTTCTGAACATATTCTTCACCTAGAATCTCGTACCAGATATTTTTGCGAATTTTGCCATCATCGGCAATGGCTTCATTTACTACATCCCAGGAATGAATTCTTCCTTTGTAACGTCCAACAACTGTGTTTATATGTTCCCGCATTCGCTCAAGCAACAATTCAGGAGAAGCCTGATTCCCCGATTCATCCTGAAATACCCATTCAGGTGTCTGTGAATGCCACACCAGAACGTGTCCAACGATATGCTTATTATTTTCTTCACCGAACTTGATAAAACTATCAGCTGGGGCAAAATTATATACTCCTGGTTCAGGATGAATAAATTCCCACTTCAAATAATTTTCAGAGGTAATTGAATTAAAATGTTTCTGTATCATAACAAGATTCATGGAATCCTCTAATGTATGCTGTCCAACAGATACTCCAATTAGAAAACAATCCTTGAACACTTCTGATAAACTTGGTGGTTCTTCAGTTTTCACAGCTGTATTGCAGGACTGAGATGCCAATCCTAAAAAAACCAATGCAATTAGTGTTAGTAAAAAAATGCTTGTACTAATTGTTATGTATTTGTAAAAATATTTCATATTGTAATTATTTTATATGAAGACCTGGTACGAAAGTAATAAATTAATATACTCCATATCATACTTGCTTGTCCATATGAATTATCCAAGATCTCTAACCAATAACTGAATTGTATCGTTACTCCTCTGTTCTAAAATCATTTCCTTATTTACCATGACTCTTTCAATTGTTTTCTCATCATAATACCGAATAGTGACTAATTCCAGACCTTTTGTAGTACTTACCTCGAATTTAGCCGACAATTCATTAACTACATTTGAAATTACAGATGCATCATTATTTACACAGATTCTAAACCGCACAGCAGTATTTTGCATAAAATTCACTTTTAGATTATTAGAGGCAAATATTTTGAAAATATTTTGAAAGTTATCCTCAGCAATAAAAGACAGATTTGGCGGATAAATATCAATAAGTACCTGGTCCATTTTAAAAATAAAACAAGGGATAAGCTTTTGGTAATCAAAATTGCCAATTGCTGTTCCACTTTCATTGGGAGCAAGGAATGATTTTACTTTCAATGGAATGCTTTTTCTTTTTAAAGGTTGAATTGTTCTTGGATGAATAACTCCAACTCCATAAAATGCAAGTTCAATTGCATCGGTATAACTCATCTCCTCAATCTTTTCTGTGTTATCAAACCATTTAGGATCGGCATTCAATACTCCGGGAACATCTTTCCAGACAATAACGCTTTCCGCATTCAGAAAAAAGCCAAGCAATGCTGCGGTATAGTCTGAACCTTCCCTGCCAAGAGTGGTAGTAATATTATTAGCAGTTGATGCTATAAACCCCTGTGTAACGTAAGTCATATTTTCATTTATGTTTCCTCCTACTAAATTTTCACTTTCTTTAAAATCTACTGAAGCTTCTCTAAACACATCATCAGTTTTTAAAATTTTTCTGATATCAAGCCACTGACAGGCAATCCCATTTTCATTCAAGTAAGATGCAACGATAATAGTAGAAAGAATTTCACCTAGAGAAACTATCTGATCGTACTCAAAATTATAGGTCATAGTGGGTTCCTCATTCAACTTCTCTTCAAGAATCTTATATACTTCTTCAAGCTTTTGATAGACATCAGAATCACTGGGAAATAATTCGAAAACAATGGAATTATGAAAGCTTGTAACTTTCTTAAAACTATCCAACATTTTTCTATCCTGCTTAAAATAATGTTGCAACAATTCCTCCATCGCATTGGTAGTTTTTCCCATTGCTGATACTATTATTACAAGCGGTTCATTATAACTTCTGACTATTTCTGTCAGGCTTTTTACTGACCCAGCATCTTTAACTGATGCACCTCCGAATTTAAAAACCTTCATAATTAAAATATTAAGACAATTAAACCCTAAATATGCAATCGCGTACGATTCACCAATTCTAAGCTTTAACCAGCAAAGGTTGTGATAATGCAACCGTCCTCCGAAAAGGTGAAAGCTAAGAATTGCTATATCGGGGTTAACTCGCCTAATCCATTAGATCACTTTATTCCTAATGCATAATGCATGTTAAAGATACATGATAGAAATAGGAATAGAAATGAAATATTTCAACTTATCTCTCCTGTTATCTTTTTTTTCTTCTTTGGAATAAAGAAAACAAAGTCCGACTTTTGTCAATCGAAAATAACAGACCTGTGACCAGACTTTTACAGCCCATTGCTGAAAAATATAAAACCCACCCGCATTACAAAGACATTTTATCTCTATTAGAAAGAAATCAGGGAGAGAATATACACTTAAAAGGGGCAAGGGGTTCATCTATAGCTATGCTGATATCCAGCTTGTTATCAGACTCTCAAAAAATTCATTTTTTACTACTAAATACACAGGAAGAAGCAGCCTATTTTTTCAACGATTTGCTTACTTGTTTGAATGAAAACGAGGTGATTTTCTTTCCATCCTCCTATAAAAGATCAATACAGTACAATCAAACTGATAATGGAAACATAATTCTCAGAACCAATGTATTGAATACTCTTAGTGAATATTCATCAGGACTGAAAGCCATTATCACTTATCCTGAAGCTGTTTCAGAAAAGGTAATTAACAAAAAGAAACTATCCAATGATACATTGCATCTTAAGACAGGAGATAAACTAAGCATTGAATTTATCAAAGAAGTATTTGAATCGTACAATTTCCAAGAGGTTGATTTTGTTTATGAGCCCGGACATTTTGCAGTAAGAGGAAGTATTATTGATGTATTTTCTTTTTCGGCTGAATTTCCCTTTCGAATCGATTTTTTTGGAGATGAAATTGAAACGATCCGGTCATTCGAACCTGATAATCAACTATCTAAAGAAAGATTTAACAATATCTCTATTCTTCCAAATATTCAGGAATACTCAGGCGAGGAAGTCCATCAATCGATTTTTGATTTTGCTCCTGAAAAATCTCAACTCTGGTTTGAGGATATTTCTTTTGTAAGTAACAGGCTCAAAGAAATTGAAGATACTCTTGAAAAGAATTTATCTGAGCAAACTTCAATAAAACATGGTATATATAGTAATCTGAGTCTCCTGCAAGAAATAAATCAATTAACCACTATAGAGTTTGGTGTCAATTCCTACTTCTCTGACTCGAAAAAATTTATATTTTCTGTAAAAGAACAGCCTTTATTCCAGAAGAATTTCAATTTATTGGGCGATAATTTAAAAATGCTTAATGCGCAAAATTTTGACGCCTTTATTTTATCAGATAGTGAAAAACAAATACTTCGACTTAAAGCAATCTTTACAGATATCCAACCAGGGATCACTTTTAAATCTATTTTACAAACTCTCCATGCCGGATTTATAGATGAGGACCTCAAAATTTGCTGTTATACTGATCATCAGATATTTGATCGTTATCATAAATACCGAATCCATCGTTATTTCTCTGCCAGGGCAACAGCAAGCCTAAAGGAATTGAAAGACCTGAAGCCTGGAGATTTTATTGTACACATAGACCATGGAATAGGCAGATTTGGAGGGCTTGAAAAAATTGAAGTAAATGGCAAAATTCAGGAAGGAATAAGGCTTGTTTATCGTGATAATGATATCCTGTTTGTTGGTATTCATGCTTTACATAGAATCTCAAAATACAAGGGGAAAGACGGAACAGAGCCTAAAATATATAAGCTTGGAACAGGTGCATGGCAAAAACTTAAGGACAATACCAAAAGAAAAGTTAAAGACATTGCGAAAGATCTGATTGCACTTTATGCAAAACGAAAATCAAAAGAGGGTTTCAAATTTTCTTCTGACACCTATCTTCAGGAAGAGTTAGAAGCCTCTTTTATATATGAAGATACTGCAGATCAATTGAAAGCAACAGTTTCTGTTAAAGCAGACATGGAATCGGGCATACCAATGGATAGACTCATTTGTGGTGATGTTGGTTTTGGAAAAACTGAAGTTGCCATACGTGCATCCTTCAAAGCAATAACAGATAGCAAACAGGTAGTAATATTGGTTCCAACAACAATTCTTGCACTTCAACATTATACTACCTTTAAGGAAAGGCTTAGTAATTTCCCTTGCAATATTGAATTTATCAGCAGATTTAAGAATCCTGCAGAACAAAAAAAGATAATATCAGAAGCAGAAACTGGAGTACTTGATATTTTAATTGGCACACACAGGTTGCTTAGCAAAGATATAAAGTTTAAAGATCTTGGATTGCTAATCATTGATGAAGAACAAAAATTTGGAGTTGCTGCCAAAGAAAAATTGAGGAAGCTAAAAATAAATGTAGATACTTTAACAATGACAGCTACACCAATACCCAGAACAATGCAATTCTCATTAATGGGTGCTCGTGATCTATCTGTTATTAATACTCCTCCGCCTAACAGGCATCCTATCATCACAGAATTACATACATTTAATGAAAGTATAATACAGGAAGGAATTGAATTTGAAGTTAGTCGGGGAGGACAGGTTTTTTTCGTCCATAACCGCGTACAGAATATTTTAGAAGTTGAAGCATTAGTAAAAAAATTATGTCCATTTGTTAAAACAGCAATTGGTCATGGACAAATGGAAGGCGCGAAACTTGAAAAGATCATGCTGGAATTTATCGCCGGAAATTTCGATGTATTGATCTCAACAACAATAGTTGAATCGGGTTTGGATATTCCAAACGCAAATACCATTTTCATAAATAATGCACAGAATTTTGGATTGAGCGATCTGCATCAACTTAGAGGCCGAGTAGGTAGATCAAACAGGAAAGCATTCTGTTATTTAATTGCTCCTCCGCTTACATCAGTAACACCAGAAGCAAGAAGAAGACTAAGAGCAATTGAAGAATTTTCAGAACTCGGAAGTGGTTTCAGCATTGCCCTGCAAGATCTGGATATCAGAGGAGCTGGGAATATGCTTGGTGCAGAACAAAGCGGATTTATTGCTGATATTGGATTTGATACATACAACAGAATCTTAAACGAAGCTCTAAGAGAACTAAAGGAGAATGAATACAAAAATCTCTATAAAAAAGAAGAAAGTGATGCCTCGCAAACCAATCATAAGGAAATAAAATATGCTGTAGATTGCAGCATAGATACTGACCTTGAAATCCATATACCTGATGAATATGTATCCAATGTATCAGAAAGAATTCGTCTCTATCGAATACTTGATTCTATTGAAGAAGAAAAGGAGCTTATAAAATTTGAGACAGATCTGATAGATCGCTTTGGACCCATACCATATCCAACAAAAGATTTGTTGCAAATTGTTAGACTCAGATGGATTGCTGAGAAATTAGGTTTTGAAAAACTTATCATAAAGAACAACCGATTAATAGCTTATTTTATTTCTGATAAAGATTCTTCTTACTTTCGTTCTGATACTTTCGTGAAAATCCTCAACTTTGTTCAGAAAAAGCCAACCAATTTCAGAATGAAAGAAGGAAACAATAAACTCACAATAAGCATAGATGAAATCAATCACATAGAAAAAGCCATTTTAATACTTAATAAAATATTAGATCCGGATCAACCAAATTCTTTCGATTAAAAACATGAATCTTGTAATTGATATAGGTAATAGTAGAA
The DNA here is from genome assembly GCA_964456285.1 of uncultured Bacteroidales bacterium. GTDB lineage: Bacteria > Bacteroidota > Bacteroidia > Bacteroidales > UBA10428 > UBA10428. The sequence continues at coordinate 10,838 of CAYWBC010000018.1, forward strand.
CCAAGCTGGCTGTATTCCATAAAAATACAATCATAGACAGTCTCGCATTTAAAAGTATTCTTAAGAGCGATCTGGATGTCTTATTCAGTAAGTATCCATCTATTAATCAATGTATCATTTCATCAGTCCAAAAAACAGATCCGATAACAACCGACTTTCTTAAACAAAGAGCTGTAAAGACAAAAATACTTGACAACAATATACCTTTGCCATTTAAAAATACCTATAAAACACCTGAAACCCTCGGAAAGGATAGGATAGCAGCTATTGCAGGTGCAATTGCTCTTTATCCTAAAAAGAATATACTAATTATTGATGCAGGAACAGCAATTACATTTGACGTAATCGATCAAGAATGTCAATATCAAGGTGGTACTATTTCTCCCGGACTTGAGATGCGCTTTAAAGCATTGAATCAGTTTACAGCAAAACTCCCTTTACTAAATAAGACAGATAAATCAAAGTTGATAGGAAAAAATACCAATGAGGCAATTAAAAATGGAGTTCAGAATGGAATAATTTTTGAAATAGAGGGATATTTAACAAAAATTAGCAATATATATCCACAACTTGTTGTTATACTTACCGGTGGAGATGGTCCATTTTTTGATAATAAACTAAAAAACCCCATCTTTGCTGTTTCAAACTTAACACTTGTAGGATTAAATTACATTTTAGAATATAATGCGCAGACTTTTTAAGGTAGTAGCCCTTTGTTATTTTATATTTCCTTTATCAATCTTCGGACAAAATTACGTCAATAATCCCTATTCAAGGTATGCAATCGGAGACTTGATAAATACAGGACTTAGCTATAACAGATCTATGGGAGGGAGTGCTATTGCACTGCGCCCATCAAATCATATAAATTATTTAAATCCTGCAGCCTACACATCACAGGATACAATGTCTTTCCTCTTCCAGGGAGGCATTACCGGCCGCAGTTCACAAATAAATACAAATCTGGGGCAGGATCAAACCAATAATGTTAATATGGAATACCTTTTAATAGGTTTTCCTATTGCTAGATGGTGGAAATTTAGTGTAGGTCTAGTTCCTTATAGTAGAATAAACTATTTTTTTAGAGAAATCCCCTTCTTTGAAGAAATGGATTATATAGCAATTGATTACAAGGGTAATGGAGGCTTTAATGAATTCTACTTTGGCACCTCTTATGAGATTAAAAAATTTCTCTCAATTGGACTAAATGCATGTTATCTTTTTGGCTCACTGAAGAAAGAGAAAACAATTGACAATGTTGATCCGGATAGCTATACTAATGCCCCATTTCAAACTGTGGCAAATTTACACTTCATGGAAGAATTTAAAGCCAGTGATTTTTACTTTCGCATTGGTTTACAGGCATATAAAACATTTGCTGAAAAACATACTTTCATTGCTGGGGCAACTTTTGATGGCAGAACAAAGATCAAAGTCAAACAAGATATTCTCACAACACGCAACTTTAAACTTGTAACACCATATCCAAGTCTTATTGATACTTTTCATGTAGTAACTGATTCATCCGGATCCTTTACAATGCCAATGAAATTAGGTCTTGGGTTTACATATATCTATGACAATAAAGTTACTGTAACCGCTGAATATAGCAGGCAAGACTTTACAAAATCTACAATAAACAATGAACATGAAAATTTAAGTAAATACTATTCTATGCGTTTTGGTGTAGAATATACTCCTTCTCCACTAACAAACAGAGAACGTTCTTCCTACATCGAAAGAATGAGTTACAGAATTGGAGCTCACTACACAAATACTTATCTTAATATTGGAGGAACTCAAATAAAAGACTATGGTTTCAGTGTTGGGATAGGATTGCCATGGAGAAATCCAAGCAAGCTATACACATATTCTTCTTTTAATTTGTCTTATGAATATGGCGTAAGAGGAACAGTGCAAAATGGTTTGATAAGAGAAAACTATCATATCATAACTTTAGGCTTTACTTTGCACGATTTTTGGTTCCATAAACCTAAATATGATTAATTTTTAAGTCATGAATAGTATGGTTTTTTTAAGATCCCTGTTTTTTACAACCTTCATTGCAGCATCATTAATATCCGTAGGTCAAACAGGTGCAGAAGATGGCTCCAGATATGGACATGGAGAGGATAGTTTAAGATGTGTTCGAAATCTTTCTCTATACAGAGAATTTGCCAGGCAACGAGATTATGATATGGCATATCCATATTGGAAAAATACATTTGTTGAGTGTCCGCAGGCATCAAAAAATATTTACCTTGATGGAGTTAAAATTATTAAGCATAGACTAGATAAGAATGAAATCGACGATAATAAAAATGAACTTTTGGATACCTTGATGCTAATTTATGACAAACGAATTCAGTATTATGGGGAGAAAGGAAATGTAAGAGGAAGACAAGGTGTTGATTTATTAAAATTTGGTCGTGATGATCTGAAAAATGTAGAAGTAGCTTACAATTATCTAAAAGAATCAATAGAGATAAGAAAGACAAAAACCTCGGATCCTGTTCTCTTAAGTTTTGTTTCAACAACAATTATTCTTTTTCAAAACAACATAGTTGAGGCTAACACTACTATTGAAGATTACATTTTGGTTTCGTCCATTATTGATGAAAAATTAACCTTGAAACCAAATAACCCAGGCTTGAAAGAAATAAAGCTTGCCATTGATGATAACTTCGTAAAAGAAGGACCTGGTGATTGCGACACCCTAATTGCATATTTTGAGAAGGAGCTGTCGTCAAAACAGGAAAATATTGAGTTTTTGAGGATGCTGACATCATTGCTACGAAACCGGGATTGTACAAATTCCGATCTGTTTTATTCTTCCTCCAAAAATTTACAGACTCTCTCTCCCACAGCTGAATCAGCTTTAAACATTGCAATTCTTGCGTTTAGTTCTAAGAAATATCAGGAAGCAATTGATTATTATCAGCAAGCTCTCAACCTCGAAACTGAAGAAGATAAAAAAGCAGATTATTATTTTGGCCTTGCTGCTAGTTATTCAGAACTGAATAATAATGAGAAAGCACGAAATCTTGCACTTAAGGCTATTGAGATAAGGCCTGAATGGGGGGAGCCATTTATTCTGATTGGACAAATGTATGCTACAAGTAAGAATGAATGCAGTTCAATTTCACTTCCAAATTCAGTATATTGGATAGCAGTTGACATGTTCATCAAAGCAAAAAAGATTGATCCATCTGTTCAGGAAAAAGCAAATAAGCTCATCCTTTCTTATTCAAAATACTTCCCGAATAAAGAGGAAGCTTTCTTTCAGAATGTATTTGAGGGAGCGAAATATATGATTGGCTGCTGGATAAATGAGACAACAACGGCAAGATTTAATGATTAAAATGAATCTTAAGAACACTCATTATCTAAATTGTTCTATTCTAGTATTTTCTATATCGTTATTACTTATTGCTTGTAATAATGATTTAGAAATAATTAATACACTTATCGAAGATGAAAATCACCCCATACAAACTGGTAGAAATATTGAAGTTCAATACACAGATTCTACCCGCTTACAACTAATATTCAAAGCACCCAGAATGAAAAAGTTTCTAACGAATGAAAAAGAAGGTGCTTATTATGAGTTTGAAGAAGGGATAGAAGTATTCTTTTTCGATCATGAAGAGATTCTGGAATCAACTTTTAAAGCTGGTTATGCCAATTATTACGAAAAGAAAAATTTATGGAAGGCTAATGACAGCGTTGTAGCAAGAAATGTACAAACTAATGAACAGCTTACTACTGAAGAACTATTTTGGGATCAGGAAAACAAACGCATTTATTCTCATGTGTTCACGAAAATCACTAACGAGGATGGTGTATTCTATGGCGAAAAAGGATTTGAATCAGATCAGGACCTCAATAATTATAAACTTATAGGCTCAAGTGGCAGTGTTGAGGTAAAAGACGAAGAGCTCCAGTAAAATATTTAAACGTGAAGATAATTTGGTTATTATTGGCAGTATTCACTTTTGGTTTAGCCCTTTATAATTTAATTGTCAATGGTTTTGAGAGCTCTTATATGTTTTTTGTTATGTCTTTTTTATCTTTCATTTTGTTTTTTGTTAGAAGAAAATTAAGTCATAATAAACCTACTAGTCCAGATGAATGATTTTTTCATCATAGCCATCACTTTAATTTTTAGTGCTTTCTTCTCAGGAATGGAAATAGCTTTTATTTCCTCCAACAGATTAAGGATTGAAGTGGATAAAAAACAGGGGCTTTTTGGTTCAAGAATTGTTACCATACTTGTTAATCATCCTGGAAGATTCTTAACTACCATGTTACTAGGTAATAATATAGCTCTTGTAATATATGGTATTAAAATGGCTCAGATTCTTCAACCTCTCATCACAAATTACCTGCATTCTTCTGTATTAATACTAACAATCCAAACCATTATTTCTACACTCTTAATTTTAATTACTGCTGAGTTTTTGCCTAAGGTGGTATTTCGCAGCATTCCAAATTATACTCTTAATATTTTTTCAATTCCTGTTTCTATTTTCTATTTTCTGCTTTACCCTATAACATCTGCCATTACAAAACTTTCAGTTTCCATTATTAATAAGTTTCATAAAAATGGTGATAATTCTGAAATTAGTACAAAACAAGTTTTTGGCAAGGTTGATCTTGTGCATATGATAAATGAATCTCAGGAAAAAAAATCCAGAGACGAAACCCAGGACAATGACTTGAAATTGTTTAAAAATGCTTTGGAATTCTCTTCCGTAAAAGTTCGTGATTGCATGGTACCGCGTACCGAAATAGCAGCCTTAGAAGTAGGTAGTACAATTGACGAATTTCGACAAATGTTTATTGAAACAGGTTTTTCTAAAATTCTGATATATGAAGACAATATTGACAATATGATCGGTTACATTACTTCAAAATCGATGTTTAAGAACATAAAAAGTATTCGTTCCCAGGTAATAGAAATTTCATTTGTCCCTGAAACCATGGCCGCAAACATGCTTCTTGAAAGGTTTATTCATGAAAAGAAAAATTTGGCCATCGTGGTTGATGAATTCGGAGGACTCTCAGGAATGCTAACCATTGAAGATATTATAGAGGAGATTTTTGGTGAGATTGAAGATGAGCACGACACCGTTGAATTGATAGATAAACAAATTAATGATTTTGAATTTATTTTTTCAGGCCGATTGGAAATTGATTTTATTAATGAAAAACATCACCTAAATATTCCTGTATCAGAAGATTACGAAACTCTTGCAGGATTTATTTTTCACCATCATGAGAGTATTCCTATATTAAATGAGCAAATTGAGATCTTCAATTTCGAGATGAAAATCCTAAAAGTATCAAGTACAAAAATTGATCTTATTCATTTCAAATTGATCTCCTCTTAAAAATTCTCATTTTTTATGCAGTTTTTGCTGAATGAAAGTATTAATTGCTATATTCGTAGCCTCAATTTTTTAACCTAAAATTCTTATTAAATGGCGATTATACAAACTATTAGAAACAGGGCGGGATTATTAATAGCGGTTATTATTGGGATCGCTCTGTTATCATTCATTATTGGAGATTTTATTACATCCGGTGGATTTATATATCAAAAATCAAAACTTAATGTTGCTGAGATCAATGGTAAGAAAATTGCTTATCCAGATTATCAAAAATTAAATTTACATTTTGAAAATCTTTTAAAGATACAATATCAAACAAATTCTTTGGATCAGGAAATGAGTGCCAATATCAGAAAACAGACATGGCAGGAAATCCTGATGACCTATATTCTTTTCAAAGAATATAAAAAACTAGGATTGGCCATCGATGATCAGGAGTTTTCTGATCTGATTCAGGGTCCAAATCCACACCAGTTAGTTTTACAAATGTTTGGTGATCCGCAAACGGGAGCTCTCAACAGATTGCAATTAACAGAATTTCTTAGCAGAATTGATCAACTTCCGGGAGATCAAAAAACCCTATGGGTATATTATGAAGCGATGATAACTAATGAAAGACTCTACACAAAATACCTTTCCCTGGTAAGACAAGGTTTGTATGTTAATAAACTTGAAGTAGAGCGCAGACAAAAACAAATAAATAACTCTTCAGATATCAGTTTTATTCAAAAACCATATTCTGCTGTTTCTGACAGTGCTATTTCAATCAGTGATTCTGATGTAAAAGATTACTACAAAGAAAATAAGGAAAGATTTAAACAGGAAGAAACCCGTGATATTAAATATGTAGTTTTTAAGGTAAACCCATCAGAAAGTGATTTTAAAGATGCTGCAGCATGGATAGACGATTCTCGTTCGGAATTCGAAGAAATTGAAGATGTTGAACAGTACATTAATTTTAACTCTCCTCCTTATGACCCGACAAATTACAAAAAGGGTGAACTCTCTGATACACTTGATGAATTTATGTTTAACGCAAATCTTGGAGATGTTTATGGTCCCTATTTCGAGGACAACGCATACAAACTGGCAAAACTTTCGAAAATCAATTACTTGCCTGATTCTGTTCGAGTGAGTCAGATTTTGTTGCCTGTTAACAAGTCAAATGTCAATCAGATGCAATACCTGGCCGACAGCTTAGTTAAGCTTGCAAAAAATGGATATGATTTTACACGTTTGGTAAAAGAAAATTCTTCTGATCCTTCTGCCCAATTTGGAGGAGATATTGGTTGGATTAAAGAAGGCTATAACGGGAGTTATTTTAGTGACAGCTGCTTTTATTCAAAGAAGGGAGATGTGAAAATCACTTATACCCAATCAGGCTTGCATATTGTTAAAATCACTGATGCCTCAAAACCAGTGAAGAAAATTCAGGTTGGAGTACTTTCCAGGGAAGTGATTCCAAGCAATAATACTGATCAATTCTATTATTCACAGGCTATTGATTTTGCTACACAAAATAATACTATTGAAAAATTTCAAGCTGCCAGTACGGGCGATGGTCCAAAAGCTTTGCCTGCATTTGGGCTCAAACCTCTTGATGATGGTGTACCAGGATTAGAAAATTCCCGATACATAGTGCATTGGGCATTCAAGGCAAAAGAAGGCGATGTTATTGATGAAATCAGAGATTATGGAGGAAATTATGTTGTTGCCATAGTCACAAAAGTTAATCACAAAGGCTATTCTCCTATTGAAGACATAAGACCTGAGATTGAACTTGAAATTGCAAAGCATAAGAAAGCAGAAATTATTATCGCTGAAATGATACAGGCAAAAGAAAATTCTGCTTCGATTGATGATCTTGCAAATCAGTTGAAACTTAATACGCAGTCTGCCTCAGGCATTAGATTTAATTCTTTCTCTGTTCCCGGTGCAGGAAATGAACCAAAACTAATTGCTGCAGCTCTTAATTCTGAACCAAATCAATTATCAGAACCAATTGAAGGTGAAAATGGCGTTTATATTGTTGAAGTTGAGAACATTAATAAGTCGGAAAATCAATTTGACAATTCTGATATGACAAAAAGTTATATACAAAGAAATTATGCTAATCGTGCCATGCGGTCAACATTTCAGTCACTTATAGATTTAGCAAATATAAAAGACAACCGGGGAAATTTTTATTAATTTTCTGGTTGCATAAATAAAAATACCACAATGAATTCATTGTGGTATTTTTATTTATGCAATTTTAATCCAGGTTAAAATGGATAGCCAAAAATCTCATATTATTCTGCCAATAACTCCCTTGCCATCTGAGCAATATCCTTACCATCTGCCTTTCCGGCAAGTTCTTTTGTAGCAATACCCATAAGCTTTCCCATATCCTTTTGGCCTTCAATGCCTATTTTATCGATCAAGGCCTCCAAAAATACTTTCAGCTCTTCTGCGTTCATTTTTGCAGGAAGATACTTCTCCAATACTTTGGCTTCGGCAATTTCATTTTCATAAAGATCATTTCTTGCCTGTTGCTTATATATTTCGGCCGATTCATTCCTTTGTTTTACTAATTTTTGAATTATTTTCAACTCTTCGCTTTCGGGCAATTCATCACTGGCACCGTCTTTTGTTTTTGCCAGGGTAAAAGCAGTTTTTACGGCTCGCAAGGCTTCAAGGGTGATTTTATCTTTCATCCGCATCGCCGATTTAATTTCTTCGTTAATCTGTTCGCTGATTTTCATAGAAATAGAATGTTGTAATGGGTTAGAAATACACCTTTTGTCTCAAATATAAACATTTCACAGGGAAAAATTAGAATTGGGAGAGACTATAATTTTATAAGCTTAAATGTCTGTAGCTCTTGTTTATCAGATACTATTCAATTCATATTTTCTGAAGTAAAATTTCAGAAAATGTTAGCTACATATACTCAATACCCTCTCTTTTATTTCAGCAGGTGTTGGATTAAGTTCTTCGACAGTAAAATTTCCGTTTTCTATGTCAATGCGTTCGAAAACTTGCAAGTACAATTCAAAAATAATATAGAGACTAAGTATATATCTGTCATCTAACTGATCTTTGATATTACTAATTGTATATATTGTTTCCTCTTTGTACTTCTCAGCATAATTGTAATATTCCTTTATCATGTTTCTAAAATCTGGTGTAATGGGAGCGCCGTGGGCCATTCTTTTTAAGTCAGCCGGAGACAAGTTATGCTTATTCAAAATATCCAAGGCAAAATAATTCAGGTTGTTGTGCTGATCCTTTTGAAAATCGCGAATGATATGAACTAAGTAACTAAACAAAGCACATGGCCGGGCCACTTCAATAACATTAAAAGTCGGTGGATAATACTGCTTATCTTTCTCGCTCAAACAACATAAATGAACAAAGACTGAAGCCGGAGCTACAGATGCACCTTCTGCATAGGAGATAAAATCACTATAGGTATCAAATCCTTCATGATTGATATCGTATATCATTGCCTTTGAAAAGTTATTAAATAATGACGACGGTATTTTAAATTTATCAATTGTTTCCAATACCTGCTTTATTGAAGAATCAACAATGGATAAATCACTCAGACTATCTATCCAGTTATTAACTTGATCAATAAAGAGTCTTTTTTCTTCAGGAGAAATCGCCCCTTCAGATTTACGGTCATCAACAAGGTCATCAATTTTTCGCATAAACTGATAACAAACTTTTGCTGCATTGTATCTTTCTTCCTCCCAGAAACCTGCTGCAATAAGAATATTTGGGTGATCCTTGATTGCCTCAAAATCTATATTCTCAATTATAGTATCTGTATTTAAAATGCTGGTTTTCATTCCTGATTTCGGTTTATTACTTTAATTTTTTACCTATTCTTTCACTTGTTAGCATTGCCGATAGCAAAACTAATGGAATTCCGCTACCGGGTTGTGTACTACCACCAGTAAAATACAAATTCTTATATTGATAATGTTTGTTATGAGGTCTGAAGTATCCCATTTGTAAAAGATTATGACTAACACTGCCAAATGCAGCCCCTTTTGATAAGTTAAACAGTGTTTGCCAAGTTTTTGGTAAATAGCAAACTTCAAATTTTATATGTTTTTCAATATCCTTCAATCCTTCCTTGCTTAGCCTTTTAAGCACACCTTCGCGAGCCTTCTTCTTCAATTTAGCCCAATCTTGTTTCCCATTCTTCCCTAAGTGTCCAACTTGTACTATTGCAGTTAATGAGTCCTGACCTTCTGGCGCTGCTGTCTTATCAGACCTAATGGGTGAATGAACATAAAATGTTTGCTCATCAGGAAGTGATCTATCTCTGAAAATTTTTTGAATACCTTCCTTGTAGTTGTCTGCAACAAATAAATTATGCTGTTTTAACTGCGGATAAACCATATCCAGACCCCAATGAAAAACAATGGCCGAGCATGTATAGTTAAGCAGATTCATTCTTTTTGTCAGCAGACCTTCTGGCAACATCGTATTATATACATATGGCAAATCAGCATTAGCTATTACCCTATCAGCCTCATGAAATGAATCATCAGCCAATACAATCCCTACCGCATATTTATTTTGAATTTTAATTTCTTTCACTGGTGAATTGAAATGAAATTTAACATCGTTTTCACTGGCTATTTTTATTAGATTTTGAATGATCGCATTCATACCTCCTTTTGGAAACCAAACCCCCTCAGAAAGTTCCATATAAGGTAAGCCAGCAAAAACGCCTGAGGCAGTTAAAGGATTCTGTCCAATATACAGATTCTGTAGAGTGAAAATGAACCTTAGTGCTTCATTTTTAAAAATCTTGCTGATATAAGTATAATATTTTCTGTGAGCATTAACACGGAACAATAAGAACAAGTTCTTAAAATTGACCATATTGATCATGCAATTAAAATTTCTTGCAATAAAGTGTTTGATTGAAAGTTTGAAAGCTACAGAACTTTTCTGCATAAATTTCAGAAATTTATTATAACTGCCTGGCTCAAATGATTCAAGCTGAGTTCTCATTCTTGCCAAATCAGATGAAAATATAAACTCCTTCCCATCATGAAAAACAATTTTATAAGTCGGATCCATCCTCAAAAGTTCTAATTCCTCCTGAAATGATCGCCCGATAGACTTATAATATTTTTCATAGATGCCTGGCATCATGATCATGGTGGCTCCAATATCAAACCTGTGTCCATTTTTTGTAAAGTTGCCACATCTCCCGCCAGGATATGAGTTTTTCTCAAAAACAGACACATTATAGCCCTTTTGAGCAAGTAGAATAGAGGTTGCAATACCTCCTACTCCTGCACCAATAATAGCTACATCACATTTCATTGTTAATCTAAAAGAAAATTCTGAAGTCCTTGCTGCAAAGGACAAATACATAATTTACAAGTTGCCTTGCAAGATAGAAATTCTAACACATTATTTGAAAATTTGAGGGTAGAATATTGTTTCTTAATTTCAAAGGGATAAAATTAGATGCAAACAGGGGATTTAAAAATCAATCCACATTCTCATGCAAATACCTGTTATTATCACTTAGTTTGACACTTTTCTCAATGTCATCAGAAAGCGAATACTTTGAAATTTTTTTCTCTTTTGAAGGTTCAATTTTATCCAGCTCAAAATTGCGACGAGCATAGGCGGGCTGATTTTCCATTTCATCTATGCTTGATTTTGCCTGCTGACTATTCAAATCCATCTCCCTCAACTTTTCATATGTTTTCTTGATGCTTTTCACCCGATCAGCTCCCTTTCTGAATTCAATTGCCCTCTTCAAATTATTACTCTGTTCATCATCATTAAGATTTTCTGACTCAAAGGGATGCGTTAGGTCAAATTCTATCTCGCGCTGAGTTACAATATTACTGCCTGCCCCTGATCTTTTTCGGGTTTTTGGTACATCTTTCACTTCAAAGCCTTCAATCGGCTTTACCGATTCATCTGTATAAGCATCCTGATCATCAAGTGCTACTTTATCAAGCTGTCTTTTCCTAATATACAGTTCCGGTATACTATTAGTCCCAAAACCTGTAGCAATAACTGTTACACATAAAGAATCACCTAGAGTTTCGTCAATTCCGTTGCCCCAAATCAGGTCTGCATCGTCTCCGGCACAACTTTGAACATAGTCAGTAACCTGTCCAATTTCATCCATGGTTATTTCTTCATTGCCCGATGTAATGTTAATTAGAATATTTCGCGATCCAACAATATTATTGTCGTTCAATAAGGGCGAATTCAGTGCTTCTGTAACTGCTCTTATTGCACGGTTTTCGCCTTTTGATCTGGCTGAGCCCATAATCGCAACACCTGAATTAATCATAACAGTTTCTACATCTGCAAAGTCAACATTTATATAGCCATGTACAGTAATTATTTCAGCGATGCCCTTTGCAGCAATAGCAAGTACATTATCAGCCTTTGCAAAGGCTTCAGATACTTTAAGGTCACCATACATTTCCCGGATTTTCTCATTATTTATTACCAAAAGTGAATCAACATATTTTTCTATTTCAGCAATTCCTTCAAGGGCCTGATTTACTCTTCTTTTTCCTTCGTTACGAAATGGTATTGTTACTATGGCAACGGTAAGAATGCCCAATTCTTTTGCAGCTTTAGCAATAACCGGAGCAGCCCCGGTACCCGTACCTCCCCCCATACCAGAGGTGATAAAAACCATTTTTGTATTCGCAGACAATACTTCAATCACATCATCGAGATTTTCGATAGCCGCTTCCCTTCCAATTGCCGGTTTATTCCCTGCACCACGTCCTTCTGTTAGTGATGAACCTAACTGTATCTTTACCTGAACAGGACTATTTTCCAAAGCTTGTGAATCAGTATTGCAAACTACAAAATCAACATCTTTTATTCCATGTTGGTACATAAAATTAACAGCATTACTACCTCCTCCACCAACACCAATTACTTTGATTATAGATGATTTATTTACAGGTAAATCAAAATTCATCAAATCTTCTTTCATCGCAAATTATTTTTTGTAAGTGATTCATTCTAGTGTTTTATATCTTATATCTTGTCTCATTTATAGTGGTTTTTGTTGCTCACCTTCCACATTCTCTCCTCTCAAAACCTGTTCGCGAACCCTCAACCTTCATGATGAAGGTTTCATTGTTTTTTGTTTTAAGTATTATAAGCTTATTAAAACAAGCTTATTCCATGTCTGCACCCTTTTCTTCAAAAATATCAGTGATACGTTTTTTGAAAGCAGCGATTATTCCGCTTCCCACCCTGTTTTCTTCTGCTTCAACAAGCATATCCTCCTCCTCAAACTCATTCTCTACCATATCAACTTCTCCCTTTTCAAACTTTTTAAAATGATCCCATCCTCTCAGAAGCAATCCAACACTTGTAGCATACTGTGGTTTATTAATTTCTGCTGCCGGATCGCAAGCAAGATATTCAATTGGATAACCAATTCTAACATCCATTCCGGTATGAAATCTTACCAGCTGTGAAAGATGTTTTAACAAAGCACCTCCACCTGTGAGAACAACTCCTGCACTCAATTTATCCATACAACCACTGTTTTCAATTTCGAACATTACGGCATCAATGATTTCTTCCATTCTCATCTGGATAATATATGCAAGATTCTTGAATGAGATTTCTTTCGGCTCGCGTCCATTTATGCCAGGAATAGTTACAACCTTATCATCAGGAGCAAGATCGCCAAGCGCCGATCCAAACTGAGTTTTAAGAGCTTCTGCCTGACGATGGAGTATTTTGCATCCCTCTTTAATGTCTTTAGTTACTACATTTCCTCCAAAAGGTATCACAGCGGTATGACGAATGGAATCGTCATAAAAAACAGCCACATCAGTTGTGCCTCCACCAATATCAACAAGGGCAACTCCTGCTTCTTTCTCATCATCTGTAAGAACTGCAGAAGAGGATGCCAGGGGTTCCAATATCAATTGATTTACTTTTAGTCCAACCCGGTTAATACACTTTTCAATGTTTTTTGCTGAAGCAATTTGCCCAATGACAATATGGAAATTTGCTTCCAATCGTCTGCCCGACATGCCTACCGGATTCTTCACTCCAGTCTCACTGTCTACAATATAATTTTGAGGCAGTACATGAATGATCTCTTCTCCCAAATCGATAGGAATTTTATACATATCGACAATTAGAGCATCTATGTCTTTTTGCAATATTTCATCCCTGTCACTTCCCAGATTAATATATCCCCGGTTTTTGATGCTTTTAATGTGTTGTCCTGCTATACCTACGAATACATCACTAAACTGCACTCCAGCTTGTTTTTGTGCTTCGTCAACTGTTTGCTTAATAGCTCCAACAGTTTCTTCAATATTTAGAACCACACCTCTTTTTACGCCTTTCGAAACAGATTTGCCCATTCCTGTTACTTCCAATTTCCCATCTTCATTTATTCTTCCGATTAGCGAAACAATCTTGGTTGTTCCAATATCAATTGCTGCTACATAGTTTGATTTTTGCCTCATCATTTTTGTTATATTTTAGTGCATACAACTTGGTCTTTGTATTTAAGATCTATTTTTATATATTGATTCCATCCAATGGTATTTAAGCCCTCTTTATAAAAGATTTCAAGTTTGTTCAGTTTTTCTCTATAATCATTCAGTTCTCCTAAGAGTATCAGGTGTGGTCCAACTCGTGGTACAAGCTCAAACTCACCTGACTTATTTACATATATTTGAACAAACTGTGAATTCCATAAATCGTCCTGATTAATATAAAGGGTAAGATCATAGATATCCTTTAATATTTTTTCTGAACTGCTATTGCCCAAATCCTTTACATTCACTGCATCACCAATTTTGAATGGTGTTTTTATGTACCCATTAACAATCAGTACATGGGGGGTAAAGCGTGATGATAGAGCGAGAATATTTCCATCAAGATCAATGTAATAACCATCTCCTCTGCTGTCAATTATTCTAACAAATGGTTCACGCTGAGTTAAATCAATGTACAACACACCATTTGTTCCTGTATATGCTCTACAATCTTTAACAATCTGATTGGTTAGTATTTCATCTTCAAGTTTAGTTAAGTCTATCTGCGCTAGAGGTTCACCTAAATAATGGATACCCTTCTTATCCAGAATTCCTATTACATCCTCTTGTGATAAAAATCCTGAACTTAGACTATCCTGGATAGATATTTTAATTTCATTACATAACTGACTCTCATAGCGATTGCTAACAAAACCACCTATTAAAAATAGATACACAATGGTTAGGATCCAGGTTGCTATTTTTTTAAATATCCTCATCTTTTTTCAATCAATTCTTTAATAGGGTTCACAAATTTGTCAATGTCTCCGGCTCCTATTGTAAGTAAAACTTCAAAATCTTTGTCCTTTAAAATATTCATCAATTCATCTTTGCTGCAACTTGTTTTAAGTGTAGATTTAATTTCATTAAATATGATTTCAGAGCTGATGCCCTTTACAGGTTTTTCACGAGCCGGATAAATATCAAGCAGTAATAGCTCGTCAAGCGCACTTAGACTCTCTGCAAATTCTTTAGCAAAATCTTTTGTTCGTGAGTACAAATGAGGTTGAAATATTCCGGTTATTTTTTTCGTGGGGTACATCTTTCTCACCGATCCTATCAATGCATCCAGTTCGCGAGGATGATGCGCATAATCGTCAATATATATGCAGCTATCACTTTTATACTGTATATCAAATCTTCGTTTTACTCCTTCAAAAGAGGAAAGTGTAGCTGAGATTGTATCTGCATCAACTCCTGCAAGCCATGCCACTGAGCTGGCAGCCACTGCATTTTCAATGTTTGTTAAACCGAGATAGCAAAGTGTAATATTTTGAATCGATCTCCCAGGAGTTTGAATTGTGAAATTGTACTTATTATCTATCAGGTGGATATCACTTGCGAAAAAATCAGCCGTCTGATCATCGAGGGAATATGAGTATTTTTTTATTTTATTCTCATCAATATCCATCTCAATTCCCTTCTTAAGAATAACAGTACCACCATCTTTTACTTGTGCTGCAAAACTTTCAAAACTCTTTTGAATATTCTCTTTTGAAGCATATATATCAAGATGATCGGCGTCAATCCAGGTTACCAAAGCAATTTCTGGAATAAGTTGAAGAAAAGATCTGTCATATTCATCTGCTTCTGTAACAATCCAATCCGTACTTTCATCAACCACCAGATTGCTGGAGTAATTCTTCAATATTCCACCAAGAAATGCACTGCACCCTACATCTGATTCATGCATAATGTAAGTCAAGATGGAAGAAACTGATGTCTTTCCATGTGTACCTGCTATTGCTATTCCTCTCTTTTCATTCACTAATTTTCCAAGAACCTCGGCTCTTTTCATTATTAGAAAATTATGATCTAGAAAGTATTGGAATTCAATATGCTCATCGGGCACAGCAGGTGTTCTTACAATCAGGGTTGTATCTTTATTAGTAAACTCTTCCGGAATATAGCTTATATCTTCCTCAAAATGAATATCAATGCCCATGTTCTGAAGTTCATCGGTGATCACAGTAGAAGTAAGATCGTAGCCTGCTACGTTCATGCCAAGCGTATAAAAATATTTTGCAAGTGCACTCATTCCAATGCCTCCGATTCCTAAAAAATATATATTTTGCTTTCCTTCAAAATTCATAAATTTTCAGTCTTTCTTTCAATCAAGTTATTAACCTCATCAACTATCAGTGAAGTAGAATTTGGTATTGCCAATTTTTTTGCATTTCCTGACAATTCTTCTCTTAATTCATTCCTGGCAAACAATTCCATCACCTTGTCAGTCAACTCATTTTTAGCATCCTTATCTGGAATCATTATGGCCGCTTTCTTCTCCACAAGTGCCAGGGCATTTTTTGTTTGATGATCTTCAGCAACATTCGGTGATGGCAATAATATTGCAGCCCTTCCTGTCAGACATATTTCTGAGATGCTGATAGCTCCTGCCCTGCTAATCATTACATCAGCTACATTGTATGCCAGATCCATCCTTGAAATAAAATCGAGAATATGTATATTTTTTGGGACCTTAGAATTCAGTTTCTTTTGTATTTCATCGTAATAATACTTGCCCGTTTGCCAAAGAATCTGAATATTTTGTTCCTTAAGAAAATCCATTTTGTTAAGTATTGCCTCATTTATTGTCTTGGCCCCAAGACTACCTCCAACTACAACAAGAACGGGCAATTCAGGTGATAAATTGAAATGATTTATAGCCTCTTTACGCAGAAGATCAGAAATCGGAATATTGCGAACAGGGTTCCCGGTAAGTACAATTTTTTCTTTTGGAAAATACTTTTCCATATTGTTGTATGCAACACAGATTTTTGAAGCCCTTTTGGCCAGCAGTTTATTTGTTATACCAGCATAAGAATTCTGTTCCTGCAATAAAGTTGGAATACCCTTTTTTGCTGCACTGCGTATTATAGGCCCGCTGGCATATCCTCCAACTCCAATTGCTATATCAGGCTCGAATTCTTTTACAATTTTATTCGCAAGAAGGATACTTTTAAAAAGATTAATAAGTACTACAATATTTTTAAAAGTTAATTTGCGTTGCAATCCACTAACCGGTAGTCCTATTATTTCATAGCCCGCTGCAGGTACTCGCTCCATTTCCATTCTGTTATCTGCTCCAACAAAGAGAATCTGTATATTTCCATCGCGACGCTTTAACTCATCGGCAATAGAAATTGCAGGAAAAATATGACCCCCAGTTCCTCCTCCGCTTATAATGACTTTTATATTTTTATTCAACTGTTTCAAGATCAACTTTCTTTTTTTGATTCATACCATTGCTCACACTGAGCATAATACCAATTGCTGCAGAAGTAAATAAAATAGAGGTCCCTCCCATACTGAGCATGGGCAAAGGCTGTCCGGTTACAGGCAGTATACCCACAGCTACAGACATATTGAGCATTGCTTGCATCACAAGCATTAGTGCAAGACCAAATGCCAGAAAGGCAGGAAAAGTTCTTGTGCTATTTTTTACCAGTACACCTGCCCTGAAAAGCAGAATGATGTACAAAAGAATAACAAATACTCCCCCTATTAATCCGTATTCTTCAATTATGATTGAAAAAATAAAATCTGAATAAGGTTGAGGTAAAAAATTTCGTTGCATACTGTTGCCTGGTCCTTTACCAAATAATCCACCTGTTGCAATAGCTATTTTTGATTGTTCGGCCTGATAATTTCCCTCGCTCTCTTGTTCAACGTGGTTAACTATACGATTTCGCCATGTGCCCCATCTTCCCCAATCGGCTTTAAGAGCGATAGCACTAACCAGTATTAAAACAATTGCAATGGAGGCAACAAGGGCAAGAATATAAACCAAACGTATCCTGCCAATAAACATCAATACCACAGATACCATAAAAAGTAAAAGCGCTGTAGATAAGTTGGCGGGCAATATTAACCCGCAAATTAGAATAACTGGTAGAATAATTGGTACAAATGCTTCTTTATACGATCTGATTTTATCTTGTCGAAGCGATAGCAACCTTGCTATATACATTATTAAAGCCAGTTTAGCAAGGTCTGATGTTTGAAAGGAAATTCCCGTTCCAGGCAATGTTAGCCATCTTGTTGCCTCATTTATGTTTGTTCCAAAGAAAAGTGTTATTACCAAAAGAGGAATAGATACAATTACCAGGAGTTGAGATATTCTGGAATAATATCGATAGGGAATTAAATGAGTTATATAAACAATGACAAAACCAAAGAGAATAAAAATGATGTGTTTAATCAAATAATAACCAATATTCCCGGAACGATACTGATAAGCTAATGTGAATGTAGAACTGTAAACTGCCAAAAGCGATAGCAGGGACAGTATTATTAATACTGCCCAGATAATACTATCTCCTTTAAAATATTTTCTTAAGGCTTCAGGCATAATTTACAATTCACGAACACATTCCTTAAATTGACTACCTCTGTCTTCAAAACTCTTAAATAGATCAAAACTGGCACACGCAGGTGACATAAGAACCGTATCTTCTTTCTGACCCATCTTATATGCCAAATTAACAGCTTCCTTCATGGAGGATGCATCTTTGATCTCCTCAACAAGATGACCAAAAGCTTTATGAAGTTTCGCATTATCAACTCCCAGACAAACAATTGACTTTACCTTTTCTTTCACAAGTGATTCAAGTGATGAATAATCATTCCCTTTGTCTATTCCTCCTACAATCCATATTGTTGGAGATGTCATACATTCTAAAGCGTACCAGGTAGAATTCACATTGGTAGCTTTTGAATCGTTAATAAATTCAATGCCATGGACTTTTATAAATCGCTCCAGACGATGTTCAACACCTTTAAAATCTTGCAGACTTTCGCGTATAATTTCTTTCTTTATATCAAGTACTCTCCCCGCTATGCTTGCTGCCATTGAGTTGTAGGTATTGTGTTTTCCTTTAAGTGCCAATTCGGAGAGTGGAATACTCATCTGACTTTTATTCACATTTAAATGCATCTTGCCATCCTCAATGTATGCTCCTTCCTTGACCTTTTTCTTCTGTGAAAATTCAAAAAGTTTGGCCCTTAGAACAATCCTTTCCAATTCAGATATTGTTATCTCATCATCTGAGCAGTAGATGAAATAGTCTTCTTCAGATAAATTTTGCGTGAGTCGAAATTTGGAGTCAACATAGTTTTGCATATCGTAACCATAGCGATCAAGATGATCAGGAGTAATGTTGAGCATTATTGCAATATCTGCTTTGAACTGATGCATTCCATCCAATTGAAAGCTGCTCAATTCAATAACATAATAATCATAGGTTTTAGTGGCTACCTGCATTGCAAAACTTTTACCAACATTGCCTGCTAGGCCACAGTTTAAACCTGCTTTGCGCAGCATATGATGCAATAAGGAGGTAGTGGTTGTTTTACCATTACTTCCTGTAATACAAATTTTTCGTGCATTTGTATACCTTCCGGCAAATTCTATCTCAGAGATTGCAGGGATCTCCTTCTTAAATACTGCTGCCATAATCTCAGATTTATCTGAGATACCAGGACTTTTAATAATTTCATCGGCATTCAGGATATGGCGTTCGGTGTGTTGTTCCTCCTCCCATTCTATCTCATAATTGTAGAGAATCTCTTTGTAATGGCTCTTTATTTTTCCAATGTCCGAGACAAATACATCGAATCCTTTAGTTTTGGCTAATACGGCTGATCCTGTACCGCTCTCGCCTGCTCCGAGAATAACAATTCTTTTCTCCATGGGTTATCTTATTTTAAGGGTTACGATCGTGATTACTGCTAATAGAATTCCTACAATTAAAAATCGTATTACGATTTTTGGTTCAGGGTATCCTTTCTTCTGATAATGGTGATGCAAAGGCGACATTAAAAAAATACGTCTGCCTTCACCAAATTTTTTCTTTGTGTATTTGAAATATCCTACCTGAAGTATTACTGAGAGGCTCTCTACTACGAATACTCCACATAGAATTGGAATTAATAATTCTTTCCTGATTAGAATTGCGTACACGGCAATTATCCCTCCAATGGCGAGACTTCCTGTATCGCCCATAAACACTTGCGCCGGATATGAATTATACCACATAAAACCTATCATGGCCCCAATAAATGCCCCCATAAATACAACCAACTCACCTACATTTGGGATGTACATAATATTCAGGTAATCGGAATAAATAAGGTTACCAGACAGATAGGCCAAAATTCCCAGGGTAGTTCCAATTATTGCAGAGCTACCAGCAGCTAACCCATCGAGCCCATCGGTTAGATTGGCCCCATTTGAAATAAAAGTGATGATTAATGTTATTGCAAGAACTATAACTATCCAGACATATTTTTTTGAGTTTTTACCCATAAATGCAATTATCCTAGCATAATCGAATTCATTGTTCTTAAAAAACGGGATATTGACCTTTGTTGATTTCACATCACGAGTCAGAACTGTCGGACTTGGCTGAATAATGTCACTATCAATAGAGATCTCACTTGCCTCAATCGGAGTTTCTTGTATAATGCGCTCTCTAACAACTATATCGCTGCTGAAATACATAGTAAACCCAACAATTAAACCAAGCATTACCTGACCTGCAATCTTGAATTTGCCTCTGAGCCCCTGTTTGTTCTTTTTAAACACCTTAATATAATCATCAAGAAACCCAACAAATCCAAGCCAAACTGTAGTAATGATCATCAACTGAACATATATATTGCTTAGATCGTCTAATAATAAAACAGGAATAAGTATTGAAGCAAGGATAATAATTCCTCCCATTGTAGGAGTTCCTTTCTTTTTCAGTTGACCTTCAAGACCAAGATTTCTTACTGATTCTCCAATTTGTTTTTTCTGCAATAGATGTATGAGGCTTTTACCAAACAGCATGGAAATTATCAAAGAAATTATGATCGACATACTCGCCCTAAATGAAATGTACTGAAACACCCCAGCTCCAGGTACATCAAGTTTTTCAAGGTATTCAAACAAATAATACAACATGGGCGTTTCTATTAATACTTAGCATTTGTTTTAAAAAGTTCTTTAACAATTTCTTTATCATTGAAAAAGTTTCTCTTTCCTTTGATCTCCTGATAAGTTTCATGTCCCTTGCCGGCAATGAGAATGACATCACCTTCTTCAGCCATCATTATTGCAGTTTTTATTGCTTCACGACGATCAACAATGGATACAATGCTTTTGCGTTTGGTAGCATTTACTCCTTTAAGCATCTCATCAATAATTTGCTTGGGCTCTTCACTACGGGGATTATCGGAGGTAAGAATCACTTTTGAACTTAAATCCGCCGCTATTTTCCCCATCATCGGTCTCTTTCTGGTGTCACGATCGCCCCCTGCTCCAACAACTGTTATAAGCTGACAACCCTTGTTTCTGATTTGATTAATAGTTGTAAGAACATTTTGCAGGGCATCGGGGGTATGTGCATAATCAATTATAGCTGTAATGTTATTATCTGATCTCAAATACTCAAACCTTCCTTCTACTGTACCAAGAGTGCTTAAAACACGAAGAATTTCTTCTTTGGGATAGCCAAGCAGTTTTGCAACCGCATAAACAGCCAGCAAATTGGATGCATTAAACTCTCCTATTACCTGGGTCCATAGCTCAGTGTTTTCAATCTTTACAAGCATTCCATCAAAATGACTCTCAATAATTTTTGCTTTATAGTCAGCAATTGATTTTAAGCCATAAGTGCTAACATTTGCAGAAGTATTTTGTACCATCACTTTACTATGCTTATCGTCAGCGTTGACAAGAGCAATAGCCTGGGGTGACAAATCATCGAAGAGTTGTTTTTTGGCTTTGAGATATGCATCGAAAGTATTGTGGTAATCGAGATGATCATGTGTTATGTTCGTGAAGACAACGACATCGAAATCGAGACCTTTTATACGTTTCTGATCAATAGCATGTGAGCTTACCTCCATGAAAGCATGAGTACAACCATCATCTACCATTTTTCTCAATAAATTCTGAATTGTTATTGCGTCGGGAGTAGTATGTGTTGCCGGAATAACTTTTTGACCAACCATATTGGTTATGGTAGAGAGCAAACCCGACTGTTTATCCATTTTATTGAATAGTTGATATAATAAAGTGACGATTGAAGTTTTTCCATTCGTACCTGTTACACCGATCAGGTGAAGTGATTTGCTGGGATCATGATAAAAATTGGCTACAGCCATGCCCAGCGCCTCGGCAGAATCCTTTACAACTATGAAGCTTGTCTTTTCAGCAAGTTGGGCAGGATAGCTTTCACAAATAATAGCAGCTGCCCCCTTTTCAATGGCACTTGACAAATAGGCATGTCCGTCAACTTGGGTTCCCTTTAGCGCAACAAACAAATCATTTTTTGCTACTTTTCTGGAATCAAATACTATTTTGTTGATCTCTAGATCAATCTTACCCTTTATTTGGCAATTTATGCCCTTAATTATATTTTCTAATCTTTCCGCCATTAGCTATCTATAAAACTCATTTCAAGTACTATTTTATCACCCCGTTTAAACCTTGAACCCGGCATTATCGATTGACTTCTGACACTACCTCGCCCAATGACATCAACATCTAATCCCATACTTTCCAGAATGAACAGAGCATCTTTTAGCCCCATTGAGACAACGTTAGGAACCAGGTTTTCACTCAAACTTTTAGCTTTGAGTTCAACATAGTTCTCTTTTTTCTCGGTAGTCACCCAAACCGATTTATTTTCGCAAATCTGTTTTATATCGAGATCCTTAAGAACATTTACTATTTCGGTCTGGTATCCATTTTTAGAGTATGGTATTTCGATGTTTCTTTTCACTCCATTATTTAAAGGTTTTTGAATATCAAGATTTGTGGCATATACTTTATTTGCAATCTCAAGAAATACAGGTCCTGCAACATAAGCACCATGGAAAACATTATTCTGCGGAGAATAGATTACTACAATACATGAATACCTTGGTTTATCAGCAGGAAAATAGCCAACAAAAGAGGACTGATAAGATTTCTCTTTATACCCGGTATTCTTCTTATAAATTTGAGTTGTACCCGTTTTTCCGGCAATTTTAAAGTTTGAAGTCTGCAAGTTTGTTGCTGTTCCTTTCTCTACAACTCCCTCAAGCATTTGCTTGACTTTCTTCAGACTTGATCTGGAGCATACAGATGGATTAATTACCTCGGTTACAAATACTCTTTCGATCTTACCATGATTTCTGATTTCCTTTGCAAAACGCGGCTTAACCAATTTGCCATCATTTGCAATAGCATTATAAAAAGCCAGAATCTGAAGAGGTGTCTGTTTCACCTCATAACCATAAGACATTTGTGCCAGCGTGACGCCAGACCAGAGTTTATCGCCCGGATAGCGTATTACAGGATCTCCCTCACCTTTTATTTCAAGCTGCAAAGCTTGGTTCAAGCTCATTCCATACAATCTGTCAATGAATCGATGTGGCTGTTTTTTATAGGTATTGGTAATGATTTTAGCCATACCAACATTTGATGACAGTTCGAAAACTTCTTCAACAGTAAGTACACCATGGCCTCCAGACAGGTAATTATCATCGCGAATAGTATGGTCATAGTATTTGAAAATTCCATTCCCAGTGTCCACTGTATCCTCAAGATCCACTCCATCTTCTATTGCTGCAAGCAAGGCAGGCAACTTAAAAGTTGATCCGGGTTCACTACTTTGCCCAACAGCATAATTGTAATATTCGCGGTAAGCTCCAAATGTATCTGTAAGATTAACAATGGCTTTAATATCTCCTGTTTTCACTTCCATCAGAACGGCTGTACCTGAATGGGCATGATGCTTAATCAATTGTTTTAGTAAAGCATTCTCAGCTACATCCTGAAGATCAACATCAATTGTTGTTACAACACTGCTTCCATCCTTCGGTTCTATCTCACCAGCTTCATTTATCGGCATCCAAACATTCCCTGATAGTTTTTGCATACGCTTTACTCCCTCAACACCTCCAAGGTATTGCTCAAATGCTCCCTCAATACCAAGCTTATTTCCTGATTTGCTTTTTGTAGTATTCCCGATAGTTCGGGCTGCAAGATTGCGAAGAGGTTTTTGCCTCACACTCTCCTGATTAACAATAAGTCCTCCTTTGTAGCGCCCTCGACGAAACAGGGGAAATGACTGAAGTTCTTTAAGCTGCAAGTAATTTACTTTTGATTTTACCAGGTAATACCTGTTGCCTTCTCTCCTTGCCTTTTTCAGATCTTCTTTGTACCTGCTTGCACTTTTATCTCTGAATAATTTCGAAAGACAAAAGGCAAGAGAATCAATATTTTTATTGAATATTGATTGAGTTAAGGCAGGAGGTTTCAGGTCCATTCTTATTTCATAATAGGGAACTGAACTGGCAAGCAACCTCATATCCGCGGCATAAATATCACCTCGATGTGGTGGAATATGAAAGTTTTGAATGCGTGTATTTTCAGCTTTTTCCTTCCACTGATTGTCGTCGATATATTGCAAATACACAATCTTTCCTAAAATAAAAAGAGCAAACAAGGCAAATGCCAGGTAAACCAAGGCAACTCTCCACAATATTTCAGTTTTAATTGACATGCTATTTTCTTTCAACAACTATCTTAAATGGTGGATTAACAGGCTCTTTCAGTTCCATATTACGATCCTCCAACATAGCCTGTACTGATGAAGGCTTACTTAAATACATTAGTTCAGAGGCTGTAGTTATTTCCTCTGCGCGGAAATCTTTAACCTGTGTTTTCAGGCTAGTGACTTGCCGAACAACTTTCTCTGCATGATATCGGTTGGCTATGTAGATAACTGCAAGAAAAACCAGGAAGAGAATAAATGGAATTTGTCGAATCACCGCACCCAATGTCAGAAGGCTTCCATCAATGAATCCTTTGAAGGAAAATCCCGTGATTTCTTCTCTTTCTATTTTCGAATCAACAAATTCTATATTGCCTTTTTTCATCATAGCTTTTTGTTCGGCTTTTCTGCAATGCGCAGTTTAGCACTACGTGCCCTGTTGTTTCTTAATAATTCTTCCTCTTCTGGAATAATCACTTTTTTATTTACAGGCTCAAGGGGTCGTTGAATATTTCCAAATAAGTCTGTTGAGGTTTCATTTAAATCAAAATTTCCATACCTGAAAAAATTTTTTACAAGCCTGTCTTCCAAAGAATGATAGCTTATAATTGCTATTCTGGCTCCGGTTTTTAAAAAGTCAACAGATTGTAAGAGAAGTTCCTTAAGATTATCTATCTCATGATTTACTTCGATACGTAGTGCCTGAAATAGTTGCGCCAAATACTGATTTTCTTTATGCTTTGGTAAATACATTTCTATTGCTTCAACCAAATCATTGGCTGATGCAATGGGTTTTCTATCTCTTGAATTGACAATATTTATGGCTAATAATTTTGCCTTTCTTATCTCACCATATTCAAAGAATACTCTGGTTAATTCTTCAACTGGATAGTTGTTTACTATTTCGCTTGCTGTAAGATTTGACTTTGTATTCATTCTCATATCAAGATTTGAATTGAAGCGGAATGAAAATCCTCTTTGGGGAGTGTCGAAATGGTGGGAGGAAACACCTAGGTCAGCAATTAAGCCATCAATCTGGTCAATCTCATAGTACTTAAGGAAATTCCTTAGAAACCGAAAATTATGCCTGACAAAAATTATTCGCCTATCATCCGGAACATTTGCCACTGCATCTTCATCCTGATCAAATGCGATAAGCTTTCCATTCTGCAAGCAATTAAGAATTTCCCTTGAATGCCCTCCTCCTCCAAAAGTTGCATCGACATAAACCCCGTCAGGTTTAATTTTCAAGCCAGCAACACTCTCTTTTAATAATACAGGTTGGTGATATTCCATTATTCCTCTGTTTCATCCACAGAACCTTCCATAATATTTTCAGCCATATTGGCAAATTCATCATCACCAACTCTTATCTTATCATAGTTCTCCTTTGCCCATATTTCAATTTTCCCAAACTGGCCTGCCATAACAATCTCTTTTGTCACTGAAATTTCATCAAGCAAACGTCTTGGGACAAGAATACGGTTATTCGCATCAAGTACTACTTCAGCCATTCCTTTCAAAAATCTTCTTTGAAACATGTTATGTTCCTTTTTGTAAGGATTTAGCTTCTTCTTGATAATCTTTATCTGCCTTTCCCATTCCTGGATAGGATAGAGTAACAAGCAACTTTCAAAAATATCTTTCTTTACCACATACCTCTCATGATCAGAGCCTTTCATTTGTTTTTTGAAAGCTGCTGGCAAGATAACCCTACCCTTAGCATCGGGTTTACAAGTATATTCTCCGATAAAGCTTATCATTCAAAATTGTGTGAATTGAGTAAAAATAAGTAATTTTTACCCACTTTCAACCATTATCCCCCACTTTTTCCCACTTTGTTAACAACTTTTCTGGCTCTGTTTACAAAAATTTGTGTTATGGCTTGGGGGAAACAGCAGGCAGAATTGACAAGGTTTCAGGATTTTTTAATACCTTTGAATTTGTCTAATCCTTTAATTTACAAGCCTTTTATGAGCAGTGCACATAAACAGACACGAATACAAGCTTTCGACATTAAAAGTGTTTTTTACAACAAAAATCCAAAGCTGGCACGCTTAATCCCAGGTATTATTTACCGGTATCTTAAACGCATTCTTCATCAAGATCATGTCAATCAATTTCTTGAAGAATGTGGTGACAAATACAACCTGGATTTTGTTGAAGCCTCTATAAAAGAATTTAATGTTACTATTGAGGTTAAAGGAAGAGAGAATATCCCTAAAGAAGGAAATTACATATTTGCGTCAAATCATCCACTTGGAGGTTTTGATGGCATTATTTTAATAAAGATAATAAGTGAACACTTTAAAGATTTTAAATTTCTTGTGAATGATATTTTAATGAATCTGTTAAATATTAGTGATTATTTCATTCCAATAAATAAACATGGTAAGCAGGGAATAGAAGCTGCAAAAAAAATCGATGAAACATTTTGCTCAGAAAGTCAAATAATTACCTTCCCCGCAGGATTGGTATCCAGAAAGATCAAGGGACAGATTATTGATCTGCCCTGGAATAAGAACTTTATAATGAAAGCAATTAAATATCAAAGAGATATTATTCCAGTTCATATTAGTGGACGAACAAGCAACTTTTTTTACAGGTTAGCCAAAATAAGAAGACTTTTAGGGATAAAAGCCAATATAGAGATGCTTTATCTGATTGATGAAACCTGGAAGCATCACGATAAGAAATTTATTGTAAAATTTGGAAAACCTATCCCCTGGCAAACATTCGATAATTCGCGGAAGCCCCTGGAATGGGCCAAATGGGTTAAAGAAAAGACCTATGCACTTGACGGTGTTCATATTATTCCTCTTTAGCTGTCAGATAAAGTGTATTAAGAATTATTTTAATAAATTTGCTGTCCTTTTAATAGCAAGAAAAGATGAAAGAGGTTATTCCTCCTGTAGACAAAGAATTGATTGAAGACGAACTAACTAAAGACAAGTTTCTTCGTACAACAAACAATGGTAATAATGAATTGTATGTTCTCACACATCACGATTCCCCAAATACCATGCGTGAAATAGGCAGATTGAGAGAAATTACATTCCGTCTTGCTGGAGGAGGTACAGGAAAAGAATCTGATATTGATAAGTTCGATACTGCTCCCATTCCTTACAAACAACTCATAGTATGGGATCCACAACAAAAAGATATATTGGGTGGATACAGATACATAATTTGCAAAGACATTATACCAAATGAAGAAGGTGTAATTGAACTTGCCACTAGCAGATTGTTCCATTTCTCCAAAAAATTCTACTCGGATTTCATTCCTTACACAATTGAATTAGGACGCTCATTTGTTCAGCCAGCTTATCAATCCTCGAACAGAAATAAGAAAAGTCTGTATGCACTTGATAATCTTTGGGATGGGCTTGGAGCCATATGGAAGAATAATAAGGAATGCCAGTACTTTTTTGGTAAGGTTACAATGTATACTTCATACAATCGTGAAGCACGAAACCTCATTCTTTATTTCATGAAAAAACACTTTAAGGGTTCATCTGATCTTCTCTATGCTTATGAACCATTGCCAGTAGATATTGATAAAAAACTTGCTGACTCAATACTTACATCCAATGATTACCAGGAAGATCTGAAGTTACTATCTCAGGCAGTGCGTGCACGAGGTGAAGTTATTCCTCCTTTGATTAATGCATACATTAACCTTTCTCCTACCCTTCAAACTTTTGGAACAGTATTAAATGACCATTTCGGCGATGTTGAAGAAACAGCCATCCTCCTCACTGTTAGTGATATGTATGAATCCAAAATTGAAAGGCACGTAAAATCATACGAATAGATAATACATTGTTTTTGTTATTGAGTCTCTCTGGAAAGTAAGGTTAACTATTCCATTTCGATACGGTATTAGTATTAAAATACTTAATAAGCCCTGACATTTTTTCCTTCAATAAAATTTATAAATGAGCGATTGACAACTTTATTTCCTCCCGCAGTAGGATAATCACCGGTAAAATACCAATCACCTAAATGATCAGGACATGCTTTATGAAGGTTTTCTATTGATTGGTACACAATCTTTACATCGGCGTTGATGTCGCTGGTTTTAAGCATTTTCGAAATCTTCTCTGATATTTGAACTGCTGTAAAGGGTTCATATATCTCTTTCACGTAATTTTTAATCTTCTCCTTTGGTAAATTTTCCTGTGCTTTCGATTTCTTATAAACTTCGTTGATGATACCTTCATTCCCGCTATCCTTAAGCAATTCAATTGCTGCCCGAAAAGCTATAAAATCAGCCAACTTAGCCATATCAATGCCATAGCAATCAGGATAGCGAATTTGTGGTGAAGAAGAAACAATAACAATTCGCTTAGGTGAAAGCCTGTCTAATATGCGAATAATACTGTATTTAAGTGTTGTTCCACGAACAATAGAATCGTCAATTATTACCAGATTATCGCTGCCTTTATTAATTGTATTATATGAAATATCATAAACGTGACCGACAAGATCTTTACGCCCGTCATCTTTGGAAATAAATGTTCTAAGCTTAATATCTTTCAGGGCTACCTTCTCAATGCGTGGTTTCTGAGATACAATCAGATTTAACTCTTCAACTGTTATTTTATTACCGCGACTTAATATCTTCTGTTTTGCCTTTTCCTGCATGTGATTCTCAACTCCGGCTATCATTCCATAAAAGGCTGTTTCAGCAGTATTTGGGATAAAAGAAAATACGGTGTTTTCTAAATCATTATCAACTGCTTCAACAATGCTTGGAGTTAATAATTCTCCTAGTTTTTTTCTCTCACGATAGATATCTCTATCACTCCCTCTTGAAAAGTAAATTCTCTCAAACGAACAGGAACGTTTTTCAAATGGGCCCCGGATTTGTTTCATTTCAACTTCACCATTCTTCTTAATTATTATTGCAGTACCCGGATCAAGTTCATGAATCTCTTCAAATGGAACATTCAAGACTGTTTGAATAGCAGGTCTCTCAGAAGTTACAGCCACAACTTCATCATCGTGATAATAAAATGCTGGCCTAATTCCCCAGGGATCCCTCATTACAAATGAATCTCCATGACCGATTAAGCCTGTAATAGTATAGCCTCCATCCCACTTCTTGCTTGAATCTTTAAGGATATTTTCAAGATTAAGATTATCCTCTATCAAATCTGATATTTTTCTGTTAGAGAAACCCTGTCTTTTGTATCGATTGAACTGCAATTGATTTTCAGTATCCAGAAAATGCCCTAGATTTTCAAGCATGGTTACTGTATCGCTAAATCCTCGGGGGTGCTGACCTAAATCAATGAGGTGATTGAAAATCTCTTCAACATTTGTCAGATTAAAATTTCCTGCAAGCACTAGTGTTCGTGATTTCCAATTATTCTGTCTGAGGACAGGATGAACATTTTCAACTTTATTTTTGCCAAAAGTGCCGTACCTTAAATGTCCAAGTAATAATTCGCCAGAAAAGGGTAAGTTCTTTTTTGCCCAGGAAATATCTTTTATTAAGCCAGGCGACTTCTTTTCAGCCTCATCAAAATTGAATCTGATTTTCTGAAAAATGTCATCAATTGCTGAAGGATTATCTGATCTTAATCGGTCGAGGTATTCGTAACCTGGAGCTACATCGAGCTTAATACTAGCCACACCCGCTCCATCCTGACCTCTGTTATGTTGTTTTTCCATCAACAAATAGAGCTTATTCAATCCCCATCTCCAAGTTCCATATTGCAACTGATAATATTCTAGTGGTTTCTGTAATCTTATCAGTGCTATCCCACATTCGTGCTTGATGTCATCTGTCATCCTTTAAGTCCCCATTTGAAATTTATAGCAATGGATAATTTATTTTACTTGGTACAATAAATGCATCCGGAAATTCATACTCAATCTGTTTATAGAATTTCATGGCATCACTTTTTGTCCTGAAATCCCCAATATACAAGCGATAGTATGGAGTATCAAAAATATAATAGGTCTGTACTCCATCGTATTTACCAATAAACCCAGCTCTAATTATCTCACCTTCTTCACGTGCACCCGGTCCAGAATTTGAAAATATACGAATACGGTATCCACTGATCCCATGTTTCTTGCTTTCTTCCAGAAGATGCCTATCTATCAATTTGATGATGTCATCATCCTGAACTATAGTTATTTTACCAGAATTCCCTGAGTATTGTATATCGCGCATTAATTTTGTACCGGTTAATTGAGCATTTAACATGCTGACGGCCGAGAGGAGAAGAAAAATCAGAATTGCCTTTGTATATTTCACTGGCTGACCTGTTTTACATGGGCAAAATTAATTCTTTTTTTCAATTGAGGTCATAAATAATAAGACCTTAACAAATAATAATGAAGATAAACTAAATAGCGCCTACAAGAAACAGGCCAGCGAACTCAAATTAGCTAAAACTACTGCATTTTGGAATCACAAATTATAATTCTCAAATCATAAAAATTAATAATCAAACACTTTTGGTAATTGAAGTTTTGAAAATTTCTTATAAAGACTAAATAACAACTTTCCTTTCTTCACTTATTTCAATGTTCTTTTTTATCAGTATTGAACGTGCACCAACTGATCCTTCCATTTTGAAATTAATAACCTGCCCATTTTGCAGATTCATTAGGGTTAAGGCTGCACCGAAAAAATTTGCAACGCGAACCTTTAAGTCAACATTATAATTGACATAAGATTTTGATGGCAAAACAATAGGCTTAACGATATTTACTTTACCAAGATATTGCCCATTCATATACACTTTCAAATCAATATTGGTAATTGTAATTTTATGATTTGTTGGGTTATCAACCGGAATGCTAACTGATGCTAACAAGGCATTATCTTCAAATCCATTAACTGTAAAATCTTTCACTTCACCGACAATTATTTTTGAGAAATTACCGCATGAAGCAAATAAAACTATAAACAGAAGATAAATATGACCCTTTCTCATAATCAAATAAAATTGATTTGTAAATTAGAATGTTCAAATATCACCATTTATTGTATCTGGTCTGATTAATTTCTAAAATATTTATTAATGAATATAACTAAACAAAAAATTGACGATTTCTTTAAAAGCAAAAAAATTGCTTTGGTGGGAGTATCTAGAAACAAAAATAAATTTGGTTATAAAAGTTTTAAATCTTTGGTAGAAAAAGGATATACTATTCTACCTGTCAATCCAGAAACAAATGAAATAGATGGAAAGAAATGTTTTAGAAGTATTACTGATCTGCCTTCAGACGTTGAATCTGTGCTCATTATGACCCCAAAGGATAGTACAGATAAAGTTCTGGAAGAATCTATCAATAAGGGGATAAAGAACATTTGGGTTCAGCAAATGTCTGAGACAAAAAATACGATTGGTATAGCCGAAGAATACCAAAAGGAGATAGTTACCGGAAAATGTATATTTATGTTTGCAGAACCCATATCCGGCGTTCATAAATTCCATCGCACATTAGTGAAAATTTTTGGAAGCCTCCCCAAATAAGTTAAAAAATTAATACCCTATTTTAGAATCCACTCTGCCAGCCAATCTCCTAATTGGGCAGTGCCCACTGGCTTATCTTTATCGATATCTTCAGTAACGATTTTCTGTTCTAATGATGCATCAACAGCCGCACGAACTTTAGCTGCTTCTTCGTTCAAATTTAAAGATTCGAGAAGCATTGCTGCAGACAAAACAGTAGCAAGCGGATTGGCAATATCCTTTCCTGATGCCTGAGGATATGATCCATGAATTGGTTCAAATACCGATGTATGCACTCCAATTGATGCCGATGGCAAAAGTCCCATAGATCCGGTAATAACACTTGCTTCATCTGATAAAATATCTCCAAACATGTTTTCAGTAATAAGTACATCAAACTTTGTTGGCCATTGAATAATTTGCATAGCAGCATTATCAACCAGCATATGCTCAACTTCAATGTCAGGATAGTCAGCCTCCATTTCTTGTATGGTTTCTCTCCATAGCCTTGAAGTAGCAAGAACATTTGCCTTATCAATTGCAGTTAACTTTTTGCGACGATTTCCTGCATATTCAAATGCCAGTTTTGTTACCCTTACAATTTCAGACTTGGAGTATACATTTGTATCGAAGGCTTTCTCCCCATCTTCAGTTCGTCCTCGTAATTCACCATAGTAGATGCCTCCTGTTAATTCTCTGATAACGATAAAATCAGCTCCCTTAACCAAATCAGCGCGTAAAGGTGATTTATTGATTAAAGATTCGAATGTTCTAACAGGACGGATATTTGCAAAAAGTTGCAACTTCTTTCTCATTTCCAATAAACCTTGTTCCGGTCTAATTTTTGCCTTTGGATTGTTATCAAACCTTGGATCTCCAATTGCTCCGAATAAAACAGCATCTGACTTCATGCAAAGATCATGAGTTTCATCCGGATAAGGATTATTAACCTGATCAATTGCAGTAGCACCAACTAATCCAAATTCAAAATTAAAATTCTGATTATACTTTTCTCCAATTGCATTCAGCACCTTAACCGCCTGATCAACTATCTCTGGTCCTATTCCATCGCCCGGTAATTTTGCTATTTTAAAAGACATCGTAATAATATTATAAAGAGATTAATATTCAATTCAGAAATTGTGGATAGTAGATTTGTAATTATACTTCAAAACCATTCTCAAGAAGAATTGAGTCAGAAATACAAATACCAATCGATAAAACAAGTAAGTGGAAAATACCTTATAATCTTTCAGCCACAAGGTCTCCAACTTCAGTGGTTGAATATCCCATTCTTCCAGCACCCATATCATTTACTTTATTGGCAGTAACATCCATAATGGCTGCCTCAATGGCAAGCGCTGCTTTTTCCTCACCTAAGTGGTCAAGCATCATAGCTCCACATGCAATAGATGCCAATGGGTTAATAACGTTTTTACCGGTATATTTTGGTGCTGACCCACCAATGGGTTCAAACATGGATACACCTTCAGGATTGATATTTCCGCCTGCAGCAATACCCATTCCCCCTTGTGTAATTGCACCCAAATCAGTAATAATATCACCAAACATATTTCCGGTTACAATCACATCAAACCATTCCGGATTTTTCACCATCCACATACAGGTAGCATCCACATGAAAATATTCACGTGTAATGTCTTTAAAATCTTTCTCTCCCATCTCATGGAAAGCTCTTTCCCACAAATCATAAGTATAGGTAAGCACATTTGTTTTTCCACAAAGAGCCAGGGTATTGCGTTTGTTTCTTTTCCTGGTATACTCAAAAGCATATTTTAAACATCTATCTACTTGCATTCTGTTGTAAACCATGCTTTGCACTGCCACCTCATCAGGTGTTCCCTTCATTGTAAAACCACCGATACCAGTGTATAAGCCTCCTGTATTCTCTCTAACAACAACATAATCTATATGTTCCGGTCCTTTATCCTTAAGTGGAGTTGGTACTCCGGGATACAATTTTACAGGTCGCAAATTGATGTACTGGTCCAATTCAAATCGTAGTCTCAACAAAATTCCCTTTTCAAGAATCCCGGGTTTCACGTCAGGATGACCAATGGCACCAAGAAAAATGGAGTCGAATTTCTTCATTTCTTCAGAAGCTGAATCCGGTAATATCTCGCCTGTCTTCAGGTAACGATCTCCACCATAGTCAAATTCTTCAAAATTTAACTTGAATCCAAATTTATTAGCAGCAACTGAAAGAACTTTTTTCCCTTCAACAACTACTTCTGGTCCGGTACCATCTCCTGGAATAACTGCAATGTTGTATGTTTTACTCATAATAAGATTTGTTTTTTGGCAGAACAATAGATTTTCGAAGCGCAATAATACTATAAATTCTTAATATTCAAAGAAGGTAACTTTAGATTTATACATTTTACATGCTTTCAATAATGTTCAGCATTTTAATTGTGGCTATGATAGCTGCAACTGTCTGGTCAGAATCCAATCCCCGGGTTCTAAATTCCTTCTTGCCCAAATCCCAGATAATCACAGCCTGAACCAGTGCATCTGTTTTACCTCCCGGAGGAATGGATACATTATAATCCAATAAGCGAGGCATCTTCTTATTCAGATGTTTGTATATTTTTTTTAAGGCTTTCATGAAAGCATCATACTGACCATCCCCAACAGAATTCTCTTCATATTCTTTTCCATCAAATTTTATTTTCAGACTTGCCAAAGGTTTTAAGCCTTTCGCTGTAGATAAGGAGTAGTTTAAAACTTTTATTTTTTCTTCAATGGTTTTGCTTCGAATAACATCAGATATTATGTATGGAAGGTCTTCCTGTGTAACTACTTCTTTTTTATCCCCTAATTCAATGATTCTCCTGGTTACTTTCTTCATTGACTCAGAATCAAGCTCAATTCCCAAATGCTCAAGATTCTTTACAATATTCGCTTTGCCCGAAGTCTTTCCCAATGCATAGCTTCTCTTACGTCCAAATCTTTCCGGCAGAAGATCATTAAAATATAAATTTTTCTTTTTGTCACCATCGGCATGCACACCACTAGTTTGGGTAAACACATGATCACCTATAAGCGGTTTGTTGGGAGGCACACGAATTCCGGAAAATGTCTCTACCAGTTTACTAACTAAATTAAGTTTCGATTCATCAACAGACATTTTAAGTCCAAAATGATCTCTTACAATTGCAATAACACTCGATAAAGGTACATTCCCAGCTCTCTCACCTAAACCATTTACTGTAGTATGAATACATCTGATTCCAGCTTTTAATGCAGCATAAACATTTGCTGTAGCCAGATCATAATCGTTATGTGGATGAAAATCAAACTTTAAATCAGGATATATTTCAATGGTCTGCTTACAAAAAGCATAAGTTTCATCTGGATTTAGTATCCCAAGGGTATCAGGAAGCATAAACCTGTCTATCGGTTGATCGCTTAGTTTATCAATCATATTGTAGACATATTCCGGAGAATTTCTCATGCCATTTGACCAGTCTTCCAGATAGATGTTTACACGCAGGCCCTTACCTACCGCAAAAGCTATTGATTCTTTGATGTCTGCAATATGTTCTTCAGGAGATTTCTGTAATTGGTGCTTGACATGATTGATGGAACCTTTGGTTAAAAGGTTAATAACCTTGCAGCCAGCTTCTGCAATCCAATCAATTGAAGTATTGCCATCTACAAAACCCAAAACTTCAATTTTTTCCAGGTAATTATGCTTTTCAGCCCAGTCTGCAATTTTTGTAACAGCTATATGTTCTCCCTGTGATACTCTTGCTGAGGCAATTTCAATTCTTTCAACTTTCAAATCTTCGAGAAGAAGCTTAGCCATACTAAGCTTCTCATCGAAAGAAAATGAAACTCCTGATGTTTGTTCACCATCGCGGAGTGTAGTATCCATTATTGAGACATTCATTTTTGTTCCTCCTGATCAATTACTATTCATTTATTAAAACAGATAATAGAATTCGTGCTCTTATCTTTCAAGCTCAAAAACTTCGATCTTATCCTTAATGCTAAGCAAATAGTCGATATCGTCATATCCATTTAGAAGGCATTCCTTTTTGTATGGATTAATATCAAATCTTTCTGATTCACCTGTAAGAAGTAATGTTATCTTTTGCTCTAGCAAGTTCACTTCCACTTCAGTAATAGCGTCTTTTTCAATTGCCTTGAATAATTTATCCAAAAATCCAGCAGATATCTGGACCGGCAGCAGACCATTATTTAATGCGTTTCCCTTGAAGATATCTGCAAAAAAACTTGACACCACTACTTTAAATCCATAATCATGAATGGCCCAAGCAGCATGTTCCCTACTTGAACCACTACCAAAGTTTTTCCCTGCTACCAGGATTTGTCCTTTATATAAAGGATTGTT
Organism: uncultured Bacteroidales bacterium; assembly: GCA_964456285.1. Lineage (GTDB taxonomy): Bacteria > Bacteroidota > Bacteroidia > Bacteroidales > UBA10428 > UBA10428. Next base: position 47,189 of record CAYWBC010000018.1, read on the forward strand.
AAGCACAAAATCATTCACCGCTTGACCCTTTTTATCATATCGCCAGTCGCGAAATAAATTTTCTCCGAATCCTTCTCTGGTAGTAGCCTTAAGAAATCGGGCAGGGATTATCTGGTCAGTATCGACATTCTCCACTGGAAGTGGAATGCAGCTTGACTGTATGGTATTAAATTTATCTATTGGCATATTTACTTGTTTTCAAATTAAACATGAATTACATTAAATCTCTAGGATCAGTAAGTTTCCCAGTAACAGCAGCTGCAGCTGCTGTAAGAGGGCTGGCCAGCATTGTGCGGGCACCAGGTCCTTGTCGTCCTTCAAAATTTCTGTTGGTAGTAGAAACAGAATAATTTCCTTCAGGAACCTTATCATCATTCATTGCAAGGCAAGCAGAGCATCCAGGTTGTCGGAGCACAAATCCTGATTTTTCAAGAGCTTTATCAATTCCTTCTTCTATTGCTTGCTTCTCAACCTGACGTGAACCAGGAACAATCCAAACAACTACATCCTCAGCTTTTCTTTTGCCTTTCACAAAGGCTGCAAATTCCCGCAGATCTTCAATGCGCCCATTGGTACAACTGCCAACAAATACATAATCTACTTTTTTCCCAATCATAGAAGATCCAGCTTTGAAATTCATGTATTTTAGTGATTTCTGAAAGCTTGATCTGGCGCTTTCTTCCATCGATTCAACTGTCGGAATAGAGCCGGTAATACCCACGCCCATGCCAGGATTGGTTCCATAGGTAATCATTGGTTCAATATCGGCGGCATTGTATTTCAATTCCTGATCAAAAACTGCGTCATCATCAGACTTCAAAGTTTTCCAATAAGCTAGTTTTTTCTCCCATTGTTCCCCTTTTGGAGCAAACTCTCTTCCTTTAAGATACTCAAAGGTTACATCATCCGGAGCTATATGACCACCTCGTGCACCCATCTCAATACTCATGTTGCATACTGTCATTCTACCCTCCATGCTCAGACTGCGAATAGCAGAACCTGCAAATTCAACAAAATATCCTGTACCCCCACTGGTAGAAAGTTTGGAGATGACATACAATATAATGTCCTTAGCAGTAACGCCTTTTTTCAACTCGCCTTCAATGTTTATGCGCATTTTTTTTGGTTTCGGCTGTAAAATACATTGTGAGACAAGAACCATTTCTACTTCGCTTGTTCCAATACCAAATGCAACACTTCCGAAGGCCCCATGAGTAGAAGTATGAGAGTCGCCACATACAATAGTCATTCCTGGTTGTGTAAGACCCAGCTCAGGTCCAATAACATGGACAATGCCCTGAAAAGGATGATTCAAACCATAATGATCGATTCCATGGTTCTGAGTATTTTCTTTTAATTTGTCAACCTGTGTACGCGAAAGCATATCCTGAATTGGCATATCCTGATTCACGGTTGGAACATTATGATCGGGAGTAGCAACAGTGTTTTGCGGACGAAATGTTTTGATGCCCCTGCGATCTAGTCCGGCAAAAGCCTGCGGACTAGTCACTTCATGCACCAAATGCTTATCGATATAAACAACACTGGGACCACCTTCAATTTGTGTAACAACATGTGAATCCCATACTTTATCAAATAATGTTTTTCCCAATTTCTGTAAATTTAATAATTAAACAATCTTGTTAACTGCATCTAAAAAGGCTTCAACCGAAGCAGTCAGAATATCTGTATTACCTGCAAAACCATAATAGATTGAACCTCGGTTCTCGATCTGAATATGTACTTTCCCCAGATCATTAGAACCACGGGTAATAGCCTGCACAAGGAATTCTTCTAATCGAACCTTATGACGAATAAGACTTTTTACAGCACGAAAAGCAGCGTCAACCGGACCATTCCCGGATTGTGTAGCAGTGAATGATTCTCCACCTATGTTTAAGGTCACTGTAGCCATAGGTATTGCTGATTTACCCGCCAACACCTGAAGATGTTCCAGTTTTATTTTCCCATTGTTTCCATTATCATCCTTTGCGACCAGTATAATAATATCCTCATCCTGAACATCTTTTTTCTTATCAGCAACTTCAAGGAATTTCTCATATGCCTTTTCAAGTTCCTTTGGTTTCAAATTGTAACCAAGCAAACTTAAACGGTGCTTTAATGCAGCTCTTCCACTTCTGGCGGTAAGAGAAATACTAGACTCACTAATACCAACATCTACAGGATCAATAATTTCATAATTCTCACGCATTTTCAAAACACCATCCTGGTGTATTCCTGATGAATGTGCAAAGGCATTTCGGCCAACAATGGCTTTATTAGGTTGAACTGGCATGTTCATTAATGAAGAAATCAATCGACTGGTTTTGTAAATATTCTTTGTATTGATTCCTGTTTCAATACCCAGGTGCTTTCTGCTTTTGAGTATCATCACTACTTCCTCCAAAGAAGTGTTTCCGGCTCGCTCTCCAATTCCATTGATCGTAACTTCTGCCTGTCTTGCTCCATTTATTATTCCCTCCATGGTATTTGCTGTAGCCATACCCAAATCATTGTGACAATGAGTTGAGAGAATTGCTTTATCTATGTTTTTAACGTTATCTTTCAGATACTTGATTTTCTCACCAAACTCTTTTGGCAAGCAATACCCTGTGGTATCAGGAATATTTAGTACAGTGGCACCTGCAGCAATGACTGCTTCTATAACACGTGCAAGATATTCGTTCCCCGTACGACCTGCATCTTCAGCATAAAACTCTACATCTTCAACATACTTCTTTGCGTACTTAACTGCTTCAACTGCACGTTCAACTATTTCATCCTCATTTGAATTAAGCTTATATTTGATATGGTAAGGTGATGTTCCTATTCCTGTATGAATTCTTTTTTTCTTTGCATACTTCAATGAATCTGCAGCTACATCAATATCCTTTTGTACCGCACGTGTTAGGGCGCAGATCACCGGACTTTTGACTGCTTTTGATATTTCGATAACCGATTTGAAATCACCAGGACTTGAAATCGGAAATCCTGCTTCGATAATATCTACACCAAGAGCTTCAAGGGCTTTAGCAACTTCAATTTTTTCAACTGTATTCAACTGACAGCCTGGCACCTGTTCTCCATCACGAAGTGTAGTATCGAATATGTATAATTTGTCGTTCATAATTTTATTGATTATAAGATTGTAATTTACAATTAGAAATAATAAAACAAGTTTACTATAACAATATTTCAAACATGTTGACTGGTTAAAAGTATTTCCCCCATAGGGGGTAGCAAAGTGTCAAAAATGTTTATTAATTCAACCGGATATCTTTTCATTTTATAGAGCTTATAATAAAAGCAAAAGCCATTCTTGTATTAAGAATGGCTCCCTTATGTTTTTTTAATCTATAAACACACCATTCTTACATTGGTATTTTAAGAATACCAATGAGGAGAATGCTAATGAGTATAGATATATTAAATGTCATCAAAATGCAATTGAGCTACAAATTTATTGATAAAAATCATTTTTCAAAAGCAAAGAATAGAAAAAACTTACACTTTTTTACTTAATGCCTTGACAAACAGTGCATAATAAGTATTTATAAAAGAGTCATTCCATAGAAGCCATCACCTCATCTGTAAGTTCAAGGTTATGATAAATATTTTGGACATCATCTATTTCCTCGAATTCTTCAACCATTCTTAGCACACTTTTGGCAGCCTCAACGGATAGTGCTTTTGTATCATTAGGTATTCTTTGCAGTTCTGCATTTTCTGCTTCAATTCCCATTTCATCAAGCTTTTTCTGAACGTTTCCGAAATCTTCCATTGCAGTAGTAATAATAAAAACATCTTCTTCGTTTTCGATTTCCTCAACACCGGCATCAATAATCTCCAGTTCAAATTCATCCGGATCAAGTTCTCCTTTGTTTATGGTAAAAACACCTTTGCGATCAAACAAAAAACTCAATGATCCATTAGTCCCAAGGGTCCCGCTTCGTTTATTAAACACCGCCCTTACCTGGCTTACAGTTCTCTGATTATTATCAGTCAAACATTCAATAAAAACAGCTATTCCATGAGGAGCATAACCTTCAAAAGTAACTTCCTGCAAACTTGCATCATCATTATCTGCTTTGCTTATTGCACGCTCGATATTATCTTTTGGCATATTGGCTCCTTTTGCATTCTGCAGAGCCATGCGCAAACGTGGATTTGCTTCTGCATCGGAGCCCCCATCTTTAACCGCAATTGAGATCTCTTTCACAATACGAGAAAAAATTTTCCCCTTCTTTGCATCAATAGCTCCCTTTTTTCTTTTAATTGTTGACCATTTACTGTGTCCTGACATATATTCTCATTTTAGAATTAATGCAATATGCGGCATAAAAATAAATATTTATAATTAACCTGAAAAATGTAATATAACAAAAGGCTTAATTAATAGAATTCATGCGACCAAATATTTGCATCAAAACATATGTTAAGCCACGGAAAAAAGAAAAATTTAGTAAAAAGTTCTCAGAGAAAGGATTTGTAGCTTAATTTGACAAACTGGACAGTTCACTAATTTCATCTAATTTGCAGATACAAATTGTCTTTTCATTATCAAATTTTAAAATCTGATTACAAAGTTCATCATCCACATTAATAAATAACAGTTCTATTCCAAGATTTGTTGCTATACCACTAAGAAATTTTAGTGTTTCTATTGCCCCGGGATTAATTAAGCGAACGCCAACCATATTTATAATTACTTTCTTGCAAGATTGCTTTATTGATTGAAGAACAAGCTTGCGTAATTTTTCAATATAAATGAAATTTATTCGACGAATATTGTATGCAGTGATGACTACAACCTGACTAAAATACTCAACTGAGAACATAAGTAGAAGGAGTTACTTTTAAGGAATCAAATATAGCAGGAATTCCATGAAAATTATGGCCTTTCCAATTTTCTTTTTAACATTAAAAAGTTAATAAACATCAAGAGAAATGATGAAAAATAGTAAGTACAAAGCTATTCTCAAATCTAACTTCAATAAATCAATCAAGTAACTTAAATCCCTTTCCGTGTATGTTAATTATTTCAACTGAAGGATCTTCTTTCAAGTATTTTCTAAGTTTAGCAATATACACGTCCATACTACGTGCATTGAAATAATTATCATCAATCCATATTGATTTTAGAGCGAAATTTCTTTCAAGTACAGAATTTTTATTTAAACATAATAGCCTAAGTAATTCTGATTCTTTAGTAGTTAATTTAATTGTTTTATTATTAAAAACTAAATGCTGTTTATCTGTTTCAAAATTGTATTTCCCAATTGTAAATTCCTTTTGAGAACTAAATTTGCCGTGTTTGCCAGTGCGCCTGAGAATCGCCTCAATCCGGAACAATAGTTCTTCCATACTGAATGGTTTAGATATGTAATCATCGCAACCTGCCTTGAATCCTTCAAGTATGTCCTCTTTTTGAGACTTTGCTGTTAGAAAAATTATTGGAATATCTGTATTTGTCATTCTTATTTCCTTTGCTAAAGTATAACCATCTTTAACAGGCATCATGATATCAAGAATACATAGATCATAACTTTTTTTCACAAACTTTTTGTAAGCTTCTTCACCATTTGGATACAAGTCAGTTTCATACTTTTTTGCGATAAGATATTCCCGCAAAAGGGAACCAAGGTTCTCATCGTCTTCTGCCAAAAGGATCTTTATTTCATTCATTTTAATTAGTTTTTTAATGGGAGACTTATCGTAAATACTGAGCCTTCATCTGGTTCTGATTCTACAGTGATGGTTCCATGATGTTCTTCAACAATTCTCTTTACATAACTTAATCCCAATCCAAATCCTTTAACATTGTGAACATTCCCTGTAGAAATACGAAAAAATTTATCAAATATTCTTCGTTGATTTGCCTTACTTATTCCTATACCATTATCTCTTACAATAATAAATAAACTCTTATGCAAATTTCTGGTTTCAATATATATTTCCGGCTTTTCCGGAGTATATTTCACTGCATTGTCCAATAAATTGGAAAGTACATTGGTAATGTGCCCCGAATCGGCAAGCACAAGATCATTGTCTGCATGAAGTGAAGGTATTAACATACCTTGCTTTGAATCAACCTGTATCATAAAATTTGTGATGACAGATTCAATTACCTCGTGCATGTTTAATTCTTCAAATTGTAATTTAAGTTCGCCCTGATCAAATTTCGCCATTTGAAGAACTCTTTCAACCTGATAACCTAATCTTTTACTTTCTTCGCTGATTAAACCCGAGATTCGGGAATAATTTTTTTCAGTGTTTGGTATAGATGTATCACTAAGCATTTGTGAAGCCAGAGAAATAGTAGATATAGGCGTTTTCAACTCATGAGTCATATTGTTTACAAAATCACTTTTCATTTCTGAAAGTCTCTTTTGCTTTAATATTACGTACAGCGTAAATGAAAATGTTATGATTAGAAAGATAGTTAATATTGAGGAGGATACTCCAATGAAACCCAGAGAACGAACAATGAAGTTTCTTCGATTTGGGAAATAAATATTCAGGTAATAATTATTGTCATAAAAATCATCCTTGAAAAGTTGAATAGCATAAAATTGGGCTATCTGATCTGTCTCAAATTTAGCAGAGTTCATCACAATATTTTTGTTCCAATCTATTACAGCAAACTCATAACCAATATCAATGCCCCTTAAATGAAAAGCTTCCTTCAAAGAGGAATTTATTAAACCAGAGTGTATTCTATCTTCAATGGCTGGAGAAACAGAAAACATTCTGGAAAGCACCTTGTTAATCAGGTTTTGTCTTTTACTGACTTTACTCTGAATTGAGGGATCAATGATATCATCAGAATAATTCTGATCGCTATTATCGGTTGATAATGAAATATTAGTTTTAATGTGTCCCTCAGAGGATGTATGGGAAATTTCAAATTTTTGAGAAATAATTATCCCGTTCCCTGTATCTATTTCATAATGAATGACTGTATCAAAATTGAATTCTTCGGCAGGTGTATAGAAAGTTGTATCCATATTAACCGGAGGATTTGCATCAAGAATATCACTTACTGTTTCATTTCGTTCTATATTCAATACTGCATCCGATAGAGCTTCCTGAACCAACTGGTCGAAATGTTTTTCTTTTACTTTAAATGCATTATGAATCCAAAAAGATTGCAGAACAATTAGACTAATGAGTGCAACGCTCATAAAAACAGCCGTGATAATAATTATTTTTTTACTCATTACTCAACAAAGATACATAGCGATCCTTGTTATTATTAAACCTTTAACAAACTTTAACAAAGCTTGTCAAAACTTAACTATAGTATGAATTACTTTTGAATAGTGAAAGGAAAAACATGATTACAGAGAAAAAAAATATTATAGGTGAGGCAACTTTTAGCGAATTATTTCGTCTACTATATATAAGTTTTAATAATTTTTTTGAAAGAAATTAAAAACATAGTTTAGATAAAATCAGGTTTCTGATTCTTTTCATAGGTAAAAATGGGTTAGGGTTAACAAAAAAGGAGGTTTTCAACCTCCTTTTTTTATTTGATAATTATCAATTAATACTAAAATTTTATTTTGTTGAAAGATTTTATCTTGCTTGACTCAATGGGAATAATCGCTGATATTCCGGCTTGTGACTTAATTTTTTGAATAGAAGATTCCATGCCTGAAATAAGTGTTTCGGAAAATGTCACAAAAATGTAGTCTATCTTTTTCAATTCAGGAAATAAAAAATTACCATCACTTCTGTTAATTATTAGATAATACTTCTCTGTGCCATGATCACTCTCAAAGGAATAGTTTCTGAAGTTAAGAACTAAGTTTTTATTCTGAATTACAATATCTTCAGCCAAAGAGAGATCAATACCAAGAATTTGATTTAAAATATAGCAAATGCGAATATCTGATTCACTTGAAGCAATAGAATACAGGTGTACATTATCCTGTTTATTATTATCATCTACTTTGAGTTGTTGTTTTTTCACCTTATACTTTCAGCTATAATCCGATCATTTGAATGGCTTGCTTTGCAGCACTTTGTTCCGCTTCTTTTTTTGATTTTCCGATTCCCATACCAACAATATCATCAAACACTAACAAATGAGAAATAAAAACGGGCGAGTTTTCATTTCCATTAAATTGTTCCTGACAAGTAAAATTAATATCTTTTTTGCTCTTCTGTCCCCATTCGATAATCCGACTTTTAAAATCCATTTCTGTTTCACTGAGTTTCGAAAGATTAAGATGGTAGTTAATGATTCTTTTTAAAATAAACTTCTGGACTTTTTTATACCCTTTATCAAGATAAATAGCTCCAATAATTGCTTCAAGAGTATCGCCGAAAAGTCCCTTATGATTATCTTTTGAAATATTTGCAATGATAAGCTCTCCAATTCCCATCTTTATTGCAACACGTCTTAAAGTTTCACGATTAACAATTTTTGATCGTAATTGTGTTAAGAATCCTTCATCCTTCCCAGGATAGTTCTTATAAAGATGTTCAGCAATAACAGAATCTAAGATGGCGTCTCCAAGAAATTCAAGACGTTCATTATGTATATCTCTCTCTTTTGAAAATCTCCCGGAAGCAGATTTATGAATCAGAGCCTGCTGGTATAATCTATAATTATTTGGAGTATAACCCAGAACTTGCTTTAATTGCTTTTTGAATTGTTTTTCCGGGTGAAAAAAATAACTATTCTCTCTTCGAATGAAACTAAGCAAAGTTATACAGAATATTTTTTAAAGATCGCAGATGTATTATGTCCTCCAAAACCAAAGGTGTTACTTAATGCAACATTAACTTCTCTTTTCTGAGCCTTGTTTGGAGTCAAATTTAGTTTAGGATCAATTTCAGGATCTAGCTGATTCAGACTAATTGTTGGAGGTACGATGCTATTAACAATAGATAAAATGCATGCTATTGCTTCAATAGCTCCTGCTGCACCCAATAAATGTCCGGTCATGGATTTTGTTGAACTAATGTTCATTTTATAGGCATTTTCGCCAAAAATTTTTGTAATCGCTTTGGTTTCAGCAATATCTCCACGAGGAGTAGCAGTGCCATGCAAATTAATATAATCTAAGTCTTCAGGCTTTAGTCCTGCATCTTCAAGTGCAAATTTCATAACATTAGCAGCGCCAAGACCTTCCGGATGTGGTGCAGTTAAGTGATAAGCATCAGCAGTAAGTCCCCCTCCAACAAGTTCGCAATAAATTTTTGCACCACGTTTTTTTGCATGTTCCAATTCCTCCAGAATGAGAACACCAGCGCCTTCCCCCATTACAAATCCATCACGCGTAGCATCAAATGGCCGTGAAGCTGATTTGTATTCATCGTTGTTAGTAGATAATGCCTGCATTGCATTAAATCCACCCACACCAGGCTCATTGATTGCGGCTTCTGAACCTCCCGAAATGAATATTTCAGCCTTCCCCAAACGAATGTAATTGAATGCATCAATGATGGCATTGGTAGAAGTAGCACATGCTGATACGGTTGCATAATTTGGCCCACGAAAGCCATACTTAATGGAAATATAACCAGCAGCAATGTCGGAAATTAGTTTTGGAATAAAGAAGGGGCTAAACCTGGGGGTTCCGTCCCCTTCAAGAAAATTCTTTAACTCATCGAAAACTGTACTGAATCCTCCAATTCCAGAGCCGAAAATTACTCCAGCCTTATCAAGATTGATTTTTTCCAGATCCAGTGCAGAATCATTGATTGCCTCCTCAGCTGCCACAAGCGCAAACTGAGTAAACATGTCCATTTTTCTGGCTTGCTTGCGGTCAAAATGATCTTCAGGATTGTAATTTTTAACTTCGCAGGCAAACCTAGTTTTAAACTTAGTCGCATCAAAGTGAGTAATCCAATCTATTCCACTTTTGCCTGCAATCATACTTTCCCAAAACTCAGGGACACTATTCCCTAAAGGAGTAATGGCACCCAATCCAGTAACGACCACTCGCTTTAATTCCATACAGAAATGAAGTTAAATAAAAGAGTAATTTAAAATTACTTCGCGTTTTCTTCAATATACTTAATTGCTTCAGCTACAGAACTGATTTTCTCAGCCTGGTCATCAGGAATTCCAATGTTGAATTCTTTTTCAAATTCCATGATTAGCTCAACTGTATCCAGTGAGTCTGCACCTAAATCATTTGTGAAACTAGCTTCAGATGTTACTTCGCTTTCATCAACACCAAGCTTGTCAACGATGATGGCTTTTACTCTAGATGCAATATCAGACATAATAATAGTTTTAAATTATACTTATGGTTAAAAATTATCCGTGCAAAGAAAATGTAATAATTAAAAAAAAACAAACAAAAAGATTTAATTATTGACCTAAAAATAGCTTTTTTTGTCAATAATACTAATTAAAAAGAAATAAAGATACCGCCAATTAACTAACAATGAAAAATGTAGCAATATTTGCTTCAGGTTCAGGCACCAATGCGCAGGCAATAATAGAACGCCTAAATAGCAGCAAATTTGGGCAGGTTTCAGGCATTTTTAGTAATAACAAAGATGCTTTTGTACTGCAAAGAGCACAAAAATACAATATTCCTACCTATGTATTTTCCAGAAATGAATTTTACAATACCTCCAATATCAGAGACATTCTGATGGAAAAAAGGATCGATTTCATAGTTCTTGCAGGATTTTTGTGGTTAATTCCTGAATACCTAATTCTTTCTTTTCCAAGCCGGATAATAAATATTCATCCTGCTCTCTTGCCAAAATATGGAGGAAAAGGAATGTATGGCATGAAGGTACATGAAGCAGTTATTAACAACAAAGAAAAAGAATCGGGAATTACAATACATTATGTAAATGAAAATTACGATGAAGGCAATATTATTTTTCAGGCGAAATGCCAAATAGAACAAAAAGATAGTCCTGAAATACTGGCCAAAAAAATTCATGAACTTGAATACAGGCATTTCCCGAAAATAGTTGAAGAATTGCTTATCAATTTAGAAAAATAAAATCAGTGCGTTCTTAAGATACCACTTACCTGATAAATAAACTATTTAATATCCAGACTCAGACCCAACTCAACTTCCAGCCTGATTTAACAGATTAATGGTTGCTACTTTAATGGAATCAAAAGCGGCAAGGTTTTTCTGATGAATAGGTTCAACCGGGGGAGCTTTAACCTTTAATGGATCTATAGGTTTGCCATTTTTATAAAAACGGAAATCAAGGTGTGGCCCTGTTGATAACCCAGTAGTTCCAACATAGCCAATTACATCTCCCT
>CAYWBC010000019.1:0-58332 GCA_964456285.1 uncultured Bacteroidales bacterium
CAACCATCCACTCCATATTTAGTAAAATAAGTCTTAAAATCTTTCTCAATTGTTGCTTGAGAAAATCCGATTTGATGGCTTAGTATGATCGCTAAAAATATTACCAGATATTTCATATTGAATATTAAATAGAACTAATGTACTAAGAAACACAAAAAGAATTATTTTAGAGCCGATATTTGTTAACGATTAAGTTGTATCTACAATATTTCATTCCCATGAGAAAATTTTATCAGATTCTTATTGACCTGATTTTATTCCTTACAATTTTTTCATTTCATAGTTATACACAATCAACATATCCACCTATTCTGATCGATTCGAATGCAATCGCCGAAAAAGTGAGCTACTTAACAAGTATTGTCCAGTCAAATTCTTATTCTTCAACGCCAAATATTATTATCATTCTGGTCGATGACCTGGGGAAAAATGATATTACATTGTATGACAGCGATGGAGTATCCACCCCAAACATTGATCAGTTGGGAAAAGAGGGAGTAGTTTTTACTGAAGCTTATTCAACAAGTGCAGTTTGTTATCCTTCACGATGTGGAATGATAACCGGGAGATATCAGCAGCGTTTTGGCAGCGAACGTATGATTATGGGCAGGTATGCAAAAAACAAATTTGAACATTTTGTTTTTAAAAATTTTATCCGAACACGTCCTATGTACCTGATTGATCCTTGGTATTCACCACCTGTGAGCGAAATGCAAAAGCAAGGACTCCCGGAATCTGAAATTTCCCTGTTTGAAATAATGAGTCATGCAGGTTACAAAACTGCCTGTATTGGTAAATGGCATATGGGGTACAACGAGCCCTCTCTTCCACAAAATAAAAACCTTGATGAATTCTATGGTTTCTATGAGGCATTCAGCTTGTATGCCCCAAAGTCAAATAAAGAAATAGTGAATTACAAACACAAGATCTTTCAGAACAAGCACATGTGGCGTCAGAAAAGAAAAGGTCCCAGTGCAATTGTCCATAATGGAAAAGAAATTATTGAAGAAGAGTATCTCACCACAAAATTTGCAAAGGAAGCATGCCGTTTTATTCAGGAAAATGAAAAAAATCCTTTTTTTCTATATGTACCTTTCAGTGCTCCACATACTCCTTTTCAGGCACCAAAATCATACTACGACAAATTTGCTCATATCCAAGATAAAAACACAAGAGTGTATTATGCCATGATAGCAGCACTTGATGATGCTATTGGTGAAATATTGAAACAGGTACAGGAATCAGAGCTGGAAGAGAATACCCTGATTTTTTTTGCCAGTGACAATGGAGGAGCTACCTATACAGGAGCTACAGATAATGGAAATCTGAAGGGTGGCAAGATTACCAATTTTGAAGGAGGGCTTAATGTTCCTTTTATCATGAAATGGAAAGGTGTCCTTCCTGCAGAAACTCAATACCATAAACCTATATCACTACTGGATATTTTTTCTACATCCATATCTTCCTGTAATATTAATCCTCCTCATACAGTTCCGATTGATGGTGTGAATCTTGTTCCCTTTATTTTAGGAGAGAATACCCAAGCACCCCACGATAATTTATTCTGGAGAACCGATTTTAACAAAACCGTGAGAAATGGGAAGTGGAAGCTTCTTGTGAATTCCCGTGACAGTATTCTATTTTTATATGACCTTGAAATTGATAAAGAGGAAAAATACGATTTGAAAGCCAAATATCCTGAAGTAGTAAAAATCCTGCTAACCAAACTAACTGATTGGGAAAAAGAACTAAAACCACCTGCATGGCCGGGTGTTATGGAATATGAGCAAGAAATAGATGGAGTGAAAATGAGATTTGCACTTTAAAAATATATTTTCCTCTCCTTTTCAGAATCAAATACACAATTAAGAAAGCTGTAGAACGAATTTTAATATCTTTATTATCTGTACAAAAACGATAAGGTCATTTCAGTAAAATTCCAAAATATTATCCGTAGTTTATTCTGTCAGCCAAAATGCATATTACTGAATGCTGACCATTCCTTTTCTGATAAGAATTCTCCACTTGCAAATAAACTAAACTCAGCTTTTTTAATTTGTTTATCGGGAAAAAATCACACCCTTTATCAGGAAGCGAAAGATGCTTTACTAAAAAACTATTCGGATGATGCAATTAATACTCTGGCAAAATTTTTCTATTCCCGAATTACAGATATTGAAAATGAGATTTTGGCTAGAGAACAAGTTGACAAAGATTTTCAAAATGCTCTTATCAATTTGGAAAAATACTTGTTCGGGTCCCCTGCAATAAATGATGGATTGTTCTATAACAAAGTTTGGCAATTGTTCTTTCCTGAAGGTGTTGATGTATTCGAGGATCATCAAAATAAAGCAGAAGCCTTACGTAATTCAAGGATTATTAAAATCAAAAAAACAAATCCGAACCCAATCACTGCGCCCGGACGTGAAATGATTTTCACATCAAATGTATTGCTGGGTATCCCAAACAAGAACACCAACATAGATGAGTTGGACTATGATGAAAAATTAAAAACTGCATTAAAAGAAGCTGCCTCTGAACCTCAATTGTACTGGTATGACCATCCTGTTCAATTTGGTGTAACTCCCGAGGCAAATGAAATTCTCTACGGTTTAAATGAGTTGAATAAATCACTTGATGTAGAAAGAGAAAGAGGGAATTTGAGAACAGAAAAAGTAAAATGCATCTTATCCGTTTCAGTAACTCATGCAGGTTTGCATAAGATAGCAAGAGAATATATCAGAACTGAATTACATCAGCATACTGAGTTGAACAATCTGGAGGTTTTTGTTTTTACTGAAGATGATACAGACCTTCTTCTAGAAGAAATTTTTCTTAATGCTACAACAACACAGAACGCAAAAGAACTTCTACAAATATTTGGAGTAGATGGAGAATACGGTCGTCATTACAGTTTTCTGAAAGCAATTGCTGCAGTTTGGAACGTACTCATTGATCAGGAGGTAAAAGCTACATTTAAAATTGATCTTGATCAGGTATTTCCCCAAAAGGAATTGATTGAACAATCAAAAGCTTCAGCATTTGAGCATTTTAAAACACCCTTATGGGGTGCCACCGGAATCTCAAAAAATGGAGAAAAGATTGAATTGGGCATGATAGCTGGGGCCCTGGTTAATGAAAATGACATACATAAAGGATTGTATACTCCTGATGTTGCCTTTCCTGATGATATACCTGATAAGGAAGCCGGAATTTTCTTTAGCAAAATGTTAATGGCCCTGTCCACCGAAGGCGAACTTATGACACGTTATGGAAGCAAAACAGGCATTGATGGTAAAACAAAATGCATTGAACGTATTCATGTAACAGGCGGAACTAATGGTATTTTAGTAAAAGCGCTGCTGAAATATCGCCCTTTCACTCCCTCGTTTATAGGCCGGGCGGAGGATCAGTGCTATATACTTTCTGTCTTAGAAAGCAATAGAAAATCGCGTCTTGCCTACCTACATGAAGACGGTTTGATAATGCGGCATGACAAGGAGGTATTTGCGCAGGAAGCACTTGAAGCTGCTAAATTTGGAAACTTAGTTGGCGATTACATTCGCACTTTATTCTTTACAGAATATGCAAAAGCAATAAACGAAAATGTTGGATTACTCAAAGAGATAGTCAATCCATTTACGGGCTGCTTTATTTCAGCTATTCCAATCACGGTTTGTATGATGCGTTTTGCAATTAAGGGTGCCAACTTTTATGAGGTAGAGGATGAAGAGAATGGGTATCGGTTTTTTACGGAAAATGCGATACGACTTGAGAAGGCTATAAGATTTGTTGAAGGAGATATCAGTAAGCTAAAAGAACAGACTGAAATTGAACTGAATGGATGGAATCTTTTTTACAATATTTTGGATGATTTAGAAGTTTTATTGGATAAAAAGGATTCTTCCAGTTTAGAATTATCTGAGAAGGCAAAAAAAATAATAGACAACTGCAGGCTTGAAATTTAAGAATCAGTTAGCTTGGAAAATTTTTGTATCTTAATTGTATTATGAACCTAAACCTATTCTGTAAAATGAAAATCATTGACAGCTTGTATTCAAATCTCAGCAGAGCTATTTTGCTCCTAACGTGCATTTTATCGCTTACTCAGCTTAATGCCCAAACCAGTTCAAATACAATAAATGGAAGAAATCTTTACCGTCCTAATTCTAATAACCGGCAAAATCAAGATACAAGCTATGAGAAGCAAGACATATTGATACAGGTAAACCAGGATTCTATTGATGCAAGAATGCGATTTATCCAGGATTCAATTGCAATAAGAATGCAGTTTATTCAGGATTCCATCATTGCGCGTCAAATTTTCGTTCGTGATTCAATTCAAAGGAGAAAAGAAATATTGGATTCACTTAAATTCTTAAGAACTGAATTGCCTCGTTTGCTGGAAGCTTCTCTTAAAAATTACTCTGAAGACCTCATAGTGTTAAATAGTAAAATACAAATAGTTGGAGATTCAATGCTTAGCAATTACGAAAGTCTTTTGTTGCCTTTTACTATAGACCAACCCTACCGGCCATGGGAATCAAAGATCAATCTCTCTAACAGACCAATTAAGCTTGTTATTGATACCATTGCAAATAAGATAACAGCCATTACATCACCAGGATTAAGCTGTACTTTTACTTATTCTACACGCAATAATATTTTGATAATCAATGGGAAAAGCTCAATTGTAAATAAACAAGGAGAAAAACTTTACAAAGTACCCATTGATTCAGTTTGGTTTGACCGACAGGGTAATGTGCTGAAAATTAAAAAGTATTTTCAGTTTTATCAAGTCGCCAGTCAGTACTATAGGGGAGCTTTTTTATTTACGCATTTAGGCCAGGTAAAACAATTTGAATACGGGCCAACTAATAACCTAACCAGGTGTCAGATCACAAAATTTTGTGACAGATGGAGAGCCCAGGATCCAAGAAAGGTTTGTAACAACATGACTTATATAATATTAAAACAGGGCAATTCATATATACTGACTCGCACAACTGACCCTGTAAATACATTTGCCGATGGCAAATTCACTTATGAATTTGATAGTAAGAATACTCTTAAGAGTGTATCGTTTGTTAATACCGGTAATTCCGAGAACTGGAAAACAATTGTAGAAGTAAATGATGCCGGACATGTAAGTCGTTATGTATACCAGAATAAGGGAGCTGTTCACAAAACTTTACTGCTTAATTACTACCTGGATAATCCACAAGCCAAAAACAAAGTGGAAACCATCACCTGCCTGTTTGAAGACGATGGAGTAAGTTATTACCAGGTCAATAATACCACGGGCAAAACCCGCGAACGAGATAAGATGACTATGGAGTGGAGTTCGTGGAGATAATAAAATAGGTGCTGGTTACCAGGTGCTGGATCCTGGTTAGTTGGGTGATTAGTAAAAATAGTTGCTAGTTGCTGGCTATTGGTTGCCGGGTACGTTTGTTATAAAATATCGAATCTCCCCATTCATTAAAACCAATGTCGTTGCCTGTCATGCCAATTCTTGCTGTGAGGCAATTTGTGCAATCTTCAGCATTTTCGTCGGTACAGGGTTTGTTGTCATATAATTTGTAATTGTCGCGGTATTTGCCGGGAGTGATGTTTGGCATAACAACATTTGCTCCAGCCATAAGGGCTTTCTCTCTTCCCATTTTATCTATGGATTGAAGAGCAGTTGCAGCTGCAATGTTTATTTCCGGCATTAACAAACGAAGCAAAGCTATCATTCTTAAACTTGTTAAAAAACGTTCCTCTAAAGGCCAGAGCTGATCTCTGTATTGATACATAGGTGTATCGCTATGCTCAATGTATGGTCCCATACCCACCATATCAATGCCAAAATCTCGCATGAAAAGTAAATCATCAGCCAGGTCTCCATAAGTTTGAAAAGGCAAACCAATCATTACGCCTGTTCCGGTTTGGTAACCAACTGTTCGTAATGATTCAAGGGCTTTCAGACGAGAATGGAAATTGTGCTTTTTATTCTGAGGGTGTATCCTGGAATACAATTCCTGGTTTGTTGTTTCAAGTCTTAATAAATACCTGTGGGCTCCACTGTCAAACCATCGCTTGTATGTTTCTTCACTTTGCTCACCTAAAGAAAGAGTAACATGCAATTCATTGTTTGTTTTCTGATGAATTTTTTTTAGTAGGCTATCAATTCTTTCAATAAAAGCTTTGTTTTTTAGTTCACCCGATTGCAGTACAATAGAAGCATACTTTTGCTTATAAGCGTATTGGGAAGAATTAAGAATCTCGTTATCATCCAGGTTATATCTTAAAACTTTCTTATTGCTATTTCTTATTCCACAGTAATAGCAATCTTTCATACAAAGATTAGAGAATTCTATTAGTCCCCGGAAATATACTTTGCTCCCGACACTCTTCTTCTTTATTTCTTCAGCCTTTTTAAATAGTTCTTTTTGGGAACTCTTATCTGACTGAAGAAGCTGGACTATATCTGTTCTATTCTTTAATGACATGATCATCTTTTCAGCAAACGCAAATTAAAAGTACAGATCCCGCTCACCTTGTTTAATCTTTTCCAATCTTTTCCTGATCTCCTGAATATCAGTTCCTCCATTCAGGGTTTGCAGATTCTTTTCTATCATCTGCCACCCCTTTTCCACCAGGTTTGGCTTTGCATAATCCTCAAGGTATTCGGCAAGAGTAAGCATTGCATTTGGAGAACAAAATCGCTTAATGAATCCCGGTACAGAGAATTCCATAAAATGTTCGCCTGTTCTTCCCAGACGATAACATGCAGTGCAGAAGGATGGAATGTAATCTTCTTCCAGAAGTTCTTCTATCACATCCCCTAAAGATCTGTCATCGCTTATTCTAAATTGTTCATTTGAGAGATCCTGCTCCCTTGCATTGTTTTTAGCGTAAGATCCCATTTCTATTTTTGTTCCTCCATCAATCTGAGATACACCATACTTCATCACTTCTTTTCTAATTGCTGCATTTTCACGTGCGGTGAGTATTAATCCGGTATATGGAACTGCCAGCCGCAGAATGGCAATAATGCGCGTGAATTCTTCATTGCTCACAAGGTACCTACTGTCGATTTTTACATCTGAAGCTTCCTGAAGGCGGGGAAATGAAATTGTATGCGGACCCACATTGTAACATGCCTCCAGATGATTAGTGTGTCTGACCAAACCCATAACTTCAAATCTCCAGTCGTATAGACCGAATAGTGCTCCGATACCAACATCATCCAATCCTGCTTCTTGAGCATGATCGAGAGATGTGAGACGATTGGCATAATCAGCTTTTTTGCCACTGGGGTGGTATAGTTTGTAGGTCTCCCTATGGTAAGTCTCCTGAAAAACCTGATAGGTTCCTATTCCTGCATCTGCAACAGTTTTAAATCCCTCAACTGAAAGAGGAGCTGCATTGATGTTTACTCTTCTGATTTCCCCATTTCCATTCTTAATAGAATATACCTTTTGAGCAGTATCTGCTATGAATTTTGCATTGTATTTCGGATGCTCACCAAAAACCAGGATCAAACGTTTCTGTCCATTATCTTCAAGAGCTTTGACCTCATCAACAAGTTGAAGATCTGAGAGAGTTGATCTTTGTGCAAGCTTATTAGAAGTGCGAAATCCACAATACTGGCAATCATTGGTACAATGACTACCTACATAAAGTGGAGCGAATAATACGATACGGTTACCATAAACATTTTCTTTCAACCTGGTAGCACCATCTTTTATCATATCAATCTGCTCAGGTGAGTCAGACTGAATTAGACAAGCCACTTCACGTAAAGACAACCTATTTTTTGCTATAGCCTTATCAACAATTTCCCGAACACGGTTATTGTCTGGTTTTTCCTGATTCAGATACTCGTTGATCTCGTCAGAATCAATAAAGGGTATTCCTGGTTCGTCAGCAATGCGATAGCTTTCCGGTTTAAAATTCATAATCTCCTGAGTTATATTCCCACACAATCTCTACCGATACTTTGTGAGTACCGATTTCACCTGAACTCCTGAAAGTCGACCCAATTTTCCTGTTAAAGAGCTGATTTGATCAGTTGTCCCTTCCAGAACCAGGTTAATCACACTTATCCCCTTGTCCCGTAATGGCAAACCTTGTCGACCAAGAATAATTGAAGCACTATTTGATAGAACTTCATTAATTCTCTCAACAGATTCTTTATTTTCTACTAAAATTATGACTGCTCCAATTCTCTTTTCCATTAGATAAATTCTTTTGGATCTGACTAAAAAGGAATTCCTCGAAAACGATAAAATCAATTTCTCGGATTTACTGTTACAAAAATAACAATAACTTTCAGAGTAAACACTATTTCATCAACTATTGAACAATAATTCTTCAATACATAATTATTCTACTCGGTGTCATCAAGATTTATGGTAGATTTTAATACAAAGAAATGATACTTTTCATCAAGTCGCAGGAATTGATAGTTGTATTTCTCTCCAGTTTTTCGAATGATATCGATCAGTCCAAGTCCGGCACCTCCTTTTGAACTAAGCTGACCTGTACGCATTTTGTCTTTATGGAGTTCATCCAAAGCTTCCTTATCCAGCTGATTTAATCTTTCAATACTATCTTCAAGCTCACGAACATCTGAGGATTTAACCACATTTGCAGTAATGATATAATAATATTTTTTACGCTCACCAATAACAAATATTCCATTGCCACTACCACGTTCGTCATAATCGGCAGAATGACGAGTAATGTTTTGCAACATCTCAACCATTACGTGAAATATTTTTCTTTTTACAGATGAATCGGAGCATCGCTTTGAAATCTTCTCTTCGGCCATGCGAGTGAAGAATTTCATTGTCTGATGATTTAGAGGACCTTTATAAACCAAGGGGAATCCATGGCTAATCATTTCATCAGAAAGAATGGTTTGAATAAAAATTAGATCTTTATCCATTTACACTGAAATTCGGTATTTATGTGTCCCGTGCATTCAAGCTATGGCATTAAGTTAGTTAAATTATTCAAATAAAGAAATAATAATTCAGGTCGGCTTTCAAGAATATTTAAGAAATGGATTAGGATATTATCATGATTAACAATTATTGAAAGATCAGTCAAAAAAAAAATTCCGAACTGAAGCTCGGAATTAATAATAACTACGAAGTTATGATGTTAATTATAATATTAAAAACAAGCTGTTAAAAAGCTTGAATCAATTCATCACTGAAAAAAAGTTAACTAATTTATTAATTCACTTCTAAACCCATCGACAACTTTACGGAATTCACTGATCTGTACAATAGCCTGATCAATTAATTTTTGTCCCTTTTTAGTGTCAGGATCAAAATTAGCATCAAAATCTAAATCAATTCCGTCAAATTCTTTCTTTAATTTACTCAATTTAGTCAAGTACTCTTTAACCACTTCATTGTCCTTATGCTCTGAGAGCATAAGCATAAGGTTATTCAGAGAATACTTCTGATCTACTAACCTTTCAATGATATTGGCATCGCGACTTTCAATGGCTACATCAATTGCTATATGGATAGCCTCTACCCAGCCACCCAAAATGATCATAGCAGCTGTTGTGTATCTTTCATTCCTCTTAAGATAGTCTTCAGTAGTATAATATACCTCATTTGCCAAATGAATTAATGAATCTTTATTGGCAATGTTTCTTTCAAATCGTTCAGCAGTATTTTCAAAATAATCTCCAGGAATACCAAGTTCCCTCGAGAG
This sequence comes from uncultured Bacteroidales bacterium, assembly GCA_964456285.1. Classification (GTDB taxonomy): domain Bacteria; phylum Bacteroidota; class Bacteroidia; order Bacteroidales; family UBA10428; genus UBA10428. Next base: position 9,724 of record CAYWBC010000019.1, read on the forward strand.
TTGTTGCATCGCATTGAAATACCTGCCAGCAATTTCAACCTGATCAAACACCCTGGTATAACTTAGGTCTACAGCATACACTCCAAGGTTTATTGCCTTCTGAGCACTAGTAATGTATTCAGAAGTTTTATCGGTATTGTTCATTAATTCAGATGTAAAGATCGCACCGGTACTTTCAAAAAGAGTAGACAGCTCAACAGAAAGGTACATGTTATAAAAAATAGGCAATCCCTCTCCTATCGTATCTAAGGGACTAATCGTACGAATTGAGTCTGATAAATTAATGCTATCTAACTCGATAACATGTAAATTTTTCCTGTTCGATTTGCATGCAAATAGCAAAGATGCTATAATAAAAACTGCAACAATAGTATTTTTAAGATTCATATAAAAAGTCTTTATATATAAACAAATAAGCAATTAAATCTATGAAGATTTTAAAACAATTGCAATCAAGAGTTATGCACAAATCAAGAATAATTAACCAATAAATCTGTCAACAGAAGAAATTAACTCCTGAACATTAATAGGTTTAGCAATGTAATCATCAAAACCTTCATTAATGTATGCCTCTCTGTCTCCAGCCATAGCAAATGCTGTTTGAGCGATAACAGGTAAATCTGGTCGAATCTTCTTAATCTGTTTCATGGCTTCCTTACCATTTAATACAGGAAGTTGAACATCCATGAGAACAAGATCGATCTTTGGTTGAGATTTGCATAATTCAATTGCAGTCTGTCCGTTGTTGGCTGATAAAAGTACAATCTCATACGGTTCAAATAACTCCTTAAAAAACTCTAAGCTTACATCATCATCTTCCACCGCAAGGATTACCTTTCCTGCCCATCCTTTTGTATTCATAACGACACATTTGAAAATGAAACTAAAATAATAAAGAACCCTTTTCCCAATTTGGTCGCAATATACTACCTATAAAATATATAGGCAAATAAAATTATAAGATTAGCAACCTTATATACTTATACTTAAAAACTAATAAAAATGTTTTTAAATATAATATTGCTAGTAAAACAAATGTATTGTTCTTTGGTAATTTAGAATTTCAATCCTTATTCAAATGTGAATAAAAACCTTAATCATGTTTTGGGATTCATATTTTCCAATAAGAAATTCTTTAAAAATATCTCGGCAGATAAAAGATTTTTCCTGGCAACTTCGGTAATTTTTTCCATAAACTCCCATTTATACCCTTTAATCTCCAATTGGTAAACTACAGGCCTTTTTTTAAAAACTTCATTACATAAGCCTGTTACAAAAGAAGGAGAAACCGAGTGCATACTGAAATCAGATTTCATGTCAGGTAATACTAAATCCATCTGAAACGACTCGATATCATTTACAGAAGCATCTGCAAAAACGACAAGGTCATATTGCGAAATTTTATCAGCATCTTCAATATTTAGCTGATAATTCTGATCAGTATCAATGCAAGAAAGACGCTCACTCTTTGCCCACGAATCAATTTCTTCAGAAAGCATTACCCCCAATGCGTCATCTTGTCTGCCCGGATTCCCGTATCCATAAATAAGAATACGGGGAGAATTACTTTGCATTTTAGCGATTCCGTTTCCTGTCAATCAATCGTTCACCTTTGAACAAAGAAATTTCCAAGGGCATCTGACCCAGCGCATGAGTAGCACAACTTAGGCATGGATCGTATGCTCTGATGGCAACTTCAACTGCATTCATCATAGGCTCAGAAATTTCTTCTTTACCAGTCATCATTTTAACAGCCACCTGATTCACAGCATTGTTCATAGGTTGATTATTATTGGTAGTTGACACAATCAGATTACACATTTCGATCTGATCATTCTTGTCAACTTTATAATGATGGAACAGAGTTCCACGAGGTGCTTCAATCAAACCAATTCCTTCAGACTGTCTGGTGCCTTTAATTGTAAGAGGTCCTTCCATTAGATCAGGATCATTAAGCAATTGCTCCATTTTTTCAGCAGAGTGCAATATCTCAATTAGTCTTGCCCAGTGTGCATGCATTGGTTTATGGCTTAGTTTGCCATTGTTATATGCTTTGAATTTTTCAAATTCCTTCTGAGCAAGTGGTGTGTCAATAAATTCAGCATTGTTCAATCTGGCAAGAGGCCCAACTGAATACCATCCTTCCTCTTTTCCAAATTCTTTCAAATATGGGAACTTCATATAACTCCAGCTCCGAACTTCTTCATCAATGTATTTAAGGTAATCCTGGTAATCAACATCATGAAGAATAAGTTTACCATTCTGATCTTTCGCGCGAAGTACACCATGATACAAATCAAGTGCGCCATCTTTTCTAATTAGACTAAGATAACTGGAAGGAAGGTCAATAAAATTATCAATAACAGCCTTATTTTTTTCATGATAATCATGAAAAAATTCAAGAGCTGCACCTGACCAGTCAATCATTGCCTTTATATTCATAGGGGCATCACCAGTAAGGAAATGCTTCTTATCAAATGCTGATAAATGCTTGTTTATTCCTCCAGGAATAGCACCTGTTCCATGTATTTTTTTGCCGGCTGTAGCTTCGATTATCTCCTGACCGAACTTTCTCATCATGACTCCCTGAACAGCAAGATCTTTGTTCTCAAGAGCAAGGGCAATTACATTCCTTTTTACAGGATCTGCATCAATGCCAAAAAGTAAATCTGGTGAAGCGAGATGAAAGAAATGCAGTGAATGAGATTGAAATATCTGGCCATAGTGCATAAGGCGTCTCATTTTCTCACCTGTTGGGGTTAAACCATCACCAGTGCCAGCTCCAACAATAACATCAAGAGCTTTGGCAGCAGCCAGATGGTGACTAACAGGGCAAATACCACAAAGTCGCTGAACCAATACTGGTGCTTCCCAGTATGGTCTTCCCTGAACAAATCTTTCAAATCCTCTGAATTCTACAATATGTAACCTAGTCTGGCTTACATTTCCATCATTATCAATATGGATAGTTACTTTTCCATGTCCTTCAACACGAGTAACAGGTTCAATAGTTATTTTCTGTCCCATAAATCAACTTTAATCAAATTTAACAACCTGGTAAGGAAGCTTCATTTCATCGCCTGTAATCAGAGCAACCAATGCTTCCCAGATCAGATCTGCCCTAGGTGGGCAACCTGGTAAATGATAATCCATTTTTACTACTTCATGACAAGGATATACCTTATCCAGTAAAATGGGTAATTCCGGATCATTTGGAATAATTTTTTCAGTGTTATTACTCACAGATGGTCCGTTTAGATATGCTTCTTCAAGACATTCACGAATTGGAATTCCATTTCGCATGGCCGGAAGACCTCCCATAATGGCACATTCTCCAACTGAGATAAGTATATCACAATTCTCTCTGAAATCTTTCAATACATGAACATTTTCACTATTGCAACATCCACCCTCAATCAGGCCAATGGTGCATCTTTTAGTAAATTTCTTGATATCATTTATGGGCGATTTATTGAACTCTACAAGTTCAATAAGTTCCAAAATTCTTTCATCGATATCCAGCAAAGACATGTGGCAGCCGAAACAACCTGCCAGTGAAGTAGTAGCAACAACTGGTTTACTCATTATATTATACTTTTGACACTTTTATTATTTCAAATTTTCAATATCACTTCCAATGGGCTCATTGTCATATTTTCTTTCTCCAATAGGAACTTCGAAACCTCCATGCCGGATTAGAAGAGCTCCAACCGGACAAACATCCACCGCTTTCTGGGCTGTTTCATCTGATAAGTTTTTACCAATTTTAGGATCAATACTTATTTCAACCTCACGGCCTCTTTTCTTGTACGCAAAAATTGATCTTCCTTTTTCATCCTGAATAGCCCTGATGCATCTTTTACAAAGTATACACCTGTTCTGGTCTTTTATCAATTTAGGATTGCTTGCATCTACTTCTCTCTGAGGAAAAGAATAGGGGAAACGAGGAACCATCATATGATACCTGTAGGCAAGAGCCTGTAATTCGCAGCTTCCACTTTTCTCGCAAGCAGGACAAAAATGATTTCCTTCAATAAATAACAACTCAATGATCGCTTTTCTTAAGTCATGCAATTCATCTGACTTATTATCGATTTCCATGTTTTCAGTAACAGGAGTAGTGCAGGCAGTCATCATTCTGCCATTCACTTTCACTGTGCATATTCTGCAACTCCCTTTGGGTTTCACACCCTGATAATTACATAGTGTCGGAATATAAATTCCATTTTCCTTGGCTGCGTCAACAATATACTTACCTGTTGCGGCCATACATTCAACACCATCAATAGTAAATTTAACTACCTGACTCATAATCTGTAATATTAATTATTTGGTACTCTTCCAGTTGCTTCACAGGCTTCTTTCACAGCATGCGAAATATCAAAGCCACTGTCGTATTCTTTTCTTGTTTGTATTTTGGATTCAAATAAGGGTCTGAAGTTTTTAATAGCAGACAATATTGGATTTGCAGCTGTCTGGCCAAGACCACATCTGCTGGCTTTTAAATATTTACCCCAATTTTCCATATCAGTGATGTCCTGCTGAATTCCCCTTGCATCCAATATCTTCACAACTTTATTTTTCAGAACAGTAGGAAGTATCCTGCAGGTAGAACAACTACCACATGATTCTTCAATAAAGAAGTCCATAAAGTTAAGAACCACCTCTTTTAAAAGATCCCTGTTTTCATCAAAGATGATTAGCGAGCCCCCGGTGGCAAGATCCTCATAACCAAGAGTTCGGCTAAATTCATCAGGTCCTATTAGGGATCCTGAAGGACCTCCAACCTGAACCGCCTGAATTTTGTTAGAATAACCTACCATTTCCAGAATATCATTTACTGAAAATCCCCATGCTATTTCATACACCCCCGAATTCCGACAGTCGCCCGATATACTAAGCAGTTTCGTGCCAGTCGACTCAGAAGTACCATAAGATCGATACCAGTCGCCACCATTCAGAATAACCTTAACAACTGCACATAGAGTTTCGACATTGTTAACAACAGTTGGCATTTCAAGGTATCCCTTTTCAACAGGAAATGGAGGTCTGTCACGTGGTTCACCACGCTTTCCTTCAGCAGATTCTATGAGTGCTGACTCTTCTCCACAAACATAGGCTCCGGCTCCAAACTGAATTCGAATATCAAAATTGAATCCCTTCTTGCCCCCGATATCTTTGCCCAGATAATTTTTCTTACGAGCTCCTTCCAGTATTTTCTCCAGGTATTCCTCAAGGTATTTGTATTCGTACCTAATATATAGAATACCTTCTGTTGCGCCCACTGCATAAGCAGCTATAACCATACCTTCAAAAAGTAAGCGTGGCAACTCAGTAAGTATAACCCTATCCTTAAAAGTTCCTGGTTCACCTTCATCAGCATTACAGAAAATATATTTTTGCGTGCCTTTGGTGTTTCTACAGAATTCCCACTTCAAACCTGTCGGGAAACCTGCTCCTCCCCTTCCTCTGATATTCGAATGTTTAACTTCAGATATTACTTCTTCAGGCTCTATTTGGATTATCTTTTTGATAGCCTCTCCTATTTTATAATCAGGATCCAGAACCGGACCTATTTTTCTGATATTGTTTATAACAACTGATTTCACAAGACTATCACGATTGCCACCATCTCCCAGACCTGCGTAATACATTTCCTCTATTTTCTTTCCTTCTTTAATGTCACGAATAATTTCTTTTACCCTGAAAGAGGTAAGTTTTGTGAAAATCTGGTTGTTGATTATTGCTGCCGGCTCCTGGTCATTCATTCCAATACATGAAGTATCAAACAAACCGATCAAACCATCCTGAGTAACTTCCCCAAATTTTATTCCCGCTTCTTTCTCAAAAGCAGCAGCAACTTCAGCCCTTCCCATCATATTTGATACAACACTATTGTTCAGGTAAATGGAAAATTTACCCGTAGGCTTCATCGTAAAAAAATGATAGAAAGAAATGGTTTGTTTAACATCCACTTCTGACATGTTCAATTCATGAGCAATATCGGAAATTACTTCAGGAGAGATGTATCCTTCTACCGATTGAATTGCAATTAAAATATCCATCAACCTCATTTTGTCGTGATGGTATTTTTCAATGATCTTCAGCGCTAATTTCTTCATAAAAAAGAAGATATTTTATTGATTTACAAATGTTTATTAAGTGAAAAGTCTCTATTTGTGAATTTTTTCACAAATAAAGATAGGACTTTAATTGTTCATGGCCAAAGCCTGTATGGCAATTTAGATTTATTATAAATTCAACAATTCTAATGGAGTAATTCATCTTACTCTCTGATTATAATAATATTAAGTTAGTAAATAAAACAATTCAAATCTGTTAAAAAATAAATTGAATTGTTTCAAATACAAATCATTATAACTTGTATTGAATGAACAAACGAATTTTGTTTTATTTTAATCCTTATTTAATGATGAAAATCATTAAGCGGAAAAAAAAATTACAATAATTTCATCAACTAAAATTATTCATCATGAAAATAGGATGTGTTAAAGAAATCAAGAAACATGAGTATCGTGTAGGCTTAATCCCAAGCGATGTTAAATCATACGTTACTCGGGGACATGAGGTGTATATCGAACACGATGCAGGATTCGCAGCAGGATTTGAAGATAAAATGTACAAAGATTCTGGCGCATCAATAATAAATAAGCGTGAAGATATTTTCGCTTCCTGCGAAATGATCATTAAAGTAAAAGAACCAATACCTGAGGAATATAATCTATTCCGTGAAAACCAGATATTATATACTTATCTGCACTTGGCTGCAAACAAGAATTTGACTGAAATACTTATGAAAAAGGGCGTGAAGGGTGTTGCCTATGAAACCATTGAAGATGAAGAAGGAAGTCTGCCCTGCCTCAAACCCATGAGCGAGATTGCAGGAAGACTATCTGTTCAGGAAGGTGCAAAGTATCTTGAGAAACCATTTGGCGGCAGAGGAGTTCTATTGGGAGGGGTACCAGGTATTGCACGTGGTAAAGTTGGAATTATTGGAGGAGGTGTTGTAGGAACCAATGCTTGTAAAATTGCATCAGGCATGGGTGCTGATGTTACTATACTCGATGTAAGTGCTTCTCGTCTTGCCTACCTTGATGATATCTTCGGATCACGCATATCAACTCTTTACAGCACAGATGCAAATATTGATCAGGTTTTAGCTGAATGTGATTTACTTATTGGAGCAGTATTGCTTCCCGGAGCAAAAGCACCGGTACTTGTCACAAAAGAACATATTAAAAAAATGAAGAAAGGAGCTGTAATTGTGGATGTGGCTATTGACCAGGGTGGATGTGTTGAGACAATTCATGCAACTACACATGACGATCCGGTTTATGTAATAGACGACGTGGTTCATTATGGCGTTGCTAATATGCCTGGCGCAGTTGCACTTAGTTCAACAAAGGCACTTACAAGTACAACTTTACCTTATGGTTTGATGATTGCAGAACTTGGTCTTGAAGAAGCATGTAAAAAATCGTCTGATATTTATAAAGGAGTGAATACTTACAAAGGAAAGTGTGTATATGAAAATGTATCCCTGGCATTTGGGATGGATTTTACACCACTTGATACTCTGCTGTAATACTAATCATCTACATCTGGTTCTTTAATGAAAAATCCTATTTCTTCGAGGGAAGTCATGATATCGTAATCCTTTAGGTATACATTTGGAGGAACATCAAGGTGAACCGAAGTAAAATTGAGAAGCCCTCTTACGCCTGAATCTATCAATAGATTGGTAATGTTCTGTGCTGCCTCTGCCGAAGTAGTCAATACTCCAATATCAACAGATAATTCTTTGATGTACGAACGAATAGTAGATATATGGTAGCAAGGTACACCATCCACTTCCTCATTTATTTTTGCAGGGTCAATATCAAAACCTGCTACAATATTCATTTTCGATTTATTTTTATAAATAAACCTGGTAACTGCCCTGCCAAGATTCCCCATTCCAATGATTGCAATATTATGTCCCTTATCGGCATCGATGGTCTGACCAATCACATGAATCAGTTCATTAATTTTGTAGCCCTTTCTATGGTTACCAGATAAGCCTATCAGCATCAAGTCGCGACGCACCTGTACAGGTGTCAGATCTAATAACTTTGCCAGATGATGGGAGAAAATGTAGACTCCATCAGATTTTTTATACTTTTCAAGCAACCTGCGGTATTTACTAAGTCTTTCAATTGTGCGGGGCGAAAGGTCCATTTACTGTTTTTGATAGATTTGATTTAGTTTAGCCTATTATTATTCTATGTAAATCGAATTTCATTCAGCTGACAATATAATAAATTTGAATCAAAGTACTTCATTAGATAAGAAAAGCTTCAGCTACCTTTTTCAAATAAAAGGTCGTGTTCAGGGTGTAGGCTTCAGACCGTTTATTTTTCGATTAGCGAAAGCACTTGGTTTGGCAGGTAATGTATTTAACCGGCCCGACGGGGTAATTGCTCATATAGAAGGAGATGAAAATAAATGTGAAGCCTTTATAGAAAGGCTGAAAAAAGAGGCTCCGCTTGCTGCAAAGATTAAAGAGATCACTTACAAATCTGTTGAAGCAAAAAATTACAGCGATTTTCAAATTATTCCCAGTAGAAATTCTGAACGAATTATTACTGAAATCAGTCCCGATATTGCTATTTGTAAGGATTGTCATCAGGAGTTGTATTCTGACAATCCAAGAAAACAATACCCCTTTATTAATTGCACAAATTGCGGTCCGCGATTCACAATAGTTGAAGATTTCCCTTATGACAGGGTGAACACTACTATGAATGAATTTGCGATGTGCGACACTTGCAAACCTGAATTTGACAATCCTCTAAACAGAAGATTCCATGCTCAACCAATATCCTGTCCTGACTGTGGCCCGGTCTATCAGTATATTATTGATGACGAAAAGATCTCTGACTTTCACTCAATAATTGAATTGGCAGGTCAAAACATAAATTCAGGAATGGTATTAGCTATGAAGGGGCTGGGCGGTTATAACCTTACCTGCGATGCCAGGAATGAAAGTGCTGTTGAAGCATTACGGAATTTCAAATTGAGGGAGAAAAAACCTTTTGCTGTTATGTTTCGGTCCCTGGAAGCCATAAGGGAAGTATGTGCTATTTCTGAAGCCGAAGAAGAAACTCTTATTTCCTGGCGAAGGCCAATAGTAATTCTTGAAAATATAAAAGATGATATTCTTGCCAAAAACATCTCTGCTGATCTGAACTCACTGGGGGCCTTTCTCCCTTATCTCCCACTTCACTATTTATTATTTGATCAACTTCAGACTGATGCTATTGTTCTTACAAGTGGCAATGAGTCAGATATCCCAATTCTTTGCGCGGAATCTAAGGCATTGGAAGCTTTCAAAAAAATAAAGGGTGGCATCCTGATAAACAATCGAAAAATAGCACGCAGAGCAGATGACTCAGTAGTGAGGGTGATTGATAATAAACCAAGAATTATGCGCAGGGCAAGAGGCTATGCCCCGGAACCTGTTGATTGCAATTTTGAAGCTTCAGGTATTCTTGCTACCGGAGCTGAATTATCAAACTGCTTTTGCATTGGAAAAGAACAACAGGCAATTTTAAGTCAACACATTGGCGATCTGAAAAACATGGAAACTCATGAATTTTTCTGTGAAAACATTTCAGAATTCAGTCGGCTATACAGATTTACTCCTTCGATAATAGCCTGCGACCTGCATCCTGATTATCTTTCAACGCAATATGCAAAAGAAAAGAATTTGCCTGTTATTATGGTGCAACACCATCACGCACACATAGCAGCGGTAATGGCTGAATACAATATAACTGATCCGGTAATTGGCATTAGTTATGATGGGGTTGGTTTTGGTACCGATGGACATATTTGGGGAAGTGAAGTGATGGTTGCAGATTACAAAACTTTCAATCGTATCAGCCATTTCGAGTACATACCTCTTCCCGGAGGGGACCTTGCCACCAAACAACCATGGAGAACTGCAATATCTTATTTGTATCATACATTTGGAAAGGATTATAAAAATATTGATATTCCGTTCCTTTCATATATTGATCTAAACAAAGCAGATAAAATCATTGAAGCTATTGAACGCAAAATTAATAGTCCGCTTTGTTGCAGCGCCGGAAGATTATTCGATGCTGTTTCTGCTCTCCTGGGAATATGCATAGAAAGCAACTACCATGCAGAAGCACCCTTACGACTGGAAAACTATCTCATTAATGATGTAAATGAAGTATACTCTTTTAGTGAAAGTAGCATAATATCGATGAAAGAAATGATCAGGGAAATCGTAAAGGATATAAAAACAAAAAAAACATTGGAATTTATTGTAACCAGATTCCACAATACTATTGCACACATTGCTTTGCATCAGGTAAAACTGGCAAATCAGGAAAGAGGCCTTCAAAAAATAGTATTAAGTGGTGGAAGTTTTCAAAACAAGTACCTCACTGAAAAATTAGTAACTTTGTTATCTCAAAATCAATTTGAAGTATATTACCCACAAGAAATACCCTGCAATGATGGAGGGTTGGCTCTGGGACAACTTGCTATTGCAGCAAATAAATAAACTTAAATTATGTGCTTAGGAATTCCGGCAAAAATTACCCAATTGGAAGGCGAATTTGCAGAAGCCAATATCAATGGTGCCACAATTAAAGTTGGCGTACAATTACTTGATAAGGTTCAGATAGGTGATTATGTTCTTGTTCATACAGGCTATGCCCTGGAAAAATTGAGCGAAGAAGAAGCGCTTGAAACATTAAAGACATTAAAAGAACTTGAGAAATTCAACAACGAATCAATTCTACCTGAAGAATGAACTTCATCGATGATTTTCGTAATGAGAGTTTCGTAAAATCTCTGCTGACTGAAATCCATAAGGTTTCCTCACGTCCTATCCGGATTATGGAAGTGTGCGGCGGACATACAATGGCTATAAGAAGGTATGGAATTCACAATTTGCTTCCCTCTGAAATTGAATTACTTTCCGGTCCGGGCTGTCCTGTTTGTGTAACCGATCAGCGTTACATTGATCTGGCTATTGCCTATGCAAAAAGAGAGGATGTAATATTTCTTACCTATGGCGATTTGCTTCGTGTGCCTGGAACTTATTCTTCCCTTGAAGATGAAAAAGCAAGAGGGGCTGATGTTCGAATTATATATTCCACCATTCAGGCTTTGGAAGTTGCTCGTGAGAATCCTGACAAGAAAATTGTTTTCGCTGCCATCGGATTTGAAACTACCACTCCCGGAACAGCAATTGCTGTTTTAAAAGCTGAAGAAGAAAAACTTGAGAATTTCTTTATAATAAGTGCACATAAAATTATGCCTCCTCCAATGAACGCCTTAATTGAAGAAGGTATTCCTATTGATGGTTACATAGGTCCCGGGCATGTAACTGCTATAGCAGGAAGTAAGATATTCTCTGCTTTGGTGGAAAAACATAAAATCCCGATTGTGATCTCTGGATTTGAACCAGTAGATCTTCTTCAGTCTGTTTTGTTTTTAGCACAAATGATCAGGGATGGGAAAAGCGGAGTAAACATCCAGTATAGCCGACTTGTAAATGAAGAAGGGAACTTGAAGGCACAACAAATGATGTCCAAAATATTTGAACCTGAAGACCAGTATTGGAGGGGGATTGGCTCCATTCCCCTGAGTGGATTACGCCTGAATAAAAACTACAGCAAATACGATGCTGAAAAACAAATTCCTGTTAAAGTTGAGACTGGTCCGGAACCTAAAGCTTGTTTATGCGGACAAATTTTAAAAGGCTTAAAAAAACCAACTGACTGTCCACTTTTTGGAAAAAAATGCACTCCTACCAATCCGGTTGGAGCCTGCATGGTATCAACGGAAGGAGGGTGTCATGCATATTACAATTTTAGAGAAGTAAACTAGATTTTCAATTTTTTCAGATAAAAAGAATGAGCGAGAAAATAATTCGAATTGGTCATGGCAGCGGAGGACGATTAAGCAGAAACCTTATTGAAGAAATATTCCTGAAGCATTTCAAAAATTCCCTACTGGAAGATTTGAGCGACTCAGCCAGAATCAAACTTACTGAGGAAGAAATTTCCTTCACCACTGATTCATATGTTATTGACCCTATTTTTTTTCCCGGCGGAGATATTGGTCAGTTGGCTGTTAGCGGAACTACAAATGATTTATGTGTAACCGGAGCCATCCCTAAATATTTAAGTGCAGGCTTTATAATTGAAGAAGGCTTTAGCATAAGTGAGCTTGATAAAATTGCAGCTTCTATGGCAAAGGAAGCAAAAAATGCAGGAGTCGAAATTGTTACTGGCGATACCAAAGTAGTAAAAAGAGGTCAGTGCGACAAACTATTCATTAATACGAGTGGTATTGGAATTGTTCCTGAAAACAGAAAACATCTGAAGAACCAGGAAGGAATAGAGGTAAGCGATAAAATTATTGTTACAGGAACCCTGGGAGATCATGCCATTGCCATACTGGCAGCCCGCGAAAATCTTTCACTTGATGAACAAATATTATCTGATGCTGTACCCTTAACAAGTATGGTGGAAGAAGTTTTGGAGCATCCTGAAGATATTAAGTTTATGCGAGATATCACTCGCGGAGGATTAGCAACAGTTCTTGTTGAGACTTGCAACAAAAAAGCATTTGGCATACTAATCAGGGAGAAAGATTTGCCAATCAGGCAAAGTGTTAAAGCGGTGTGTGAACTTTATGGATTTGATCCCATATACCTTGCAAATGAAGGAAAAATAATAATGGTATTAAAAGCTGAAAAAGCAGATGCAATTCTTCAAATTCTAAAGAAGCATAAATTTGGCAGCAATGCAGCTATCGTTGGAGAGATTGTTAATGAACACCCTGGCAAAGTTGTTATGCAATCGAGTATTGGAGGAAAGCGAATGGTAGATATGTTGAGTGGTGAAATGTTACCCAGAATCTGTTAAGACAATTTGTTATGCACGAATTTTCGCTGGCACAAAATATCCTGGAAATCGTTGAAGAAACCCTGAAAAAAAACGGAGTCAGCCATGCTTTAGAAGTACAGTTAGAAGTTGGGACACTTTCAGGCGTTGAAATTCCTGCACTTGAAATGGCGCTTGAAAGTTTGAAACCAAATTCGGTTATTGAAACCACTGAAATAAAACTGATTATAACCAAAGCAAAGGCTGTTTGCCGAAATTGCAATAAAGAATATTATCCTGAAGATCACTTTTCCCCATGTCCCAAATGCTCTTCTTACGCACCTGATATTATTTTAGGAAAAGAACTTCTTGTAAAATCGATTGTTGCAGAATGAAATATTCCTGAAATTTGAATTTCACAAATAAAGCAGGTAAGAATTTTATACCTTTGTTGATCTAAAATTTAATGCAATTATGTGTGATACTTGTGGATGCGGCTCAGAACATGATGGTTTTACCATTCATAAGATGAATGAAGATACAGGACATTCTCATACACATGAGCATGGAGATCACCATCACTCACATGATGAGGCAGGCAAAAAAGTTTTGCATGTGGAAACAGATATTCTTTCAAAGAATAACTTGCTTGCAGAACGCAACAGAGGATTCTTTGAAGCTAAAAATATTAAGGCATTCAATCTTGTCAGCTCACCTGGTTCAGGAAAAACAACTTTACTCGAAAAACTCATCAGAGAACTAAAATCTTCAAAAAAGATATATGTAATTGAAGGAGATCAGCAAACTTCCAATGATGCAATGCGAATTGAATCTGCCGGAGCTGAAGCCATCCAGATTAATACTGGAAATGGATGTCACCTGGACGCACATATGATCAATCATGCAGTTAAGTCACTTGATCCTGAAGAAAATTCTTTGCTGTTTATTGAAAATGTTGGAAATCTGGTTTGTCCTGCTTTGTTTGATCTCGGTGAAGAAATAAGAATTGTTATTGCGAGTACCACCGAAGGTGAAGACAAGCCTTTGAAATATCCTACCATGTTCCAGAGTTCACAGATTTGTGTTCTTAACAAAACAGATTTGCTGCCTCATCTTGATTTTAACCTTGATGAATTTAAAACACAACTTAATAAAGTAATGCCGGATCGTCCACTTTTACAAGTTTCTGCAAAAAGTGGTGAGGGTTTTAATGAGCTAATTGATGTTCTGCTAAAATAATCCGGGCCTATTTTTCTTCTTTTTTCTACCAAAAGTTTTACAACTTGTATCTGATGCTATTTTAAAATTAGGTTTAGAAATAATGTGAATTCGATGCAGGATCATTAGCCAGCACTACGGTTTTCAATATCAGTTGTCAAAAAGTCTGTTTCTAGCCACCAAATCACAAGTCACAAAGAACTCACCAAGATCATATTGTTGTTAATTAAGTCTTTGTGTAGCTTGGAGTATTTATGTCTTTATGGCATTTTCTTCTTTTTATTCTTTTTAAATAGCCTCTTGTATTAATCTGCTATGAACAAAATTATAAAGCGCTATATCCCTTAATCTCTGGCTTAAAAGCCGGAACTATTATAAAATATCAAATTCATATTGAAATAATTTCAGAAAAGCAAATCTGAAAATAAAATTTAGAATGATTCAAAAGAAGTCTGAAATCCTTTCTGTTTCTTGTTATTTGAATAACGTAACTTTTTATAAGTAATGTACGTTAAAGGATTGCTGAGTATTTGTTATTAAAATAACAATAAAAACCTGTATATTTGTACCGTCAATACTTATTATATATTTCATTAACTTACATAAAAAAGAAGAAGGTACCTGGAACAGTTAATAATGACTTTTTGGTATTTACTATTTAACACCGCACAAAATGGGGAAAATAAAAACAATAGATGATTTAAGTAAATTGCGAGAATCTCTTGCTTCTAAGGAAGAAAAGAACAAGAATTCCGCAAACCTCATCCAGATAAAAGTTGCCATGGCTACTTGTAGTATTGCTTCAGGTTCACTTAATACCATTGATTTCATTAACAATGAGCTTACTAAGAGAAACATTGAAGCCACGGTCACACAAACAGGTTGTATGGGCTATTGCTATGCTGAACCTACCGTTGAGGTAACTATTGAAGGAAAAGATCCCGTCGTTTTTGGGTATGTTGATGAGAAAAGAGCAGATGAGATCATTGAAAAATACATACGTGGAGGTGAGCTGGTTGAAGGTATTATACCCCTGAATTACAAAACCATTGACGATAAAGTATAAAATCAAACAAGAGAAAAACAAATGGCAGAATATAAAATACATTTACTTGTATGCGGAGGAGAGACTTGCAAATCATCCTCCAGTGATTCGTTAACAGAAAATCTAAAAGCTGAAATAGCGAAACAAGGTCTAAGTGAAGTAGTCCAGGTGGTTAAAACAGGCTGTTTTGGATTTTGTGAGAAGGGACCTATTGTTAAGGTGGTTCCTGATAATATTATATATACCCAGGTAAAACCTGAAGATGCAGAAGAACTGGTAGAAGAACATATTGTAAAAGGCAAAAAAGTGAATCGCCTTCTTTTTGAAGATCCCAAAACAAAAGAAAAAATTACTGATGCCAAAAACATGAACTTTTACAAAAAACAGTTGCGAATTGCGCTACGTAATTCGGGAATTATTGATCCGGAAAATATAGATGAGTACATTGTACGAGGCGGATACGAGGCATTAGGAAAGGTATTGAATACTTTAAGTCCAGAAGAAGCCATTGAAATAGTAAAAGATTCCGGCCTGCGTGGTCGAGGAGGAGGTGGATTTCCTACTGGACTTAAATGGGAACTAACCAGAAAAGTAGAGAGCGACATTAAGTATGTTGTATGTAATGCAGACGAAGGTGATCCGGGAGCTTTTATGGACCGGTCCATCCTTGAAGGTGATCCCCATTCTGTTTTGGAAGCTATGGCAATCAACGGCTATTGTACTGGCGCCTCACAAGGTATTATTTACATTCGTGCAGAGTATCCGCTAGCTATTGAACGTTTAAAAATTGCCATTCAACAAGCCAAGGATTATGGATTGCTGGGAAACAATATTCTTGGTAATGAATTTGATTTCGATATAGAACTTCGATACGGAGCAGGGGCATTTGTTTGTGGAGAGGAGACCGCGCTGATTCATTCTATGGAAGGAAGTCGTGGAGAACCAACTCTTAAGCCTCCATTTCCAAGTGTTGAAGGTTATCTTAAAAAGCCTACCAACGTTAACAATGTTGAAACCTACGCCAGCATACCTGTAATATTTACCAAAGGTTCTGAATGGTTCAAAAGCATTGGAACTGAAAAATCAAAAGGTACTAAAGTTTTTGCCCTTGCTGGCAAAATCAACAATGTTGGACTTATTGAAGTACCCATGGGCATTACCCTTCGTGAAGTGATTTTTGAAATCGGAGGAGGTATAAGAAAAGGGAAAAAATTCAAGGCTGTACAAACCGGGGGCCCGTCGGGCGGCTGTCTTACTGAAAAAGATCTGGATACACCTATTGATTATGATAACCTGATTGCTGCAGGATCAATGATGGGATCTGGCGGAATGATCGTTTTGGATGAAGACGATTGTATGGTAGATGTATCTAAATTCTTCCTGGATTTCACAGTTGAAGAATCCTGTGGAAAATGCTCTCCATGCCGGATAGGAAATAAAAGATTGCATGAAATCCTGGAGAAAATAACCAAAGGAAACGGAGTCAAAGAAGATATTGATCAGTTAATAAATCTCGGCAATGTTATAAAAGACACTTCTCTTTGCGGCCTGGGACAATCATCTCCTAATCCTGTCCTTTCAACTCTGAAAAATTTTATGAATGAATATGAGGCTCATATCTACGATAAGAAATGTCCGGCAGGAGTTTGCAAAGCACTAATGATTTATGAAATTGTTGAAGAGAATTGCGTAGGTTGCACAGCCTGTGCACGAGCTTGTCCGGTTAGTGCAATTGCAGGAGAAAGGAAAGAAATTCATACAATTGATCAGTCATTGTGCATCAAATGCGGAGCCTGTCTGGAAAGGTGTAAGTTCAATGCAGTAATAGTAAAATAAGGACTTGAAAACATGGGAAAAGTAAAATTAACAATCGATAATAAGACCGTTGAAGTTCCAAGCGGAACTACAATTTATAAAGCAGCCAAAGAACTGGATATAGATATTCCTGTACTCTGCTACATGGATCTGCCCGATCTGAACATTGAGCACAAACCGGGAGGTTGCCGGGTATGTTCGGTAGAAGTAGAAGGACGTCGAAACCTTGCTCCCTCCTGCTCAACTGAAGTATTTGATGGTATGGTAGTTTCCACACATTCTATGCGGGTACTTAACGCAAGAAAAACAGTTATGGAACTCATCCTCTCCGATCATCCAAAAGATTGTCTTGTATGTGCAAAATCAGGGAATTGCGATCTTCAGAATTTAGCCATTAAAATGGGGATTCGTGATATACCTAACCAGGATATTGCAGAAATGTCAACTTATAGAATCGACTTTTCTCCTTCGATCATCCGCGAAATGGATAAATGCATAATGTGCCGACGTTGCGAAACTATGTGCAACGAGTTTCAAACAGTAGGTGCTTTGTCTGCAGTAAACAGAGGCTTTCAATCAGTGGTTGCACCTGCATTTGAAATGGATCTTGAAGACTCACCTTGCACCTATTGCGGTCAATGTGTTGCAGTTTGTCCAACCGGAGCTCTTACTGAGGTCGATCATACCAACAAATTAATTCAAGATCTCTCGAATCCCGAAAAAACTGTAATAGTTCAAACTGCACCTGCTGTGCGCGCGGCCCTTGGTGAAGAATTTGGAATGGAAGCAGGAATTTCTGTTACAGGTAAAATGGTATCTGCCTTGCGAAGATTGGGATTTGATTATGTATTTGATACCGATTTCGCTGCCGATCTTACCATCATGGAAGAAGGTACAGAACTGCTTGACAGGCTGTCCAAACACTTGAATGGAGATAAGAATGTTAAACTCCCGATGCTTACTTCCTGCTGCCCGGGGTGGGTTAATTTCTTTGAACAGCAATTTACTGATCTGCTGGACGTACCGTCAACAGCCCGTTCACCCCAGCAAATGTTTGGGGCTATTGCTAAAACCTATTTTGCCGATAAAATTGAAGTAAAACGCGAAGACTTGATTGTTGTTTCTATTATGCCTTGTCTGGCAAAAAAATATGAATGTCAGCGCGATGAATTTAAGGTAAATGATAATCCGGATGTTGATTATTCAATTTCTACACGTGAACTGGCACACCTTATAAAAAGGGCCAATATGGATCTAAAAAATATGCCAGAAGAAGACTTTGACCAGCCCCTAGGTGAATCGAGCGGTGCTGGAGTAATCTTTGGTGCTACTGGCGGAGTAATTGAAGCTGCCGTTCGTACTGCTTACGAGGTGCATACTAAAAAGAAATTGGATAAAGTTGACTTCAAACAATTGCGAGGAATGGATGGAATTCGCCACGCTGAAGTAGATTTTAATGGATTTCCTTTGCAAATTGGTATTGCACATGGTTTAGGTAATGCTCGTAAACTTCTTGAAGATGTAAGAGCTGGTAAAAGCCAGTTTCATGCCATTGAAATTATGGCTTGTCCCGGCGGTTGTATTGGCGGCGGCGGACAACCATTACACCATGGAAATTTGAGTATTCTACAAAAACGAATGGAAGCCCTCTACAATGAGGATAAGAACAAACCTATTCGAAAATCACATGAGAATCCTTATATTATTAAATTGTACGAGGAATTCCTGGGTAAACCAATGAGTGAAAAATCACATCAACTGCTTCATACACACTATGCAGACAAGAGCAAGAAGATCATTTACATGAAATAAATTACTGAATTACAGAGCATTATAATCTTTTGGAACAAAAAAAACAGAAAATGTCTAGAATAAAAGTAGAACTCAGAAAGGATCAGATCGAGAATATAAAAGAAATCTGTAAATCATTTAATAATGAAGGTGGCGAACTGATCAATGTTTTACATAAAACTCAGGGGACTTTCGGATACCTTCCTGCCGAAGTGCAGGAAGTTATTGCAAGAGAGTTGAACTTATCTGTAGCAAAGGTATACGGTGTTGTTACGTTCTATAGCTTTTTTAGCATGCTTCCCAAAGGGAAATACCCTATTTCAATATGCACTGGTACAGCATGTTATGTACGTGGAGCAGAAAAAGTTCTTGAAGAATTCAAAAAAGAACTGGAAGTCAAAATAGGCGAAACTACCGGCGATGGAAAATTCTCTATTAGCTGTCTACGCTGTGTAGGAGCTTGTGGATTGTCACCTGTTGTAATGGTTGGCGATAAAACTTATGGCCGTGTTGCTCCGGAAATGGTTAAAGATATTCTTGCTGAGTACGACGAATCTCAATAGTTTTCCCAAGCTGCATATTACTTCATGTAAACAATATTTGATGAATTGTGAAACAAAAAGCACAGTTTATCAAAATTGAACCAATCTGAAAATAATAATTTATACTTTTGAACCGGGTTAATTAAGTAATAATTATTATAACAATGCGAGAGCTTATACAGAAGACGATTGATGAATTGAAATTCAGAGTGAAGAAGAATCTCAAAGCAATCAATAATAATCAGATACAGATCAAAGAACTACTTGCCACTAATAATTCAGGCGAGCGTGCTGTTGAGTATGAAAAATGTTATTCTGTAAACAAACAATTATTACAAGAAAACAACGATTATATTAACATACAACTTACCCTGATTAATTTTCTTGAAAAATATAAAGGCACTGCCGTGTTAGATGATAATATCCCTGTTGTGGATATATATTCCATTACTGATGAAGTTGAAGTACTTGACCTCACTCTCAAAGGAATAGTGAATTTTGATGAGAAACATCCGAAATACAACAGCAGTAAGTTCATCGATAAAATGATATCTCACTACGAGACGATGGAGGAGTATGAAAAATGTCAAAAATTAATTGAATTGAAGGGCAAACTAAAATAACTAGCTTAGCAATTTTAAAACCCGGTACCTTACCGGGTTTTTTTATTTTCTATCTCGAAAAGTAGTGTAACCGGAATTTCTCTATTTTAGCATTGCAATAAATTCATACTCTTGTCAGAAGAAAAACATAGATTATTTCAAATTACCATAGTTGGATCTGGTAATGCAGCATGGCATCTGGCTCATGCATTTGTATCACAAAGACACCAGGTAAAAACCATTATAAGCAGAAATGAAGTTTCCGGAAAAAAACTGGCTGAAGAAACAGGGGCTGACTATTCAAGCAATTTTAACACAGACAATAGTAATTCAGATTTTGTTCTACTCACTGTAAATGATTCTTGCCTGCCTGAAGTAATTACGAAAATACAGACTGAGAATACAATTGTTTTACATACATCAGGGAGCATTGAAATGGATGTTTTTAAAGGCAAAGCACAAGCCTATGGCGTATTTTATCCCTTCCAGACACTTACCAAAGGTGTTGAGGTTGACATGGCAAAGGCACCAATATGCATTGAAGCTTCTGATGAAAAGTCCCTTGAGTTAATACACAATCTTGCAGCATCAATAAGCAAAAAAGTTTATGCAATTGTTTCTGAGAAAAGAAGAATTTTACACCTTGCCGGTGTGCTTTCCAATAATTTTATAAACCATCTTGTAGCCCGAGCATTTGATTACCTTGAAAATAATGAAATCGAAAAAGAATTATTGTTCCCATTGTTAGAAGAAACCCTGAATAAACTGGAGAAAGTATTACCACAGGATGCACAAACAGGCCCGGCAAGAAGGAAAAATACAGAAATTATTGATGCACATAAAAAAATGCTTGAAGAAGAACCTGTGTTGAAAAACTTGTATTGCTTGATTTCTGATAGTATTATTGCATATTATTCATGATCTTACAATTATGTCAAGTTTTAAATCTTTATTGAATCATGTAAAAGCCTTTGTTTTTGATGTGGATGGCGTTTTTACCGACGGACAAGTATATTTATTCCCCAAAGAAGATTTTGTGAGGGCTGTTAATATCAAAGATGGTTACGCAATACAACACTGCATCAAAATGAACTATCCTGTGGCTATTATTTCTGGTGGAAAATCAGATGAAGTTGCAAAACGATTCCAGAAACTTGGAGTTACTGACATCTATTTGGGTGCCTCCAGCAAGCTTGAGCTGTATGAAGATTTTCGAATGAAATACCAACTTGAGCATAGTAACGTTCTTTTTATGGGCGATGATATACCTGATTATAAGATCATGCAAAAAGTTGGTGTTCCAACCTGTCCGGCCGATGCAGCACACGAAATAAAAGAAATCGCTGTTTACATTTCAGATAAGGGTGGTGGTAAAGGATGTGTCAGAGATGTAGTTGAACAGGTAATGCGTCTTCACAAGAAATGGATGGATCTAAATGCTTTCGAATGGTAAAACAGTTTAAAATATTCTTGGCGTTCATGAGGCTGATCAGATTTCCAAACCTTGTGATCATTGCCATTACACAATATTTCATTCGTTGGTTTATTCTCAAACCCTTACTGTCTGTATCGGGCTTTAAAGTGCAGCTCAATACATTGCAATTTTCTCTATTAGTCCTTTCAACCATGCTAATTGCGGCTGCAGGATATATAATCAACGATTACTTTGATCGCAAAACAGATCTTATTAACCGCCCCGGGCGTGTTATTGTAGGCCGATTAATAAAACGCAGATATGCTATGGCTTTTCATTTCATATTTTCGATTCTTGGAATATTAGCTGGGGCATACCTGGCATATAGTATTCATAGATTAAGCCTGACTATTGTATTTATTTTTGCCAGTTCCTTGTTATGGTTTTACTCAACAACATACAAACGGCAGATATTATTTGGGAACCTTGTGATTTCTGTACTCGTTGGATTGGTGCCAATCATGGTATTGCTATTTGAGTTCCCTTTGCTGGTAAAGCGTTACGAACTGCACATCCTTGCAAGTGGAATGAACCTTAGCTACCTTATCTTCTGGGTTGGAAGCTATGCTATATTTGCATTTATTGTAAATCTTATTAGAGAAATTATTAAAGACATTGAAGACTTTGAAGGCGATTATGTTTTTGGACGACAGACCATCCCTATTGTCTGGGGTTTAAAAATATCCAAATGGATAGTTGTTTCTTTAATAGTAATAATGATTGTACCTATTGTTTATCTTCTTATCTTTCATTTGTCAGATAAGATTAGCTTTGTTTACATTGTTTTGTTTCTAATAGTCCCCCTGATCATGCTGGCATTTGGAGTAAGCTGGGCATCAACTAAAAAACAGTTCCATATTTTAAGTCAGGCTTCAAAACTTATTATGCTGGCAGGTTTAATATACTGTCCTGTAGTTAATTATATCATTTCTACATACAAATAATAAAAATGATACTAAACAATCTTATTAAAACATACAGAATAATCCTTGCTTCACAATCACCCCGAAGAAAAATGTTATTGGAAGGTCTGGATATCGATTTTGAAATCATAGTCCGGAATGACATTGATGAAGCCTACCCATCAGATCTGGGAATGACAGAAATACCTGAATTTATTGCCAAAAGAAAGTCTCAGTATTATATTGATCTACTGAAAGAAAAAACGATACTAATTACTGCCGATACAATAGTGTGGCATAAAGATGAAATGTTGGGTAAACCACGTACTGCTGAAGGCGCATATAAATTGATTTCCCGCTTGTCAGGAAGTTCACACACTGTAGTTACCGGTGTTTGTCTTCGTTCTTCATCAAAGATGAAAGTTTTTCACAGTGTATCGGAAGTAGTTTTTCGCAGATTAACCCACGATGAAATTTACTATTACGTATCAAAGTACAAACCCCTTGATAAGGCCGGAGCATATGGAATTCAGGAATGGATTGGCTATGTTGGAATAGAAAAGATAGAAGGATCATTTTTTAATGTTATGGGACTGCCGGTTCAAATGCTTTACAACGAGCTTATTGATTTTATTGAGACTAAAAAATAAATTCGCCATGAAAATGCGAATGAATTTTGTTTTCTGCTGCCTGTTAGCTTTTTCTCTATCCGGAAATGCTCAGATCAAAGTAGATTTTGATTCTGATGAAAATGGTACTAACTATGGAATTAAAGAATGGGAATCAAATGGATTCGGCAAAATACCCTGGACTCAGGGATCAGAAAGAACCAGTGTAAGTTCCGATTATGCCCACAGTGGTAAAAAATCGCTCCGGGTTCTCTATCCCAAAGGAGGCGTAGGGCCTCAGGAAACAGGACACCAGGCTCCATGTGGTATAGAACCCGCTAATGAATATTATATTTCCTACTGGTTGCGATTCAGTGAAGACTTCAGCTGGGGCACCGGAAACAAAGGGGGAAAACTTCCTGGTTTATCGGCAAATGAAAGATGCTCAGGGGGGCAGACTTGCGATGGCACAAATGGCTTTACTGCAAGATTCATGTGGAGAGAAAATGGTCGAGCCGTTTTGTATCTCTACCATATGGATAAGCCAGGAAAATATGGGGAAGATTACGATCTGATCAATTCTAAAAATGAAAAATCTTATTTTCCCAGGGGAGAATGGGTAAATCTTGTCGAGAGAGTAAAAATCAATACCGGAAAGAACAAAGACGGGGAAGTACAGATATGGTTCAATGGTGAAGAAGTCTTGAATCTTAAGGGCCTGCAATTTGTTTCCAATGAAGATAAAATAGACGCTTTCTACTTTTCAAGCTTTCATGGTGGTGCTGATATAACATGGAGCCCGGAAAATGACTGCTATATCTGGTTTGATGATATTGTTGTTTCTAGGAACCCCTATGACATTTTTCAAGCTGTTATTCCCTAATCAAATCCTTTAAGTTTTCTCAGGCGTATTAGAGCCTCCACAAAATAGTAATCGGCATAAGTAAGGGGAACATCCACTTCCGAATTGTTTGGCAAATGGCCAACACTGTGCTTCAAAATGAAATTGCTGTTATTTCCCAAAGTATTTCTGTACTGTGAAGAACTTAAGGTACGAATCTGGGTTTCTGCAACCGACAAATACTCTTTGGTCAGTTCAGGGTCTACATATCCACTAAGCTCAACAAGCGCAGAACAAATGATAGCTGCTGCTGAAGCATCGTGATAGCAGTCAGGAATATTCGGAGCATCAAAATCCCAATAAGGAATTTTATCAGCTGGTAAACGAGGATGATCAAGTATGAAACGTGCAATGCCTTTTGCCTGGTTCAGATAGGCTGTATCTCTTGTGAAGCGGTACATCACAGTATAGCCGTACAATCCCCATGCCTGTCCCCTGGCCCATGATGATTCATTGCTGTAACCCTGAGCGGTATTTTTCTTTTCTGGTAAACCGGTTATGGTATCATAACTCACCACATGGTAGCAGCTGTTGTCATGTCGAAAATGATTTTTCATCGTAGTATTTGCATGAGATACTGCAACATCAGAGAAAGTTGGATTGTCGAATTCTTTGGCAGACCAAAGTAACATTTCCAGGTTCATCATATTGTCAATAATCACAGGATATTGCCATTGTTTACTCCATTCTCCATAATCCCATGAACGGATACAGCCTGTAGTTTCCAGAAATCGGGTAATAAGCGAACGGGAAGCTGTCTCAATAACTCCAAGGTATGAGGTATCCTGTGTTAATCTGTAAGCATTACCATAACTGCAAAAAATAATGAAGCCAAGATCGTGAGTGCTTGTTACATATTGCTGATCTGCAACTCTCATAGAAAATTCTTGAGCCAATTGTTTAAATTCTTTATCATCTGTATATTCATACAAATACCAAAGTACTCCGGGAAAAAATCCGCTAACCCACCAGTCAGCTTTGCAGGTTTCAAGCTCACCAAATCGGTTTGTGGTTTTGGGAAGAAGGTCCTTTTCATCTTTCAAAGAAGCAGCCATGAGAAGGCTTTGTTCAGCTGAAAAATCAAGGGCTCCATTGATAACACTTTCCAATGGCTCTACTTTGTTTATTTGAAGCCGAACATTCGAACAGCTAATTAAAAGAGTTAGCAAGAAAATATAGTTTAAGATTATTTTTATTGGCAGTTCTTTAAAATTCATTTCAGTATTATTACCATAATTTCATTCTTAAAATATCAATGCACTTTCATAAGAATAAGAATTTCTTAATACTATGTTAATTACATTCTTTCCGGTGATTCATGTGTAAGTTCGTTGCGTATGTCCCCTGTATTAATAACAGTTTCTGGTTCAAAAAGAAGCAGATGGGCTTCATCATCTGCAATGGGCCTGTGCTTAACTCCCCTGGGGATTATAATAAACTCCCCTTCATTTACATCTACAATTTTATCACCATAGTCCATCTTTAACAATCCTTTTAAAACCAGAAAAAATTCATCTTCATTTTCATGCTTGTGCATAACAAATTTGCCTTTGATCTTTACCAGTCTGACTTGCTGATTATTCAACTCACCAACAATTATAGGTTTCCAATGATCCTTTATTAATTTTAATTTATCTTCAATATTTACTTTTCCCATAGTTTTCCTCCTATTATCCCTGGTTAAAAACCTTAATTGAAACAAACTTACATATATTTTTCTGGCAGTGAAAATATTCATAGTTGGTTGAATAATTCTAAGCGGATTATCCATTTTAAAAATGATTTGATCTGTGAATGAAAAAATATAGTAATTTTCTAACTACCTTAGTATAAAGAATTAATACTTGTTATTATAATGAATGTAGCAGTCAGAATAAACGGACGTGCCCCTGCCTGGCCGGTTTTACTTGAGAGTCAACATCCCTTTTATGCTCCATATACCAGTGAAAGCCTTGCAAGTGTTTCTTACTCTATTCTGGCTAATGAAGGCAAGGGATCAGATAATAGGCTATGGGAAGTTCTGATTGATGCCGGTCATAATGCCGTCCCCTTTATTATTAAGAATGGCAATCGTATACCTGAAGCAATCATTCTTACACATGCACATAATGATCATGTGCTGGGTGTTGACTGGATTGTACAAAGCTATCACTACAAACATAAGAAATCAAAGGGATACCCATTGTATGCGACAAAAGGCGTCTTGAGGGATTTTTTAAAACTTTTTCCTTACCTCAAGAATGCAATTGAACATATTGAATTGATTCCCGGCAAAAAAACTCAGATTAAAGAAGTCGGAAGTTTGGAAGTAACAGCATATCCGGTATTTCATGGTAAGAATTCCAAAGGTGCCTCTATGCTGTTTTTTGAAGGAAAAGGATTTCACCCGGCAATCATTACAGGTGATATGCTCTGCCCTCTGCTTCGAAAAAAAGATTACCTCTCCATCTGCAGAGCATCTGCTATGTTTGTTGATGCGAATAACAGGTTCCCCGATCCGCCTTCGAATCATGCAAGCTTTGTACCTCATCTTGCAGGTGAGAAAGGTTATGCAAAGAAATTATTGGATTGGTTCAAAATAATGAGTATTCAGCAGCTAATTGCTCCACACAACAAAAATGAATCGGATAAGGAAATCCTGAATTATTTCGATGAATTTTCCAAAGATTGGCAGGAAACAAGCGAATTGCCGCACTCCATTCTCGATTTAAATGAATTTTTAAATATCCCTGAAGTATATTTGATGCACTATTTTGGATATCGGGATAAAGTAAACTATAATGAAGAATTGTTGGACAGTCAATCACTTGAAACCTGGGCAAATTTAGTTGCCAAAGAAAAACATATGAAAAAAGTGATTTACAAAGTTCCCAAAGTAGGAGACCTGATATTATTATAATTAAGAATGTAAAACCGAGGCACAGCCTGACATGGCGAAGCCAATTGACAATTTAAATTTATGGCAGTTCGAAGATTTGGAGTTTCACTGGAAGAAGATATACTCAAAATGCTTGATCTATATGTTACCGAAAACCAGTTCCCTAACCGTTCTCAAGCTATCAGACACCTTATAGAACAACAAACAATTGACACAAAATGGATGTGCAATAATGAAGTTGCAGGTGCTGTGGTACTGGTATATGATCATCACAAAAATGACATTACAAAACAAGCAAATGAAATTCAACACAATTATCATCACCTTATTTTATCCTCGCAACACATTCATCTCGATCATGACCTATGCCTTGAGACCATTGCTGTTAAAGGACAAGCCAATGAACTAACCAGTCTGGCCGATAAGCTTATTGCCTTGAAGGGAGTTAAGCATGGGAAACTTGTTATGAGCAGAGCCTGAAAATTTAGTTTTTCTTGGTATATCGGGTTACTTTTTCTATTTTCGTGTTACTAAATAAAACCCATTAGATTTCCTTACCCCAATACAATGAATTCAATTTGAAATAAACCGGCAATAACAATGCTAAGAATCTTCATTTTTCTCCTTCCGATATTCACACTGCTGCCGGTAAAAGCTCAACAACTGGTTCCGGGAACACCATCCGACAGGAAGGAATACAAAAAGAAAATGGAGCAAATTTCTTTGGCGGGGGTTGCACAACGAAGCGATTGGAAATTTAGATCCACGAACGGAATTATCAGCACAATACGATTCAAAGCCGGAGAAGTGAGGTATGATAAAAATGGAGCAATAACAGAAACATCCACCTTCAACGAACAGGGGGATAGGAACTCTATTGTAGTATTTGAGTACAATCCTAATTATCTCCTGCTTTCTGAAACAGAATTTACAAATAGAGGGGAACTGATTGGTAAAACAAAATATACTTACAACGATGAAGAATATCTTTCTGAGATAATACTTTACAATTCATCTGAATACATCATCTCCAAAACCATATGTGAACCAGACAAAGAAAATAACATTTTCACCAGGCGAATAATGTTCTCACCTGATAGCATTAAAAAGAAAATAGTAAGCTTCTATTCTGATCTGACAGATGGTTTTGTCACACAGGAATGGACTTACACGGGTGAATCTAATTTGAAATATAAAAAGGAGATTCGTAGAAATGAAAAAGGCAAAGTGGAGACAGAAATATTCACCACTGCTCAGGGCCAACAGTTATATTACTTAAAATACACTTACAACCTGGAAGGAAACCTAAGCACAATAGAAAGATATTATCCTTCAGGGGTAAAAGTCAAAAGCTACGATTTCAATTTTGCACCTTCCGGGCTTATAAGTGGTGAAATAAAATACAATGAAAACGGGGAAATAATACATTATTACAAATACACATACAACTAACAGAGATATGATAACAGAACAAATCATTTATTTTTCAGGATTGGGAGCGGCATTAGGATTTGTACACACTTTTCTGGGGCCAGACCATTACATTCCATTTGTATTTATGGCTAAAGCCAGAAGCTGGCCTCAGCAGAAAACCATAATAATAACCATTCTGTGTGGCCTGGGGCATGTTTTAAGTTCAGTAGCCCTCGGATTTGCAGGAATTGCTCTTGGTATTGGGGTTACGCGTCTTACTAATATTGAAAGTATAAGAGGAAATTGGGCAGCATGGGCATTTGCAATTTTTGGTCTTTTGTACATGCTATGGGGCCTGCGCCGGGCATACAAAAACAAGCCTCACAAACACCTGCATATTCATGATGGTGGAGTTGTGCATGAGCATAATCACCATCATGAAAATGAAAAGGTTCACAAGAGTGAGCATAAGCATGCCCATGCTAAAAATTCAAAAAACATTACACCATGGATTCTTTTTGTAATATTTGTTCTGGGACCCTGCGAACCATTGATTCCTGTTATCATATATCCGGCAATTGATGAACGCGGCAATATTGCAGAAGCCATTATCGTTTCTATAGTATTTTCTATTGTAACCATAATTACCATGGTAATTATGGTACTGATACTTCAAAAAGGCTTAAACACTTTACATTTAAGCAAGCTTGAGCGATATACACATGCAATAGCTGGAGCAATGCTTTTTTTAAGTGGAATAGGAATCTTATTTTTGGGATTGTAAATTAAAACTATTTTGAGATGAAAAAACTTGGATTATTATTCATAGCTATTGGAATAATTCTTTTTTCTTCCTGCAAACAAAAAACAAATCAGAGTGAAACTATCATTAAGGAAAAGGAAGGATTAGTTTCTTACAAATATAAAGTTGTAGGATTAGAAGACAGTATAATCTCAGATTCTATCTGGCGTATTATCTTTCAGGTTGAAGGTATTGAGAAAATGATCCTCTCGCAGGATGATTCAACTGCTGTATTTACTGTCGAACCAGAATTGGTAAACAATGAATTGTTGATGGAGGAAATTGAGAAGAGAGGCGGAAAGCTGGTGAATTAAAAGAGAAGAAAGTCAGAAGTCCGAAAAGGATAGAGATAATGTTAAGAAGAGAGAAATGTGAGTTCCGAATAATATCTTATACCTGAACAATCTTGTTCACAACATCCTCAGAAATGCCTGTTATCTGCGCAACAGAAGCAGTAGACCCGGTTTCTTTGAATATGCGTGACACAAAAGTTTGCATGCTCTCCCCTATCTCCACCAGGTGATGATCCGGATCAAACAATCGAAAGGTCTTTTGACCCCAGGGTTCAGTTTTCAGATCGTGGAGCAAATCTGGATCACACTTCTTCAGTCTTGCCAGGGTACCCTCAATATCAGTAGTTTCAAAATACAATTCAAAAGTATTGCCGTTGGATGAATTCCCCTTTACGCTCGCAATTTCGGAATTAGGATCTATTTCCCAGAGAGAAACTCTGCTTCTAAAAATAATATTCTTACCAAAATCGTGTTCAATCTCCTGTTCTAATACATCTATATAGAAATTCTTAGAATTTTTAATGTCTTTAACGAAAATTACAGGAGCATAAAAAGTAAGGGACATCGCTATTTATTTTTTTCCGAATTTTTCACAAAATAGGCCACTTTCTCTATAGAAGTAATCATATCGTACTCCTCAAGATAGATATTTTCAGGAACACTCAAATTTACAGTTGTGAAATTCAAAATGCCCCTAATCCCAGCCTGCACCAAGACTTTAGC
The DNA here is from genome assembly GCA_964456285.1 of uncultured Bacteroidales bacterium. Taxonomy (GTDB): domain Bacteria; phylum Bacteroidota; class Bacteroidia; order Bacteroidales; family UBA10428; genus UBA10428. Next base: position 39,663 of record CAYWBC010000019.1, read on the forward strand.
CATATCCTTTGCAGAATAAACCGGGACAGTGAGGATAGCTATTGAAATGCCTTTACTTGTAATTATTTCTCTTAAACGTTCAATGGAATAACACTCAATTCCCTGGCTTTGACTGCCAATCTTTTTGGGATCAAGATCGAAAGTAGCTGCCAGATTAAGCAGAGGCCGTTTGCCAATGAAATAGGTTGATACAGCTTTCCCCAAATTCCCAAAACCAATAACTGCAACATTTAATTGTTCTCCCGGATCAATAATTTTGCTAATAACCTTGATAAGCTCTTCGATGTTGTAACCTTTCCTATTGGATGTTGAATAACCTATGAACATTATGTCACGACGAACCTGTACGGCTGTAATATCATGCATTTCAGCCAGTTCATGAGAAAAAACATGTGTTTTCCCATCTTCCAGACAATTGTAAAGAGTACGCCTGTATTCACTTAAACGTTCAACAGTTTTCTCGGGTAACATTCTGTTTTTTCTTAATATTGATCGTTTCATAATATGGTAAAAATAAAAAAATGAACTCAATATTTAGAATAAGATATCCAATATCAACTAAACAATAGGAAATAATTGACTGTGCTTGTCTTTATAACAACAAAAATTTTTATATTCATTGCCGGGAAATTTGTAGAGCATGCTTAAAAAAAGAAAAATAATACTTTGCCTGGGTAGTTCCTGTTTTGCCCGGGGTAATCAGGAGATCATCCCCTTAATTAAAAAATACATTGCCAGGAAGTGCCTGGAGGACAAGGTAATGTTTATTGGTGATCATTGCATGGGCAATTGCAGTAATGGACCTAATATGTACATTGGTGAGAGATTGTACGAAAAGATTGACAAGGAAAGCATAGAGAAGCTACTTGATGATGGCTTAAAAGATTTACCTTAAAACCCATTTCCAGGACCAGGAATGTATGTGAAATCGCTCATTTTGAACTATTTTTAACTTACATCTTAAATTCAAATTATTTGGATCCTTTAGTACAAATAAAAGCCGAAGAATGCACAAATTGCTATACTTGTGTAAAAATATGTCCGGTCAAAGCCATACGTGCCATTTCAGATACACGGGCACCGGAGCTTGATGAGAATCGATGTATTGGCTGTGGCGACTGCATTGACTCCTGTGCTCCCAAAGCCATTAAATATCGCTCTTCAATTAATGAAGCAAAAAAGATACTTGGCTCAAACGAAAAAAAGGTAGTTATTACTTCACCCAGTATTTCAGCTGAATTTAACGATATTACTGACTACAGGAAATTCGTGGCAATGATTAAATCACTGGGAATTGATCACGTATATGAAACTTCTTTCGGAGTTGATATAGTGGCAAGCAAATACATGAATATCTTTAATAACTTTAAGGGCCGCTATTATATTACTAGTTGTGATCCGGTTGTAGTAAATTTCGTAGAAAAATACCATCCAAAACTTATCACAAATCTTGTCCCATTTGTGTCGCCTAAAATTGCTATGACCAAGGTAGTTCGGAACTTGCATGAGGATAAAGTTAAGATCATTTATATTGGTCCTGAAATAGCCAGTAAACAAGAAGTTATTCAATACAGAGGTGACGGTAAAATAGACTGTGTACTTACCTTCCCTGAACTGCGTCAACTTTTTGAAGAGTATGATATTAACGAAAACAATGTAGAGTATGCCGTTTTTGATCCCCCATTGGGATTCAAAGGATCACTTTACCCTTTACGCAACGGATTGATCCAGGCTGCAGAAATTGATGAGAATCTGCTAACCACATATGTTACCAGTATCGAAGGGAAGAAGGATATGATTGAATCCATTGAAGAATTCGAGCATAATGTAAAAGTTATTCATAAGCACATACATGTTAGCTATGGAAATTCTCTTACCGGCCCGGGAATTAGCAATAAAGGAAATCGACTTTTCAAGGAACATCAGGTTATCAAATATGCCAACAAACGTCTGGCCAATTTTTTCAGAGCAGAATGGTACCAGGATCTGGAAAACTATGCCCAGCTAGATTTCAACCGAAAATTTAAGGACGATGATCAGCGTCTGCCTGAACCTTCGGAAGAAGATATACAGAAAGCATTGAAATTAATGGGTAAAAAGCCTGAAGAAATTGCTGATTGCAATCAGTGTGGTTATGGCTCATGTCGGGAATTTGCTATTGATATGGCCAAAGGCATTGTAATACCTGAAATGTGTTCCACATTTGCTTTAAACCATAATAAAACATTCAACGAAACTCTGGGAGATTTGAATGAAAAGCTTGCGATAACGCGTAAAACACTACGAGAAACTGAAGCCAGGGTTAAAGAAGAGCATGATTCAGCAGAGCAGGCATCAGAACTGACTGATGCTATGCTCGAAAAACTTAGGGCCGGCATTGTCATTGTCGATTACAAGCTGAAAATTGTAAAAGCCAATAATACCTTTTGCAAAATTTTAGGGGAGGATGCCGAGGAAATCAGTGAAATCATACCCGGACTAGTGGGAGCAGATCTTAAGAAACTCTTTTCTCCTGATATACACAAACTCTTCTCCTTTGTAATCTCCGATTCAGAATCAATTGATTCAAAAGATGTTGTACATAATGACAAAATGCTTAATCTATCCATTTTCCCCATCATCAATAACCAGGTGGCAGGAGGAATAGTTCGTGATATGAAAGCACCTGAAGTTCAAAAGGCTGAAGTTATAAAGCGTGTTTCAGAAGTAATTGATAAAAACCTGGAGATGGTGCAGCAAATTGGATTTCTTCTCGGAGAAGGAGCTTCAGACATTGAAAAAATGCTCAATTCAGTTATAAAGTTTTATGAACAGGAGAAGAAATCAAAATAAATTATTCAGCTCATAACACATGACAGAACAGTTTTTTATTGAGGTAGATTGTCAGCAAAAAAATTATGAGGGAGAACGTATTTGCGGCGATGTATTTCTTAAAGGAAGGGTGAAAGAAGAAAATCTGATTGTACTTGTACTCTCAGATGGTATGGGGCATGGAGTAAAGGCCAGTGTACTGGCAACTCTAACCGCCACGATGGCATTAAATTTTACACGCGAGCATAAGGAACCGGAGAAAACTGCCGAAATCATTATGAAAACCCTTCCTGAATGCAGTGACCGCAAAATGAATTACTCAACTTTTACAATCATTGAAGTAGATTACAATGGCAAAACACAAATACTTGAATACGATAATCCTCCCTGTTATGTAATTCGCAATAAAAATTTACTGGAGCTGGAAAGAAAAATAATTGTACTTGAGGGAGAGCATAATATAGGTAAGAAACTGCGTTTAGCAACCTTCCAGGCACAAAAGAATGACCGACTGGTATTTACTACAGATGGCATTACACAGTCAGGTCTTGGCACTCCGCAATTTCCTTTTGGCTGGGGAAATGATGATCTTAAGCATTTTACAATTGATATGATTAAGAGAAATCCTCAAATTTCTGCCCACGACCTTGCAAATCATATAATAAATGCGGCTTACAGAAATGATGGCTTTCAGGCAAAAGATGATTCTTCCTGTGGTATTGTCTATTTCAGAAAACCTCGTGAATTACTTATCTGCACGGGACCGCCCTACGAGAAAACCCGTGATGCTGAAATGGCAGAGGTTGTAAAAACTTACGAGGGGAAAAAAGTAATTATGGGAGCCACTACAGGTGATATTGTTGCGCGAGAGCTAAACCTTGAAATCAAGGCCGGCCAGGATTTTATAGATCCGGACCTGCCTCCTCTCTCTTATATGGAAGGCATTGACTTATATACCGAAGGAATACTAACCCTCAATAAGGTTGAGAAGATTCTGAACACCTATAGCAACAGATACATACAAGGCAATGGACCCGCAGATTTGATTGTCAAATTAATTTTGGAATGTGATGAAATACATTTTTTAATTGGCACAACAATTAATCTGGCACACCAGGATCCAAGGTCAGGAATGGATTTAGAAATAAGAAGGACCGTTGCAAAACGAATTGCGCTCTTGTTAGAAGAAAAATTTCTAAAAAAAATCAAGGTAACTTATTTCTAATATTTATTTATATTACACATTTGGTTAAACTAAGTAAAACAATAATCTTCAATGATCGATCCAATTGAAACCGGAGTCAATCTGGGAAACAAATCCATAGAATTTATTGATACTGTAATAGAGAAAATTGAAAAGTATCAGAAAATCAGACAGGATACTACCGCCTATCTTCGTTTATTGTACCTGGAGATTGACAATAATCTGGAAGTTTTTAAAACCATTAATTTTGAAAGTTTTGCAGGCATTAAAGTGAATGATGCCAGAGTTAAGACGATCCTTAAACTTCTTCAAACCGATATGTCAGAAAGTATTTTTTACAAATCAGCAGACAATTCCAATACCCAGTTGTACGACAAATTGAAAAAAAAGGGGAAGGTAGATAATAAAGGTCAGGAACTGGTTAAGACCTCTGCTAAAGGGATAGAAGTAAAAGCCAATAAGAGTTTTCTATATGAAAATGTTTTACAGGCCGTCTCATTTGTTGTTACCAAAATTGCCTTGATGAAGAAATATTGTTACCTCACAGACGAAGAGCTTGACATACTAAAACCCATACGACTCAAATCAAGATTGATAAATATTAATCAAAGGTTATTGATGATACAGAAAGTAATGGGAAGCTTTGACGAGATCAAAGAAATGGCAAGATAAAATCTTCTCATCATGCTTTGTTTGATAACCTAATCTAAATGAACAAATTAGTAAAAATACTGTTAGTATATTTGACACGTATAGCAATTGTAACAGCAATTGTTTTATTAATTCAATCTTTTCTTAACTAAAACTTTTTGTGATGAAAAAAAATATGGGGTCAGCAGACAAAATAATCAGGATTATTGTTGCTACTATTATCGCGGTTCTTTATTTTACTGATACAATCAACGGAATACTTGCAATAGTTCTGCTGGTTCTTGCAGGAGTATTTGTAATTACAAGCTTTGTGAGTTTTTGTCCTCTGTATTTGCCTTTCGGATTGAGCACATACAAAGAAAAAAAGAAATAATATTACATTAAGCTTACCAAAAGACTTTTATTTTTCTTCTTTTTAAGTTCCTTTTGACCAGTAACATTATTGGTTACCTTGGCAAGGTTTGCATCAAAGAAAAATAATCCAATGCCACTCTGCATATATGCAAATCAATATTTTTTATATAAATTTAAATACGAAATTATTAGTATTTCTGCTAAACGATTCATGCGGGAGACATGCGGGATTAATTAATTGAAAAATTAATAAGCTATGAATTATTCCATTAAAGTCTCTGAAACTGGTGATTACATACTTATTGATGTCCATGGTGATTTAAACAGTGAAATTGCATTGCAATATACAACTGAATCTCACAAGCTTGGAAATGAGTTAGGTATTATGAAATTTCTGGTTGATCTTAGTAAGGCAACAAATGTGCAAATGGTTGGAGATAATTACAATTTTGTAAACCAAGACATAGCAAAAGCACCAGCTGTTGATCGTAAAGCTAAAGTAGCCTTCCTTGTCAGTAAGGAAGATCATTCGCATGATTTCATTGAAACAGTATTACGGAATAGGGGATACAATGTTTCTCTTTTTAGAGATAAGGATGAAGCTCTTGCTCATTTGCTAGCCTGAAAACTTGTTTTAACATTCACTTTAATATTTGAAAAAGTTCAGAGTATCGTTTGAAGCTGAAACCAATAAAAATTATACTAAAACACGAGCAAATTAGAATGCGCTTATTATCAGAAATACGATACTTCAGTTTACTTTCATTTACTCTGCTTGGTTTGTTTGTTTTTCTTAACGAATCCTGCAAAAAAGAGGAGGAGAAAATATTTCTATTTAACGGTCAGGATCTTTCGGGCTGGGATACCTACCTCGGGGTTCCACAATCTATTCTGGAAGTGCCCTATCTTGCAAAAGACGAGGCTGGAAACTATACAGAAGCACTTGGACTTAATAATGATCCGATGAGTATTTTTACTGTAGTTGAAGAAGATGGCTCACCGGCAATTAGAATTTCCGGTTATGTTTGGGGAGCACTAATAACAAAATCAGAGTATTCAAATTACCATCTGCATCTTGAATACAAATGGGGAAATGAAAAGCATCCCCCTAGGGAAGATTTGCCAAGAAATTCAGGATTATGCTATCATTCAGTAGGAGAATATGGTGTTTTCTGGACCTATTGGATGCGTTCATTCGAGATAGAAATCAAAGAAGGAGAACTTGGAGATTTTGTAAGAGTAGATGATGTATTTGCTGATATTGAGGCCATAATAGATCAAGAACTCCCCACATCACCTTATCGGTATTGCGAGGGAGAACCTCATATTACAGTTAATTATAATAACTATAAAGTATGGTCCAGAGCTGACTATGAAAAGCCTGCCGGGGAATGGAATTCTATTGACCTATATGTATTTGAGAACAATTCTGTGCATGTTATTAATGGTGAACTTGCTATTAAAGCAGAAGGCTTAAGGCAAACTATAGAAGGCCAGGAAGAACCATTAACAAAAGGTAAGATACAACTACAATCTGAAGGGGCAGAAATTTATTACAGAAATATTTCTATCAACAATATAACCAGTCTTCCCTATTAAATGGTAATATTGGATTTCAACTGAATATTATTAAAATTCTTTAGACCGTTTTTCATTCAGTTAAACAAATTCACTCTTCAACAGCTTCCCAGCCAAAATCAATGTAATTCCAGGAAATCTCACCTGCACGAATATCAATTTTCATAAAGCCCTCTTCCATACCTTCCTTTGGTCCTTCCCACCAAGTTGCTGAAACTGCACCTCCCACTAAAAATTTAATTCTATTTTGGATGTTAATGTATTCGATCATATGCAAATGCCCCTGCAATACAAGCTTCAAATTATATGGATGAAGCATTTCTAATATTTCCATGGAATTTTTAATTACCATCCAATCCTCATTTGGAGCAAGAGAGCCTTCTTTGAATTGATTGAAGGTAGACACAAAGGGAATGTGAGTAGAGATAATAATAGGTGTTAGAGTATCAATTTCTTCCAGATCCTTTTTCAACCAATCCATTTGTTGATCATCTACATATCCAATATAATTGTTGCTGTCGCCCTCAGCAATAGAGTTTAAAACAATGAAGTGCCATCCTTTATGATCAAACGAATAATATGTTTTGCCGAAATACCGTTTATACATACCATCACCATAATCCGGATGCAATGAATCAGATTCACTTTCTTCATAAATTCCATACAATTCATGATTACCGATAGTATTGTATAAAGGCATCTGGAAATTTTGAATTGTTTCTAAATACAATTTATACAAAGAATCTGCTGTGCTATGCTTAGCGCCAAGGGCATCTGCTATCAGATCACCACCCGTTAGAACAAAATCAGCATCTAGCCCATTCGCAGTATCAATAGCCTTCTTAAAACCATCCACAGCCCCCTTTGCATATTCAAGATGAATATCAGTCATGAAAACAAAACTAAAATCCTGAGATGGATCTGTTTGGGCATTTAAGCAATTGCCTCCAAGAACAAAAAAAAATGTTATTAAACAAATTCTATTCATAACGGTAAAATTGAGTATCCATAAGAAATGGTTTTATACGAATACGTGAAATTAATCTTTTCCTTGTCATGTAAAAAAGCGAAATAGTTTTTCATAGGCCAGGAGACAAAAAGTGTATTGAGTAATTATTTCACTCTCTGATTAAGGAAAAACTTGTATCAAAGCTTTGCTGATAATAAGTTAGGGATTTAACAATAAGGGTCAATTCATACTGAATTGACCCTTATTTTTTATGCTTTTCAATGAGCATTACAGTAATATTTAGTAATTTCCATTCTAATTTAACAAACCTATAATTCACTCAAAATATGAAAATCCGATATTTATATCTGATTGCTTTACTTGTATCCATGGTTTTTTCATGCACCCAGGAATGGAATGAAGTAGCCCTCAGCTCTCCTGACAGTAGATTGCAACTTATATTTAATATCAATAATGGCAGGCCAGGCTACAAATTAAACCTGAATGGAATGCCTGTTATTCTTGAATCACAAATGGGATTCCGTTTGAATGAACTTCCTTCACTGGACTCGAATTTCGTACTTATTAATAAAAAAGTAACTAGTGTAAATACCAGTTGGGATCAGGTATGGGGTGAAGTACGTACTGTCGATAACAAATACAACGAAGTGATTCTCTATTTAAAAGAAAGTATTGCTCCGGAGAGACATCTAAATATTATCTTCCGCCTTTACAATGGAGGACTGGGTTTTCGGTATGAATTTCCAAAGCAGGAAAACTTAACTGAATTTCAGATTACTGAAGAACTGACAAAATTCGTCCTTGCAAATGAAGAAGATGCATGGTGGATTCCTGCTTATAAACCGGAACGATATGAATACCTCTACAACAAAACAAAATTGAGCAATATTGATACTGCACATACGCCTCTCACTGTTGAAACAAAAGACGGTCTCTTTCTCAGTTTTCATGAAGCTGCACTTTATAACTTTCCCAGCTATACACTGTATGCCCCTGACACCAATGTTCTTGCATTAGACCTGGTACCCTGGAGTAATGGGATTAAAGCCTATGTTAAAACACCTTTCAAAACTCCATGGCGTACTATTCAGGTTGCTGAAAAGCCAAAGGATTTGATCACCAATTACCTGATATTAAATTTGAATGATACTTGTATGATCCAGGATACTTCCTGGATAGAACCAACAAAATATATTGGTATTTGGTGGGGAATGCATGTAGATAAGTATACATGGGAATCCGGAAAAAAACACGGAGCAACCACAGAGAGAACTAAAGAATACATTGATTTTGCAGCAGAAAACGGATTTGGAGGCGTACTTGTTGAAGGGTGGAATATTGGATGGGATGGCGATTGGATAAAAAATGGTGAGCAGTTCAACTTCACTCAAGCTTATCCTGATTTTGATCTTAAATACCTTGCAGATTATGCAAAGGAAAAAGGTGTAAGCCTGGTAGGACATCATGAGACAAGTGGTCATATAGATAATTATGAAAAACAAATGGAGGAAGCATACCAATTGTATGAGGACCTGGGAGTTAGGTATGTGAAGACCGGATATGTTGGAGCCGGTTATCCGGGAGGCCGACTTTTTAATGATGAGTGGCACCATGGACAATATGGGGTAAGACAATATCAAAAATCTGTTGAACTGGCAGCGAAACATCATATTATGCTGATCGTTCATGAGCCTATCAAAGATTGCGGACTTCGCCGTACATGGCCCAACCTAATGAGTCGGGAAGGTGCCCGTGGAATGGAATACAATGCTTGGAGTCCTGATGGTGGAAATCCGCCATGTCATATCCCAACCCTCGCTTTTACCCGTCTTTTGGCCGGACCAATGGATTATACTCCCGGAGTTTTCGATCTGGAAATTCCTTCTAAACCTGATAACAGAGTGAATACGACTCTTGCCAAACAACTGGCATATTATGTTGTCATATACAGTCCTGTACAAATGGCGGCCGATCTACCTGAAAATTATGCTGGGAATCCTGCATTTCAGTTCATTAAAGATGTTCCCTGCGATTGGGAAGAGACTATTGCCTTGAATGGAGAAATTGGTGATTATGTTACCATTGCCCGAAAAGACCGCAACAGTGAAGACTGGTACCTTGGCAGCGTTACAGATGAAGAAGCAAGAAATTTTAAATTGCTGGCAGATTTTCTGGATGGAAAGACAAAATACCTCATGAAAATATATGCTGATGGAGACGATGCAGATTGGAAAACAAATCCTCTTTCGATTCAAATAGCACAAGATACCATAGAACAATCTGATACACTGTATTTAAATTTAGCTCCGGGAGGTGGTACTGCTATAAGATTTGTTCCAATTCCAGAAGAAAAATGAATAAAAAGCTATAATGTTTGATCTTGAATACCAAAAGTTAAGTAGATACAGTGAATAAACTTCTTTTATCAACAGAAAATTTCTCTTATATTGCAGTATATAAACTAATCCTCACCACTATTATGAGAAGACTATCATTTTTTTTTATTGCAGTTTTAGTAGCAAATATTGCAATGGCAGGAGGTATTGTTACAAATACTAACCAAAGTGTTGAATATGTGAGAATGCAGGCCAGGGATGCAACTTTAGGCATTGATGCTACTTATTTCAATCCTGCCGGTTTAACTCTTCTTCCAAACGATGGTTTCTATCTTTCATTAAATAATCAAACTCTTGGCCAGACAAGAACCATTACCAGTGATTATGATGTTCTGAATGAAGGAACTTACAAAGGTGATATTTCAGCACTATTATTCCCTGGTATTTACGCAGCGTATAAGATTGGTAAATTTGCTGTTTCTGCCGGATTCAATCCTATTGGTGGTGGTGGTGGCGGAACCTACGATAAAGGACTTCCATCATTTGAATATCCGATTGCTGATTTGAGACCCTATCTGAACCTTGCAGGACTGGAGGTAGACGGATATAGTATGGATGCCTATTTTGAAGGAAGTTCTGTATTTTTTGGTTACCAGTTAAATGCATCCTATCAGATAAGTAAAATGATTTCAATTGGAATAGGTCTTAGATATGTGAGTGCTAAAGAAAAATACAAAGGACATCTAAAAAGCATTCTTTTGGACTTAGGTGGTACCTCAACGCCTGCTCCTCTTGTTTTCGCAGGTATAGCTCAACAGTATACGGACGGTGCAGCTTCATTCACTGCTGGTGCAGAGAGATTACAACCTATAATTGATGCCAGCTATGGAGGTCTTACCGTTGCTGAAGCTGAAGGCGCCGGAATTATTGATGCTAATGATAGAGCTGAAATTGAAGCGGGATTAACAGCGGCAGGAGTTGCTGATCCTGCAAATACAACCATTAATGCTGCTCAGACTACATTCACTGCAACAGCTGAAACATATACTGCAACTGCAACAACTGCTACTGCAACTTCAACTATTTTGCAGGATCAGGCAGTTGATTATGAAAAAACAGCAAATGGCTTTACTCCAATCATCAGCATTAATATTAAACCTTCCGACAAATTCAACATTGCTCTTAAGTATGAACACAAAACAAGTCTTGAATTTACTAATAAGACAACTAGTGATTTTACAGTTGGTTTCGATCCTGAAACAGGTACCCCAATTACTATGTTTCCCGATGGTGCAAAATCTAATCTTGACATCCCCTCACAAATCGTGGCTGGTCTCACTTGCCAACCAATTGAAACACTGCTACTTAGCACAGGTTTTCATTACTACCTTGATAAAAATGCCAATTGGGACGGACGTGAAGAGAAGCTAGATGGAAACAGTTGGGAATTTGCTTTAGGAGCCGAATATGCAATTACTGATAAATGGCTTGTAAGCCTTGGGTATCTGAGAACTCAAAGTGGTGCATCTGAAAGTTATCAGACAGATCTTAGTTTTAGTCTGCCCTCAAATTCTATTGGTGGCGGTTTGGCTTATAATATCAACCACAAGATTCAGTTAAATCTCGGTGGGCAATACACATCTTATATAGTAGGTGAGAAAAACTATAGTCGCTTAATGGCCGGAACAGGATTTCCAATAGATACTAAAGAAACTTATAAAAAGCCTCTCTGGATTGTTGCCATAGGATTAAACTTTAATTTTGGTGCAAAGAAAGAAGAATAGTCTCCAATATAAAAAACAAAAAAACCTGTGATAACTCACAGGTTTTTTTATTCAATTCGTTAAGTTATTAAAACTTATACATGTTGTCTTCTATCAATTTTTCAGCTATGCTTCTGCGAGCTTCTTTTGTGTTTACTCCTGCTACTTTGGTTAAAACTTCAATAGCTTTTAAAAGCTTTGCAGTCTCTTCGCCTGATGTCATCGAATAAATAGCATCTGTTGCAGCTTTTCTGATTTTTGCTGCTGCATCATAGATCAGAACATCCAGCATTTTTTTGTAGATTGCAGTTGCTTCTTCGCCTTTCATTCCTATCATTTTTTGTACTCTTAAAGCTGCTGATTCTGTAACATAGATCTGTATAATCATTACAGATATATTATTCATTATTTCCTGCTCATGTACAAGTTGCTTTTCAAATGTTTTAGAGGCTTTATCAATAAGTAGTAAAGTGGCTTTCTTGAAGTTACTTGTATACCTGAGTTTTTCCTGTGAATAATCTTCACCTGAAGTTTTGTTATCGGTAAGCTTATCAAGATCAGCATACAATTTTTCTGCTTTACCAAACAGATCAAAATCACCTTTCATAGCCCTTTTCATTGCTGTATCAACAACAAGTAGAGTATTGATCTCATTTGTTCCTTCGAAAATTCTATTGATCCTGGAATCGCGATAGCCTCTTTCAATAGACAATTCTGCTGAATAACCCATTCCTCCATGTATTTGAACAGCTTCGTCAACAACAAAATCAAGTGCTTCTGATCCATAAACTTTTAGGATAGCTGCCTCAACAGCATAATGGCTGATTGCATCTATGGTAGCTATTCCCTTATCGCATCCTTCTTCCAAATATTTGTTCAGCAGATCATCAATGTCCTTACTAACCCTGAAATTTGCTGATTCGGCGGCAAAAGTTCTGATTACCTGTTCTGCCAATTTATGCTTTATGGTTCCAAAACTAGATATCAGAACGCCAAATTGTTTTCTTTCATTTGAATATTTTACTGAATCGGTGATTGCCTTTTTTGCTGCTCCCAGCACATTCGCTCCCAATTTAATTCTACCCATATGCAGAATGCTCAGTGCAATTCTAAAACCTTTTCCTCTTTGCCCAATCAAATTCTCAACAGGCACTTTCACATCGTTGTAAAAAATCTGTGCAGTAGATGATCCTTTAATACCCATTTTATGTTCATCCGGATTAACAACCACTCCCGGAAATTCCCTTTCAACTATAAATGCACTTAAAACACGATCATTGTCAATCTTGGCAAAAACCGTTTGTATATCTGCAAAACCTGCATTGGTGATCCACATTTTTTGTCCATTCAGAATATAGTGTTTCCCATCTTCTGAAAGTTTTGCATTCGTAGTACCAGCGTTGGCATCACTACCTGCTCCAGGTTCAGTCAAACAGTATGCTCCCAGTAATTCTCCAGTAGCTAATTTGGTAACATATTTTTCGCGTTGATCACCGCTACCATAATACATAATTGGTAAGGTTCCAATTCCACAATGTGCCATAAAAGCAACTGAGAAAGAATAACCAGCTCCAATTGTTTCTGCAGCCAACATTTGTGTAACAAAAGATTGTCCGAATCCTCCCAATTCCTCAGGTATGGATATTCCCATTAAACCTAACTCACCAGATTTTTTCAATATTTCTTTCATCAATTCTCTGTCTTGTTTTTCCAGATCATCCATTTTTGGATAAACTTCTGCTTCTAAAAAATCCTGGCAGGTTTGCTTGATCATCAGTTGTTCTTCATCAAACTCTTCAGGAATGAATATACTGTCTTTTTCAGGTTGTTTTACTAAAAATTCACCACTTTTTAGGTTTTCCATTGCTTTGTTATTATTGATTTATATGTTATTTCGTGTTAAGATTTCAATTACAGATCAAGGCATTGTGCAATAAGTTCTGCGATATCAAGATTTTTTATCTCCTCTTCTTTGTTCTTATATTTCAATCCATCTGTTATCATGGTCATGCAAAAAGGACAAGCAGTAGCAACAATATCAGCTCCTGTTTTAAGAACATCTTCCGTACGCTCTATAAATACCTCCTTGTCGCCTTTCTCAGCCTCTTTAAACATCTGTGCACCACCGGCACCACAGCATAATGCAAAATTCCTGTTTCTGGCCATTTCAACTTTTTCTGAAGGAATGTTATCCAGTACTGTTCTGGGAGCATCAAATATTTTGTTGGCTCTGCCTAAATAACAAGGATCATGATAAGTAATTTTACTCTTCTTAAAGATATCTGAATCAATTTTCAAATTTCCTTTCTCAATTTCATTCCTTAAAAATTCAGAATAGTTTGTGACATTATAGTTACCTCCGAGTTCAGGATATTCATTTTTATAGGTGTTGTAGCAATGAGGACAAATGGTCAAAATATTCTTTACTTCATACGCGTTAAGAATTTCGATATTAGTCAATGCCTGCATTTGAAAAAGCATTTCATTGCCAGCTCTTCTGGCAGGATCGCCAGTACAGGATTCCTCTTTCCCTAATACTGCATAGCTAACACCTAAATGATTTAAAATTTTAGCAAAAGCTCTTGCAACTTTTTTATATCTGTCGTCAAATGCTCCGGCACAACCAACCCAAAACAGATATTCGGGTTTTTCACCTTTAGCAAACAGATCAGCCATTACTGGTATCTCAATTTTTTCTTTTGCTGCCATATACAGAATTTATTTGAAATTAAATACTTGTATTATTCGGTCCACAATAATCTGTCCTCTGGAGAAAACTGCCAGGGAGCCCCATTATTTTCAATATTTGAGAATATTGCATTTATTTCACCAGGGGCAGATGCCTGCTCCATTACCAAATATCTTCTCATATCGAGTATTATTGAGACAGGATCAATATTTACAGGACATTCTTCTGTACATGCATTGCATGTTGTGCATGCCCATAATTCTTCGGTAGTTATTTGATCAAACAATGATTTCTCATCAGTAAAATCTGCTCCGTGCTTTTCAATTTGTTTTCCTAAATATTCAACCCTGTCGCGCAGGTCCATTACAACTTTCCGGGGGGAGAGTTTTTTACCTGTAATGTTTGCCGGACAGCTTGAAGTACAGCGTCCACATTCAGTACAAGTGTAAGCATCCATGATATTTTTCCAGGTAAAATCTCTGACATCTTTTGCTCCGAACTGGCCCAATTCCTCTTCTTCTTCCGTGGAAACTTCGACACTTTCGTCAAGCATAGATTTTACTTCCTTTGTTATGGCAGGCATATTTGCCATTTTCCCTTTCGGCTCCAGTTTTGAATAATATACATTGGGGAACGCCAGAAACACATGGAAATGCTTTGAATAAGGAATGTAATTCAAAAACGCAAACACTCCCACAATATGAAACCACCAGCAAAACCTTTCGATGAAGATCAGTTTCTCATTTGACATTCCAACAAACAATGGTTGAATTAAACCACTTACCAGAAATGATCCAACTTCTGAATAATGAGTAAGATCTCTTGTCTGAAGTATTCCATCTGTAGCATTCATAGTGAGGATTGCACTCATTAGAAAAAGCTCAGTAATAAGAATGATATTTGCATCAGAACGCGGCCAGATTTTCATCTCACTACTCCAAAAACGTTTGAGTCTGATTACATTTCTTCTTATTAAGAATATCAGGCAGCCAAACATAACAGCTAAACCAAATAACTCAAATGCAGATATAGCTATTGGATAATATTTTCCAAAAAATGAAAATATACGATGCGTTCCGAAAATACCATCAATAAGTATTTCAAGCATTTCAAAATTAACGATAATAAATCCGACATATACTAAGATATGCAATATGGCTGGTATTGGACGCGTTGTCATCTTTGACTGTCCAATAGCTACCCTGGCCATTAACTTCCATCTTTCTGGCTTATTATCTTTTATTTCCAGCTCTTTCCCAAGCTTTATGTTTCGGGATATTGACCTAACTTTTATGGTAAAAATAACAATTGTTACAAGCAGAACTACTATAAATATCAGGTTAGGAATCATAAGTAAAGAGATTAAGTTGAAATACAGTTCAATAAAGCCTATCTATGAAGCTTTAACTTCTTTAATAGCATTATTTAATTCAGGCAGTACTTTTGCAGCATCCCCAATAATGCCATAATCAGCAGCTTCAAAAATAGGTGCATCCTTATCAGTATTTACTGCTACAATGCATTTTGAAGAACTAATACCGGCTAAATGCTGTATTGCTCCTGAGATACCGATAGCAATGTATAAATTAGGAGCAATTATTTTACCCGTTTGTCCTGTATGTTCATTGTGAGGCCTCCAGCCTTCATCAGAAACGGGTCGTGAACAAGCAGTTGCAGCACCCAGAGTTTCAGCAAGCTCTTCTAAAGGTCCCCAATTATCCGGAGATTTCATACCACGACCACCAGAAACAACAATATCTGCATCGGTAAGGATGATTTTGCCGGTTTGTTTTTCTACATCTTTTACAGAGGTCTTAATCAAATCAACACCTCCCTGAGGAGTATATTTTTCAATTGATGGAGTATTGTTTTTCTCAACTAATTCGAAGGAATTTTGCGCAAGCGTAATAATTTTGCATTCTGATTTAATAATAACACTGCCAAATGCTTTTCCTGAAAATACTTTTTTAGTAATAGAAAAGGGATTAACATTATCAGGAAGTCTTATGGCTCCTGAAACTAATCCTGCCTTAAGCCTGGCTGACAATCTTGGCGCCAAAGCCTTTCCAGTATTGTTGTTGGAGAAAATTATTGTTTCTGCTCCTTCTTTTTCTGTTAGCTCTGCCAATACAGTTGTGTATGCCTGATTATCCAGAATTGCTAATTTATCATCAGAAACTGATATTACTTTATCAGCACCATAGGCTCCAAGCTTGCCCAATTCTGAATTATCAACTTTGCCAATAGAAACAGCAGTAGTTGTTGTTTTAAGCATTTCAGCTATTTTGCTGGCGTAGGAAACCAATTCAAAAGACAATTTTTTAAAATTTCCATCCCAATTTTCTGTGAATACTAATACTGACATATCTTTCAGTTTATTGTTTTATGTTCAAGGTTAAAAATTAAATGACTTTAGCTTCGTTGTGCAGTAAATCTACAAGTTCCTTAACATTATCAGGATCTACCATTTTACACGCAGCTTTTGGTTGTGGCAATTCATAACTGGCATACTCCGTTAATGTTTCAACATTTGTTGCAGGAATAATTTCAATTGGTTTCTTTTTGGCCATCATAATTCCTCTCATAGAAGCAATTCTTGGTTCGCCAGCGATACCTTTTTGCACAACGGCTACAAATGGGGTTGGAACAGAAACTATCTCTTTGCCTCCATCAATCTCTCTATCTATAGAAACTTCATTATTGCTAATGTTTAAACCAGAAACAGCTGAAACAGAAGGAATATCCAATAGTTCAGAGAGCATACCTCCTACCAAGGAACTATTGTAATCACTAGATTCTATACCACAAATAATAATATCGAATCCCTTATCTTTAATTGCTCCGGCAATTTGTGAAGCAACAGAATAAGCATCACCAGGCTCAGCATCAACTCTGAGAGCATCATCAGCACCTATTGCAAGAGCTTTTCTTATAGTTGGTTCAGCATCTTTTCCTCCAACAGTAACAACTGAAACACTCTCAACTGAGGCCGAAGCATCATCTTTTAATTCAAGAGCTCTTGTTAAGGCCAGTTCATCCCACGGATTAATAATCCATTGTATGCCTGTTTTATCAAGTTGAGTGTTGTTATCAACAAATTTTACTTTGGTTGTGGTATCAGGCACATTACTTAAACAGATTAAGATTTTCATCTATTATAGATTTATTTATAAAAAATTCTATTTTCTAATGTTTTTAAAAAACAAAGGCACAAATATAAAATAAATTACACAATCAACAAGTTCATAAGAATTGTGATATTCACAGTGTTACATTCTTAAATGCAATTTATGCTTATTCTGAATATTATAAAACAAAATAAGGGTTGTCTCATAGAATAAGACAGCCCTTATAAATTCATCTAAAAACAAGCATTACTCTATGCCTGAGCTGTAGGTCCTCCAAAATTTAGAGGGATCTGTTTTCCTCCGCTGCCCTCAATATCTTTAATTGGACCGTGCAATGACTCAAACTTTTCAATGTTGTCCTTTAGCGCCAAAAGAAGACGTTTTGCATGCTCCGGGGTAAGTATAATCCTTGATTGTACATTTGCTTTGGGCATACCGGGCATAATTCTGACGAAATCGACAACAAATTCAGAACTTGAGTGGGTAATAATAGCCAGATTTGAATAAGTCCCTTGTGCTACCTCTTCTTTCAACTCAATATTGATCTGATTCTTGTTTTCCTTTTGGTCTTCCATGACAATTAGGTATAAAAATTGTTATGCTTTAGTTTCAGCTTCTGCTTCAGTTTTAGCATCTGCTTTAGATATAAATTCAGTTTTTTCTTCAGTTGAAGTTTCAGTTAATTTATCATACTCTTCGCCTGATCCTACGATAATATTATCATAGATTCTAGCACCGGTACCTGCGGGTATTAAATGTCCAACAATAACATTTTCTTTCAGACCTTCGAGCTTATCTATCTTTCCAAAGATAGCTGCTTCATTGAGTACCTTAGTTGTTTCCTGGAATGATGCAGCTGACATAAAGCTCTTTGTTTGAAGAGCAGCTCGTGTAATACCCTGAAGAATCTGACTTGATGTAGCTGGAACTGCATCACGTGATTCAACAAGTTTAAGATCTTTTCTCTTAAGCATAGAGTTTTCATCTCGAAGTTTTCGGGCTGTTATTATCTGCCCTGCTTTCAATACCTGCGAATCTCCACCATCAAGAATAACTTTCTTTCCATAAATCCAGTCATTCTCATCCATAAATACCCACTTATCTACAACTTGTTTTTCAAGGAATTTTGTATCTCCCGGATCAATGATATCAACTTTTCGAATCATATGACGAACAATGATCTCAA
>CAYWBC010000020.1:0-54911 GCA_964456285.1 uncultured Bacteroidales bacterium
CGTTGAATAATTTCAGCGGTTTTTTTATGCTTTTGCATTCTTCATATCCAAAACCTGCATCATCTCTTTTACAGAATTTGAAGAATTTAATAATAATTGTTTTTCATCATCAAACAATTTCAATTCAATAATTTGCTCAATGCCATTTCTGCCTAAAACTACTGGTACTCCAACGTAAACATTATTTAAACCATATTCTCCCTCCAATTTCACACAACAGGGAAGTACTCTTTTCTGATTTCTTGCTACGGCCTCAGCCATACGTGCGGCGGCTGATCCTGGAGCATACCAGGCAGAAGTTCCCATAAGTTTCACCAATTCACCACCTCCAACTTTCGTTCTCTCAATAATGGAATTAATTTTTTCTTTCGAAAGAACATCGGAAAGAGGAACACCACAAACTGTTGTAAACCTGGGAAGCGGAACCATCGTATCACCATGGCCACCCATGAGAACAGCCTGAATATCTTTGGGGGAAATGTTCAATTCATTGGCAATAAATGCTCTGTAGCGTCCGGTATCTAATACACCGGCCATGCCCATAACTTTTGTTCTTGGCAGACCTGAAGTCATATGGGCCTGATAAGTCATAACATCCAAGGGATTTGAAACTACAATGATTGTTGTGCAAGGGGAGTACTTCATTACTTTTTCTGTAACCTCTTTAACAATGTTGGAGTTTACCTCTATCAAATCATCCCTGCTCATGCCAGGTTTTCTGGGCAGACCTGATGTAATAACCACAACTGTTGAATCGGCTGTAGCTTCATAATCATTTGTCACTCCAATTGTTTTTGTGTTGAACCTGTCAATTGGAGAACTTTGCCAGATATCAAGAGCGACGCCTTCTGCCAAACCTTTCTTAATATCAAGCAATACTACTTCACTTGCAGCATCCTGATGGGCCAATACATCTGCGCATGATGAACCAACATTTCCCGCACCTATTACACTTATCTTCATAAATCAGATTTTTCTTAAAAATTATTGCTTTCTAGATTTTACAAGTTACAAAAATTCAACAATAATAATTGTTTAGATATATGAAACAATATTGAAGGTGAAAAGTTTATATTAAAAATGGAGTTGTTTTATTACTTTTGGCTTCATCATACATGCATCTACAATATAGAAATGAGCATTGTTCAGGAAATAAAAAATCTTAAAAAGGAATTACCGGAAAATGTGAAATTGATAGCTGTTTCGAAAACAAAACCTGCTGAACAGATTCTCGAAGCATATCAATCAGGTCATAAGATTTTTGCTGAAAACAAAGTGCAGGAATTGGCCTCAAAATTTGAAATTCTTCCTAAAGATATTGAATGGCATATGGTAGGGCATTTGCAAACGAATAAGGTGAAGTATATTGCTCCATTCGTTTCTCTTATTCATGCTGTTGATAGTCTCAAACTACTAAAAGCGATCGATAAGGAAGCATTGAAGAACGATAGAGTCATTCCTTGTTTGTTGCAGGTTAAGATAGCTCAGGAAGAAAGCAAATTCGGTTTAAATGCTGCTGAATTGGAACAGATACTGAACTCAGATGAATTTGTAAAATTGAATAATATCAAGATTATGGGACTCATGGGAATGGCCTCATATACGAATGATACGAACATTGTGAGAGATGAATTTAAAAAATTAGTTATTATCTTTAAGAACATCAGACAGAGCTACTTTTCAGATAAACCTTATTTTAAGGAATTGTCTATGGGTATGTCGACAGATTATAAGATTGCAGTGGAAGAAGGATCAACTATGATTCGCATTGGGAGTCTGATATTTGGAGAGCGTGTATATTTGTAGTAATATGAAAATCAGATTAATAGAATGAAACTAACAACAAATTATTTAGGTCTTGAATTAAAGAATCCATTGATAGTAAGTAGTTCAGGATTAACTAATTCGGTTAAGAAAATTAAAAAACTTGAAAGTGTCGGTGCTGGAGCTGTTGTACTTAAATCTTTATTTGAAGAGCAGATAAACAGAGATGCTTTGGATATGCTTAAAGAAACTGATTATCCGGAAGCTGAAGATTACATATTAAATTATACTAAAAATAATACTGTCGAACAGTACCTCCAGCTTATTGAAGAAGCTAAGAATACTGTAGACATTCCTGTAATAGCAAGCATAAACTGCATATCCTCAAAAGAATGGCTTTTTTTTGCTAAAAGCATTCAGGATGCTGGTGCTGATGCATTGGAACTTAATGTTTTTATCTTGCCCGACAATATTCATGAGAACGGTTACCTCTATGAACAAATCTATGATGATATACTTATTCATCTAACTAAGAATATTAATATTCCAATATCAGTAAAAATTGGCCAGCATTTTACTAATATACCTGCATTTGTTAAAAATCTAAAAGGGAGAGGGGCTCATGGGGTAGTCTTGTTTAACAGGTTTTATGCCCCTGACATTGATGTTGATTCTATGACTTTTACCAGTTCTGATGTGTTTAGTAATCCTGCTGATCTCAGACAGTCTCTAAGATGGGTTGGAATTGTATCTTCGCTTGTGAAAAATATTGATATATGCGCATCAACCGGAGTTCATGATGGACTTGCAGTGGTTAAACAACTTTTGGCAGGAGCTACAGCTGTGCAGGTATGTTCAACTCTTTATAAAAACGGACCGGAGTATATCGGTGAGATTCTTAAAGATATTGAAGAATGGATGAAGAAACATAACTTCAGTTCAATCGATGATTTCAGAGGAAGAATGAGCTATAAAAACATTCCCGATCCAACAATTTTCGAACGTTCCCAATTCATGAAATACTTTTCAAGTATTCAGTAAGTATAGAATTATTCTATTAAGTCTGAGTATTCATCATACGATTTTGAATTTCCTTCATCAAGTACTTTGATTAATTCCTTATACAAAGACGTTTTTTCTGTGTTGATATTCCCAGCTCCATCAACAAGCATTTTTTTACATTCAGATATGGTTTTGTTATCAGATTGCCATAGCATTTCTTCAATTACAGTGAATGATTCAAGTGCTACCCGGTAATCTCCGGAAATAAAGCATTTGATAAAAGTGTTCAGGTGCTTGCTGTAATTCAGCCGTGAATGCCAGCAGGCTGCAATTACTTGTGAAATCAATGCATGGACTTGATTTTGTCGAATAAATTTTATAATATGAGGAACACTGTTCTGATCTTTTAAATTGCTTAATAGCAAGATTGCTTCTTGTTTTACCTTTTCTGAATTACTGCTGTTTAATAAGTCAAGAACAAGAGGTAGTATACCTGCTTTTCCTTTGGATTTTAGTTCATTGAGTTTGGAAATTACTATTTCTTCTTTATCAGAAGACAAGGCCATTGCTACCTCAGCCTCAAATTTTTTCTCTTCTTCTTCGTTAATTTTCTGAGTCATTTTTGTTCAATGATTAATAATTTGCAAACTTATTCACTTATGGAGATGTGCAGAAGATTTGCAGTTTCTGGTCTTACTTTATACCGATCATCTATCTGATGACCAACAATCCAAACAATATCATTTTGTGATGTCAGTACCCATACCTTTTCTTTATCCAGAAGATTGATTTTTCTATCTGTAAAAAAATCACTTAATTTCTTTTTGTTTTTCATGCCGAGAGGATAGAAATAATCACCTTTTCTCCATTTTCTTATTTGGAGAGGGTATCTTACTAAATCGAGATCTAAAGATATACTTGTTCTACTTACTGAGATTTTAAATTCTTTCTTTCTAATTTCTTTACAGAAACTGAGATTCAGCGGATGTTCAATTCTTGTAACGCCTTCAACTAAATCAAGACTATCTTTACTTTCAGTCTTTTGTATAGCCTCTACCACAAGTGTTTTCCTGTCTTTTAGTAGCACATAATTTTCGGAATAGAACAATTTTCCTGGATCTCCGCCAAGGGAAGAGTGGATATCCTGAATAACACTGTAGGAAAAGCCGTAATTGTTCAGCAAGTCGTACAGAATTTCTGGACTTAAACACAGAGAAAGAATTTTTTGTATGCTCAGAACATGAATTGGTTTATCCTGAACTGTAATAGCTCTATTTATATTTTGAAGTTCTTGTTCATAGACTTTAGCAGTAGATTCTAATACTGCTGTTTCACGGACAATAGTTTCACTGAACGAGGGATTAAGCTTTTCAAACAAAGGAATAATTTTATGTCTGATCAGATTGCGCTGATATTTGATTTTTTTGTTGCTTGAATCTTCTCTGTATTTAATTTTGTTAATCTTTGCATATTCTTCAATCTCTTTTCTTGAAGCAAACAGCAGCGGTCTGATTATTCTGTTTTGTTTTGCCTTTATTCCAGTTAAGCCTTTTATACCTGTACCACGGGAAAGATTGATCAAAAATGTTTCTACAAGATCATCCCGATTATGTGCCACAGCAATATAATCGTAATTGAATTTTTCAGCTATTTCATAAAACCATTCATAACGCAATTCCCTTGCAGCCATTTGAACAGAGAGCTTATTTTTTTTGCTGTAATCAATGGTTTCAAATCTTTTTACATGAGATTTCATCTTCAGTTTATTGGCCATGTTCAAAACAAAGATCTCATCCTCATCCGATTCTTTGCTTCTTAACTTGAAATTGCAATGTGCAAGATGTATACTGAAACTTGTTTCACGAAACAAATGCATCATAACAACAGAGTCAATACCTCCGCTCACTGCTAACAGAACTTTATGATTGTTGTTTAATAACTTGTTTTCGGCAATATACGAGAGAAACTTATCAAGCATAATTTACTTTTTGTCTGGCATTGATTATACCGTAAACTTTTGTAAGGCATTCTTCATATTCTTCCCTGGCATCAGAAAGTGCTGTAATTGCACTTCCAACAAGGTAAGATAAGTATTTGTTCTCAGCGTTGTATTGAATGCTCCTTATTACTACATTAAAATCGAAATTCATTCCAGGTGCAATGTAGCCCACAGCTCCTGAATACAGACCTCTCTTCGTAGATTCGTATTCCTCAATTATCTTCATAGCCTCTATTTTAGGGGCACCAGTCATCGATCCCATAGGGAAAGTTGCCTCTATTATCTCAGAAAATGATCTGGTTTTCAATTGGGCTGTAATGGTAGATATCATCTGATGTACATAAGGGTATGTATATATTCCGCAAAGCTCTTCAACTTTAACAGATTTTGCCCTAGCAATTTTTGACAAATCATTTCTTACCAGGTCAACGATCATAATATTTTCAGAATTCTCCTTAATGCTTTCTGTTAATCGCTTCTTAAGATCATAATCTTCTTGCATGTTTATTCCTTTCGCAGCTGTTCCTTTCATAGGTTGAGAGATGATTAGGGAGTTTTCTTTTTTCAGAAAACGTTCAGGACTTGAAGATAAAAGGTATTTATCCTTGCATTTAAAGAAGGTGGCGAAAGGGGAGGGTGACTTCTTATTCATGTGGAGATAAACCAGATAAGGGTCAATTTGAATATGATTGTAATATTCCTGACAAAAGTTGATCTCATAAATATCTCCTCTCTTTATGTGATCCTGTATTTTTTTTACACTCGATAAATAATCTTTTTTTGAAATCCTGGGATAAAGATTGAGTGTAGATGCTTTGTCTTCAGTTTTTTTGAAAGCATTCAGATGATCAAAAAGCTTTGAGAAATCAATTTTTTCATGCTGAGCATTGATAGTCAGAACATTATTTGCTAAAATAAATACTACATCCGGTTGAAAGAAATACACATCCGGCCATCCAAGATGATCAGGATTATCAGAATGTAAATCTTCAATCTCATTCTTTAGATCGTAGGAGAGATAACCCATATACCATGATGTATTTTCAGCCTTGATTTTTTCTAAATTATTGAATTCTGAAATGTCATTTGGCGCTGATAATTTCGCGCTGAAACCGGCAATAAGATCGTATTTACCATAGCCGAAGCTTCCGGTATTTTGGAAATAATGAGAATTGCTGTCAAGAATGCATGCATTTTCATTCTCCCTGGCATATTGTATTAATTTTTCTTTGAGGTTCGAAATTTTATGAGCAGGTATTGAAATACTTTTTTGCATATGCAAAAATAAAAAAAAGCACTTCCGAATTCGGAAATGCTTTCTATTTTGTTTGAATCTTAAAATCAGGACTTACCACCAAGGTAATCAGCAATGCTGTCATGAGTTTCATGAAGTGCTTTATCGCCCTTATGCCAATCTGCTGGACAGACTTCCCCATTCTCTTCATGATATTGCAATGCATCCACAACACGCAGGGCCTCCTCAATGCTTCTTCCAATTGGCATGTCATTAACTACCTGATGTCGAACAATTCCTTTCTTATCTATAAGGAATAATCCTCTATAGGATTGAGGAGTTCCTTTAAAGTGAACATTATCCTCATCATCATAATCCCATTCTCCTGCAAGAACATCATAATTTTCTGAGATGGTTTTTGATTGGTCAACTACAAGAGGATATTTAACTCCCTTAATACCGCCATTTTTCTTTTCTGTTTGTAACCATGTCCAATGTGAATTTTCTGAATCTACTGAACAGCCTACTACAGCAACATTTCTTTTTTCAAATTCGTCCATTTTGTTTTGAAAAGCAATGATTTCAGTAGGACAAACAAATGTAAAATCTGCCGGGTAGAAGAAAAAGATTACGTATTTTTTACCTAAATACTGATCAAGGGTAAAATTTTCTATGATTTCGCCTCCATTAATTACTGCAATCGCATTAAATTTTGGGGCTTTTTTCCCAACTAATACTGACATAATTATTCTATTATTTAATTATTAATTACAATGATATATAAACATTTGAGTATCGATTTTGTTTAATTTAACCTATCTCAAAAATGCTTATTCAATAACCTGCGGTTTAGGAATTATAAAACTCTCATGCTGTGGTGCAGTCATACCTGATAAATATACATATTGCAGTTCAGAATTTGCAGGTGCAATAGGATAAAAAGAAAATCTGAGTTGGATAGTATTGAAAACAAGGTTTTCATTTTTGATCCTGATTCCTGCTCCAATACCAGAGTAAACAGGGCTTTCTGCGAGAATTTTATTTTTAGTATTTATGATTCCGGCATCTATAAAAAGAAAATACACAAATCTGAATCCCAAAATGTTATGGGGTGAATAGCAGACAGTTTCAAAATTAATATTAAATAACTGGTCTCCCTTTAAACTTGCATTCTTCAGACCTCTGATATTGTTATTATTGTCAAGCTTGAGAAACTCATCATTAAAGCGGTTAATACCGGTCTTATAGTTGATTTTTGTAAACAAACGATAATTGTAGCGCCCTTCTTGGTTTAATAATGGGGAGTAGTTTTGAAAAAGCAGGTTAATAGTTCCCTGTTCCATACCATTATTGAAAAAGGTTCCATATTCTATCCTGAAGAATATCATTCCAAATTTGGGACCAAAAGCTCCAAAAGAATATGAGAATCCAATATAGGGTCTTTCATAGAATTCATCTTTTTCAAAACCCGCAGAAAACGTCAACAGTAATCCGGAGGGTATGTCTTCAGATTTCCCAAAACCATATACCAGGTATGATTTTTTATATGTCTGACTGGAAAGTCCTATTAAACCAAGCATCATTGTTCTTTTATGATAGTCATGCATATAATGGGCCGATACATTTTCAGGTCTTTTGAAAAAATTATACTTCATTAATCTTCCGGTAACAGCAAAACTGGTACGTTTATTCTTTCTGTAGGATTGAGAAAGCAAAAATGAACGACCAATCCACAAATCGAGGTAATCATAATCTACTTTTTCATCCAATAAAATGGTATCCTGTAATTCAATGTTTATAGTACTCCTGATACTTTCAAAACCAATTCCACCAGCATACTTCATCTCAGGAGTTAGAAAATTGCGATTGAGGAATATTCTGAATGCTTTTGTTTCCCATAAATTTTCATAAGAAAAATTGGCAGTAAGAAATGTGTTTCCTATGTTCTGAATACGGTATTTTACTTTATGGCCGTAGTTGTGTGGTTTATTATAGTTCCATGATAAGTAATAGTAAAATTCATGACCTATTCCAAAGATGTTCTTATCCCAGATTCCGGTCTGGCCATAAGAAATATCAAAAATTTCCAAACCAAATCCCATGGAATAAACGTCTTTTGTTAAGAATAATAAATCAACTGAATCATTCTCAACTTCTGTAACTAATATCCTTACATTTTTTATATATGGCAGTTGGCGTATTAATCTTTCATTATCAGCAAGACTAAAAGGATCTATTGAATCGCCGGGTTGAATGAATATTTTTTTAAGAATTATATTTCTACGTGTATTGACATGTAAATCGTTGCCTAATTTTTTAATCCTTGTATTGGGCCGCTGGCTTGTATCCAGAACAGTCTGACCAAATACCTCCAACTGAATTAAATCAATATTTCTAATTATTTTGCCGCTATATTTCTGGTAGTTTGTTCCGTTATCAGATTGAGGTTTACTTTCTTTAGATCCACTAACAGAAATCAGCTTCATAAATTCTTTTTGCCAGTATGATCTTAATGATTTTTCAATTTCAGGAACAAACTCTTCAAAATTACTACCAGGATAGGAAGTCGTATCAAAAACAAAGGGAGCCACGGTAGTGTCTTTGGAAGAGTATATTGAAGTATCAAGCAGAACTACAAATTGAGAATAAGTTGTAAGAGGAATATACAGCAATAAAATCAATGAAAAAAATATCCTTTTCATTGATTTACAACAGGTAATATAAATGAAAGTACTACTTTTCAAAGCAGGAAACTAAATGCTATAATTTACAATTATAATATCGTGATTATCTCTGAATTTTTCTACTACCTCTGCAATATCAACTTGCTTATCTGAGGTATAAGTCTCATTAAGAAAAGTGTTTACTTCCTGTTCTGAGGAAGTGATTAAAAAACTGGAGGAAAATAGAAATATACTTGCAGGGTGAGCGATTTCCAATTCCTGATCATCGTTTATTACTATGGGTTGGTATGATGAATTATTTGAAGGCAGATTGTTTGGCTCTGATAATGAACGAACAAAAATAGTTTGATTATTTCCTGATACTAAAAAATTATCTGAGTTTTTATTTTGCAATAATACAAGTATAAATAGTTCAAGCTTATTGGATTTAGCAATTGAATTTATAGATGATGAATCATGAAACTGCTGGAAAGTTTCTTTTACAATTTTTAAAGGTGAATCCGGATTTTTGCGAGCATTTTGTACAAGCAGTTCCTTCAGATATAAGTTCATAATCACTGCTTTTTTCTCTTCAAAAGAATTTGAAATCAGGTAATACAAGGTACCACTCTCTGATTTGCTGTGAAAAAATGCATGAGAACTTTCCATCGGTGAAAGCGATTTATGCATAAGGAGCCCCTTCTCTTTTATTTCCTGAGTAAAATGTAAATCACAAAGTTCCTTAAACAAATCAGACTTTTTATTATCGGGATTACTAGGTGTTTTGTCAGTTTCCGGTTCAAGTGTATTTTTACTCCTGCTATTAATGAGAATGGCACTATTCTTTACTTTGGCCAGTATCTCAATCCGATCAAAGGGTTTAGAAATATAATCATTTGCTCCCGCATCAATGCCTCTGATTTTGGAATCTCTATCGTCGAGAGCAGTAATAAGAAAGATGGGAGTTTGTGCAGTTTCTTTAATCTTTCGAAGCTTTTCACAAATTTCAAAACCATCCATTTTTGGCATCATAACATCCAGTAAAATAATATCAGGATGATGCTCAATGGCAGTATTATACGCATCTTCACCATCACAGCCAAAAATAAGATCATAACCTTCCGGGGATAATATAGCTTCCAATAGATCTCTTCCTATCGGCTCATCATCTGCAATTAGTATTTTAACCTTTTTGTTGCCCATCTATGACTATTGATAAACTTTGCTAGTAAATTTATAATAAATTTGCAATTGTACATCCATTAAAGGAAATATGTGAATTTTTTACAGTACTTCGAATGTATTTTCAACAAGATTATTTGTAATATTATAGCTATAATCAATTAAAATCAATTTTCTATATGTCGATGACCGAATCAATACTTAAAGGCATGATGCGGTTATTTGCTATTGTAACCCAAATACATCCCGAGGAAAAATTACAGCAATCCAGGGCTATTATCGAGTCGTATCTGAAGCAATTGGTTAATCCAGGTAAGGTAAATCAATACCTTATTATGTACGACTTTTATCATTCCAGCCTGAGAGAGAGAGAAGCGAAAACTGGTGAAAAGCAGATGTCACTTTTTTCTGTTAAAGCAATAATCATCTGTGAACAGATAAATCTAACATTGAATAAAACACAAAAACTGCTTGTGCTAATGCAGTTATTGGAAATATTAAATATCAAGGAAACTATATTGGATGAAGATATTGATTTTGTAAGAACGATTTCTATTGCCTTTAAGTTTGATGAAAAAGTTTTTCAGAGTTGTAAGTCCTTTGTCCTGGATACTTTATATGATATTCCGCAAAAGGAAAACCTTTTAATCATCGATAGCAAAGATGCAATGGATTATCCGGGTATTAAACATGTTTACAAGGAATATTTAAAAGGGAAGATCATTATACTTTCTGTTGAGATGGCCAATGCTTATCTTTTTAGAAATATTGGGGCTGGAGACAGGTTATTTTACAAGGGCAAAGAAGTAATTCCAAACAAAACATATTATCTTGAAAAAGGATCAACCATTAAAAGTCCTTTAATTGGCACAATCTACTATAGCAACATTGTTAAGGAATTTCTTCAAGCAGAATCAGATTTCAGAATAAGTTTTGTAGTGGAAAATCTTGAATTCAGATTTGCAAATTCCAACAATGGCATCCAAGCTTTTACAATGTACGAAGAATCTGGCATGCTTGTAGGTGTTATGGGTGGAAGTGGAGTAGGGAAATCAACACTACTTCATCTTCTGAATGGCAACCTGAATCCCCGGAAAGGCAGAGTACTAATTAATGGTTTTGATGTTCATAAGGAAAAGAATCAACTAAAGGGAATAATAGGTTTTATTCCACAGGATGATCTTTTGATTGATGAATTATCAGTTTTTCAGAATCTTTATTTCAATGGTCAGCTATGTTTTAAAAATTTAGACAAAGCTGAAATTATTCAGCGGGTTAATAAGGTGCTAGTAGATCTGGATCTCTATGAGATAAGAAATATGAAAGTGGGTGATCCGCTGAACAAATACATTTCAGGTGGGCAAAGAAAAAGATTAAATATTGCCCTTGAACTAATACGTGAACCTTTTGTGCTTTTTGTTGATGAACCAACTTCAGGACTTTCTTCATCTGATTCGGATGTTGTTATTGATCTATTAAAGCAACAAAGCCTTCTAGGTAAACTAGTTATTATAAATATTCACCAGCCTTCTTCTAACATATATAAAAGATTTGATAAGTTACTGGTTTTAGACAAAGGCGGAAAAGTAGTCTTTCATGGAAATCCTATGGATGCACTAGTATATTTTAAAAGTGAAAATCAGCTTATTAATGCTGAAGATGGAGAATGCCCCACTTGTGGTAACGTGAATCCCGAACAGGTATTGCAAATAATTGAATCTAAGAAAGTCAACGAATATGGAGAGGTAATTGATGAAAGACAAGTTTCATCTGATGCATGGTATCAGGGTTTTAAAAAAAATCTGGAACCAAATATCAAGCTTGGTTCGGAGATAAAATCTAACCTTCCTTCCAATGATTTTCAGATTCCTAGCAGAGGGAAACAATTTAAAATATTTAGCATAAGGAATTTACTTTCCAAACTTAGTGACAAACAATATTTATTAATTAATTTGCTGGAAGCTCCTCTGTTGGCCTTTATACTAGGCTGGTTTACAAAATACAATATAGGAAGTAAAGAAGACCCGAATCTGTATATTTATGGTGAGAATGTAAATCTTCCCATCTATTTGTTTATGAGTGTTGTAGTTGCACTCTTTTTAGGACTGATGGTTAGTGCAGAGGAAATTATTAATGACAGAAAAATTTTACAGCGGGAGTCATTCCTCAACCTAAGCAGATTTAGTTATTACAATTCTAAGTTTGCTTTGCTGATTTTACTCTCTGCAATACAATCAGCATTGTTTGTTTGGGTTGGTAATTCAATTCTCCAAATCAAGGATATGTTTCTTTATTATTGGTTAATGCTTTTTATTGCATCTGTTTTATCTAACCTGATAGGACTTAATATTTCTTCTGCACTAAAGTCAGTTGTTGCCATTTATATACTTATTCCTTTGCTCCTGGTTCCCCAAATTTTACTTGGCGGGGCTATGATACAGTTTGAAAAATTGAATTCTCTGCTCACCAATCCTAATTATGTTCCCTTAGTTGGAGATATAATGCCTTCAAGATGGGCGTATGAAGGACTTACTGTGAATCAGTTTAAAAAGAATAAATACGAAAAACCACTATTTGTTATCGAACAAAAAGCAAGTGATGCGGCATTTAAACTGAATTATCTTTTACCTGAACTTGTACTAAAATTAAATACCGTTGAAAGGAATAAAAAATTAAATAAAAATATTTTTGAAACAGCAAATGATCTGGAGTTACTTAGAAATGAAATTCAGAAAATTGGAAATCAACTTAGTGAGGCTGATATTAATTTTATTTATCAGCTTAATTCAAACGATTTTAATATTTCAGCCGCCAATAAAACAAGAAAATTTATTGAGTATTGTCGCCGGATATACTCAAAACAGCTGGATGCCTCCATTGATGAGAAAGATTATTATTTGCTTGAACTTAGAAATGCATTGGGTAACAACGAAAAATTAATAAGTTTTAAACAGGATTATGACAACATAAAAATTGATGAAATAGTATTAAACAAACGAGAGACTTTAAAGATTATAGAGTACAATAATCAACTTATTAGAAAAGATGAACCGATATTTATTGTCCCTCATATGAAATTTGGAAGAGCACATCTTTTTGCAAATGAGAAAAGGTTACTCAATTCTTACATAGATACTTACTGGTTTAATATAGTAATATTATCTTTGATGGCATTACTATTTTATTGCTTGCTCGTAGTCGAAGGATTAAAGAAATTAGTGCAGTTTTTTGCTACGTATAATATTACTGCCATAATAAGGAATTTGAAGGGGCATTTGAAAATTTCAGTATTGCCAACAATGAAGAATAAAAAAGAATAATGGGTGAAGCAAAAAGCTTTTTATTAATTTTAATTTATATTTTATTAATTTATGTTCTATGAATATAAGACAAATTCTATTAGGCGTATTTCTTATTCTGTTCGTTTTGTCATGCAGGAACAGAAACTCAGACACAAAGAAGGATGTGGTTGAGGATAATTTAACAGGATTTGAGCAGATGGAAAACATGAAGGAAATATATTATCGTTTTCCTTCACCTGATGAAATGCTTAATTTTATTGATAAGGCAGAACTAGAATTTAATGATATAGCTATCTTACCAATTGAAAATGCTAAAACTTTTCTCGATTCAAAATCTCAGGCACTAAACCTTGGAATTTATATTGCTGACCTTGCTTACATTACTTTATTTCAACGACAAAAAGAGGCATTGACCTATTTTACTGTTGTTTATGGTTTAAGTGATAAATTAAGAATAACCTCAGCTTTTGATCCGATTTTATTGAAAAGATTTGAAGATAATCTAAGTAATGTTGATTCACTAAAATCTTTAACAGATGAGGCTATGACCAGCATTACAAATTACCTGGTTGAGAACGATAAAGAAAAAGTTTTTGCAATAATTTCCATTGGTGGATTTGTAGAGAGTCTCTACCTAGCTTTCAGTCTGGCTGGAGAATTTGATGAAGAGAACCTTATTATGCAAAGAATATCAGATCAAAAATTGGTACTGAAAAATTTGATAAGTTATTCCCTTGAGTTTTCAGATGATCCAAATGTTGAGGATGCCATAAAATTACTGAGTCCTCTGAGAAAAGTATTTAACGAATTAAAAACCGAAACTGAGGAGACTACTGTGGATAAAACAGAAGATGGAAAATTAATTATTAAAGGTGGAGAAAAAATAACAATTACTGAAGCCCAATACTATAAACTTAGAGATGTTACTTTTAAAACACGTAAGCTAATAACTGAAAATCAGGAAAACTAAAACAAAGAATGAAAAAAACTATCCAAATCATACTGTTTGTAAGTCTTATTCTATCTCCGATTTTTTCATTTGCCCAAGATTGTACAGGATATCATCAGTATCATTGCATATATGCTGATTACACTTTCTTTTACAGCCGCCAGTCAAAAAGCGCTCTATTTAAACAAGGACAAACAAGTGAGTTAAAAATTGTTGCTTATAGCGGTGAAGATTATTACGTTGCTGTATGTGCCCATCGTAAATTTGGTGATATACAATTTAGAATATTAGAGGACAATGCCAAGAGAACTGTAATTTATGACAATGCCGATGATGAATACAGCGAATCTATTACTTTTTCAAATGACGTTACAAGGAACCTGATAATTCAGGTAAGTGTTCCTGATGTTGATATTAAAGGCTCAAATGACCGAAGATGCGTAGGTGTTGTTATACAATTCAGAAAAACTGATCCAGACGATGAGAAACGTGGTAAGTTGGGTTTCTGATTTTAATTAAACCTTTCCTTATTTTGTTTACAAACCAATCACACCAGGTCCTTGTTCAAATACAATATCAACAGGAATTTCTTTTGATTCTATCAAATTAAGATCTTCTTGAAGTATAGGAGTGATTATTCCGTATTTTGTTACCATATTTTTTGCACCATCAAAATTTCCATCTCCCTGTATCACAATTATTTTTTTAGAGAGTTCATGAATAGCTAGTTGCATTTTTTCAAAATTAACAGCATATCTTCCTTCCTCGTTTCTTTCAAAGGCACCTTTTTCTTTAAAAAAATTGAATCTTATCAGGTTTGCTTTGCCATGTGCACTTGATGATCCAAAACGTATAGAGCGAAAAATACCAGCAAGAAAGGTGGTGTAATTATCCATAAGATCAACATCCAGTTCACCCATATCTTTTAACTCAGTTACAAGGAATAATCCTAAAATATCAGCTTTTCCTTCTTCAATGGCTGAATATTGGTTTTTTAGAGATTCTCTGACAGTACCCATGTTGTTAATGGTATTTTTTACTCCTAAACCATGAGCAACTTCATGAAACATTGTATTTTCAAAGAATGCATCAAAAGTGATATGTTTTTGTTGTTCTTCAACTATCAATTCTTCTGCAATAGGTACAAGTATTTTATCAAATTTGGCCTTCATAGAATTTTTCAACTGCAATCTCCTGCTGCCTTTCTGCAACTGGACTTCTTCGTCATTTGGCAGATTTATAGCTATTGTTTTACCACCTGAATTGCAATCACCGGCATAATATATAACATCATAGGCGGCAAGATCAGAATTTGAACCTGGTGATTCTGCTTTATATTGTTCTTCAACAGGCAGCTTGCTTTGTAATTCAGGCAATAATGCTGCGTACTTTTCAAGACGTTTAGTCCAACTTAAATCTTTTAGTAAAATATATGCTTCATGTGCTGCTTTGTATCCATAGAGTTGGTCTTCATAATTTTCAATTGGTCCAATAACAAAGTCAACAAGGTTTGTTTTCATATCCATCCAAGCCATATCACTTTTTTGATATTGGTCAGAAAGGAGAGCTTCAGCCCTTAATTCCAGGTAGGTTTTAAATCCTTCGTCTTCAGCCAGAGTAGATGCTTTTTTTACTAATTCTGCGGCTGTACTTATTTTTTCAGCAAATTCAATATAGTAGGGAATAGATATCAGACTTCCGTCATCTGCTCTTCTTATCACTGTATATTGACTGGTTTTTTGTGGATCATCTAAAGCCTCGAATTCTTCCTTGGTCATATCAACAGGATAGAAATTAGCTCCTTCTGGTTTTTCTCCTATCGAAGGAATAAAGGACTTATTTCCATTTAATCTTTCCCACGGCCCGTAATTGATCTGAACAAATCTCTTTATGTCTTCATTTTCAATGCTATTCAAAAGCTCTTTCTTATTGCCATAGGCTTCAAGCCAAAAGATCTCATCCATTATATCAGCTGCCTGAAATAACAATTGTAACATCTCTTTCTGTTTCTCCGTCAATTGTGAAATATCTGCAGTAAGAGTTATTTCAGCATATTGATTTACCTTTTCCATTATTGATTTATTTTCAGTGTTTGATGGCTGCATACATCCGGATAATATGATTCCTGCTGCTAAGAGAAAATGAAAAGTTTTCATAATCATGTATTTAAATTTTTAAAATAACCTTGATGACTGTACTAATTTAGTAAGCAATAGCGAAAAGTACACGTTGTTTTGAAGGTTTTCCTGAATAAATACATTTTCCTTCTTCGAGTTTGGAATTAAAAGGAATGCAGCGAATTGTAGCTTTGGTTTCTTCTTTAATCTTTATTTCTGTTTCACTTGTACCATCCCAATGGGCCATAACAAACCCACCAGTGGTAGCCATTATCTTTTTAAATTCATTCCAGTCATCTACCAGAAAAGTATTTTTTTCTCTGAAAGAATATGCCTTATCAAAGATGTTTTGCTGAATTTTGTCCATTAAATCTGTTACATAAGACTCAACTTCATTTAGTGGTACAGTATTCTTCTCAAGTGTATCTCGTCTGGCCACCTCAACAGTTCCATTCTCAAGGTCACGCGGTCCTAATGCAAGGCGCACAGGCACTCCTTTCAATTCATATTCAGCAAATTTCCATCCTGGTTTGTGTGTATCTCTATCATCGAATTTTACAGTCAATCCTTTCGATTCCAATTTTTCCTTGATATCTATTGCAGCTTTTGAGATTTCATTAAGTTGATCTGTAGTTTTATATATAGGAACAATAACTACATGTATCGGGGCAATTTTAGGTGGAATAATAAGCCCGTTGTTATCAGAATGAGCCATAATTAGTGCTCCAACAAGCCTTGTAGTTACTCCCCAGGATGAAGCCCAAACATATTCTTCCTTGCCTTCCTTTGAAGTAAATTTGACGTCGAAAGCTTTGGCAAAGTTCTGACCCAGAAAATGAGAAGTTCCCGTCTGTAATGCTTTTCCATCCTGCATCATAGCCTCAAAAGTATAAGTGTTTTCAGCACCTGCAAATCTTTCCGTTTCGGTTTTATCACCCTTAATAGCTGGAATAGCCAAATATTTCTCCATAAAATCAACATATACATCCAACATGCGAAGAGCTTCTTCCTGTGCCTCCACTTTTGTAGCGTGAGCAGTATGTCCTTCCTGCCATAGGAATTCAGTAGTACGCAGAAACATTCTGGTTCGCATCTCCCAACGTACTACATTGGCCCATTGATTAATCAAAATGGGCAAATCGCGGTAAGATTGAATCCAATTCTTATAAGTATTCCAGATAATTGTTTCAGATGTTGGACGGATTATTAGTTCTTCTTCAAGTTTTGCGGTCTCATCAACAACTACACCACTGCCATCTTCTGCATTTTTTAATCTGTAATGAGTAACAACTGCACATTCTTTGGCAAAACCTTCAACATGGCTGGCTTCTTTACTAAAATAGGATTTTGGAATAAAAAGAGGGAAATATGCGTTAACATGACCTGTATCTTTAAACATTTTGTCTAAAATGGCCTGCATTTGTTCCCATATAGCATAGCCATAGGGCTTAATAACCATGCAACCTCTTACTGCTGAATTTTCCGCAAGATCCGCCTTTACTACAATATCATTGTACCACTGTGAATAATTTTCTTCTTTATTTGTCAATTCTTTCGCCATGTTTTCTATTTTGGTATAGTATTTGAAACCTTTTTAATAAAGACAATTCGTGCAAAGTAAAAAAATATTATTTATATATTCACCAAAATTAGAAATAGGAGGGTTAGCCATGAAAAAATTTTACTACATATCGATTATCGCAAGCCTGATGGTAGTTTTTTCCTTAGCAAACTATCTAAATGCGCAGGAGTATGACGACCTCTATTATTCTCCAAAAAAGGATAAAGAAAAAGAACAGACTGAAGAAGCTAAATACGAAAAGAGTGATTATGAAAAGTACATTGAGTCTTTGGAGAAGGAAGCTAATAGAAAATCTGACAGCGCTTTAGCCAATAAAAACATTCAGACAGAGAAAGAATATAACGAAGATCTTGATTATATAGGATCTGAAAATCGTACTGAAGAAAAAAGTGCTTCTCAAAAATCTGACAAGGATTACAATGATGAGTATTACGATGACTATGAATCAAGATTCAGACGTTCTAATTCATGTTGCCAAACTTGCGGATATTATGATGTAACATATGTCAACCCGGGTCCAAGTTGGGGAGTCAGTTTTTCAATGGGATATCCATATTCAAGTTGGGGCGTTTATTACGGGTACCCTAGCTATTATAATTACTATAGCTACTATCATTATCCATATTACGGATACCCATATTATTATTATGACTACTATCCATATTATTCTTATTATCGTCCTTATCTATCTGACTATTATTACAGTAATTCTTACTATAACTCTAGTAGATATTACGGACATGGATACAGGAGCAACAGAAGTTCAAACAGCACTTACTCGGCAACCAGGAGAAGTTACTCTTCAAGTCCGTCTGCAAGTCCTGGCGTATCAAGGACTTACAACTCAAGGAGTACAAGCTCAAGTTCATCTGCAGCAGCTGCAAGATCTAAACAACCTTATAATTCAACAAGCCGAAGTGTGAGTTCAAGTCCGGAAAACAGACGGACGCAGGAATATGATAGGAATAGGACAACCACACAAACCAGACCATCTTCTACAACTCGTGAACAATCTACGCGAAGCTATACTCAACCTGTAAGAACTAGTTCGCCTTCAAATAGTAATAGTTCTTATAACAGATCGTCAACTAGCAGACCATCGACTTATACAAGACCAACTTCTACTCAAAGATCAAGTGGTAGTCAAAGTGGAAGTTCAACCTCAAGAAGTTACAACACACCAACCAGGAGTTCTGGTTCAAGCAGTGGTACTTCTACAAGTCGATCTTCAGGAAGCAGCTCATACAACAGAAGTTCATCAGGAACCCGCAGCAGCAGCTCATACAATTCTTCAGGTTCCAGAAGTAGCTCTTCTTCAGGAAGTAGTACTTCAAGGAGTAGTTCTTCAGGTTCAAGGAGCAGTTCTTCAGGTTCAAGGAGCAGCAGTAGTAGTAATTCTTCAAGATCACGATAATAATCCATTAAGCAACACTTTTAAATTATGAAAAGGCTATTTCCTTTACTCATACTGACTATTACTTGCCTGCAGGCCGAAGCCCAAGACTGGGTTGATGCTTTAAGATTTTCGCAAACATATGCAGGAGGAACTGCAAGATCAACTGCCATGGGTGGTGCATTTGGAGCCCTTGGCGGTGATTTTTATTCCGCTTCCAGTAATCCTGCAGGATTAGGAGTTTATCGTAGTTCAGAGTTAACAATCACACCTGAATTGTATTTTGATAAAACCACCTCAAGGTATATTGGAAATGAGGTAGAAGAGAATAAATACAATTTCAACATTAGCAATTTTGGTTATGTTGTCTCCTTTAATAAAGAAAAAGAGAAAGGTTTTATTGGAGCAACTATCGCTTTTGGATTTAACCGTTTAAATAATTACCACAGCAATATTGCTATTGAAGGAGGAAATACTGAATCATCTCTGGGTGATTTGTATGTATCCAGTGCAAATTATGGGGAAGGGGCAGGACCAGTTGACCCCGTAAATTTGCTACCTTTTTCAGAGGGACTTTTTTATGATAGTTATGTAATGGATTTTGATACTTTATCTGGTCAGTATTTTTTAAATGAATATTTAAAAAATGTAGATGGCTCCTACAACAATACTCAACGAAATATAATAGAACGTTCAGGTAAAATGAATGAATGGGTTGTTTCAGCAGGTTTCAATTATGGACACTTTCTTTATTTTGGAGCAACTTTAGCAATTACTCCAATACGGTTTGAAGAAAGATCAAATTTTACGGAATTTGCTAATACCGAATACAACGATCAATTTAACTATTATGAGAAACTTAGCATAAGAGGAACAGGTTATAGCGGTAAATTTGGAGTTATAGTTAAACCTATATCACTTTTACGATTAGGAGTTGCATTTCATACACCTGTTGTATATTATATCAATGAAGTTTATGAAGCCAATATAAGCTCCTCATTTGTTGGTAATGACATTATATATCCACAGGATGGGTATGGAAACACAATATATGATGCTGAGAATGATTACCGCATTGTTACTCCTTATAAATTAATTGGAAGTGCAGGAGTAACAATAGGAAAATTCGCAATTGTCAGTGCAGATCTGGAATTCATTGATTATTCAACAATGCGCTTACGCAAGGGCGGGGATGGCTATGATTTTTATGATGAAAACCAGGGTATAAAAGCAATATACAGAAGTACAATGAATTTAAAGACCGGAGCTGAATTTAGAATTAAAAAACTGTATTTGAGAGGTGGCTTTGGTTATTATGGTAGTCCATATAAAGAAAGTGAAATTAATTTTGATGCTCACCAATACAATTATTCCGCCGGTATCGGTTTTAGAGATAAGAATATTATAGTAGGTTTTGCCTGGAGTTATAAAATTTACGATGAAAGATATATTTTATATCAGATGGAGGACACAAAGCCTTATACAAGTAACCTGGATTCTAAAATATCAAGATTTCTCCTGACATTGGGTTATAAGTTTTAGACTGAGAATATGTTTTAATATTTACTCTGAATATGCTATTCTAACCTACAACTGTTTTCTTACACAAGTGAGCTGCTTGCGGACCTTCATTAAACAATAGGTCAATAAAGCTCAGGTTTTTCTGAAAACCATGTTTTGCAGCAAAAACCTGGAAATAGGATAGAGGAGAGAAATAGGGATCGGGCTTATGCATTCTTGTTTTTGGATGAATGCTTTCTCTGTAGTCGCAAGCAGAAGAACTTAAATCAGTATCAAATGATTCAGTTTTAGTATAAGAAATATTCTGTCCAATCATAGCTATTATACTATCTAGAAGATGGAAGTTCCACTCCAGGAGATATTTGAATTTCCTTTTATACAGTGGTTTTAGTTCTTCTTCAAATATTTCAAAAAAAGGACTGTGTTTATAGGCTGAAACCAAAGCTTTCCAATGTGTTTCATTCCAGGGCATGTCATAATCAATCAACACATCCTGTGTCCTGGTATTATTCCCATCTGGTTGTTTAACAGGAATTATAAGATCAAGCAGACCATTTGCCCCATAAATGGTTGTACGATTTCTATAGCTTTGTTTTTGGTAATTATCGTGCACTTCAATATACACCTCCTCAAAAGACAGAATCTTAGAAAAGTATTGAATATTTGGAAGATAAGCAGTAGAGAGTAAGATTTTCTTACATTTCTGCATGGAATTGAAGGCTATAATTTATTAATCATGCTGGCAAGGTAACCAGCACCAAATCCATTATCAATATTCACAACACTTACTCCGCTGGCGCAGCTTGTAAGCATGCCAAGCAGAGCTGAAAGTCCTCCAAAATTAGCTCCATACCCAACCGAAGTTGGAACGGCAATTACTGGTTTGTCAACCATGCCCCCAACGATGCTTGGAAGGGCACCTTCCATACCCGCAACTACTATAACTACCCGGGCTTTTCGGATATCGCTTACATTGTTGTAGAAACGATGGATTCCGGCAACACCTACATCGTAGTACCTTATTACCTTGTTGTCGAAAATTTCAGCGGTTACTGCTGCTTCTTCTGTAACTGACATATCTGATGTACCGGCAGAAACAAGGGCAATGTGTGTTTTAGGCTTTTCACCGGTATTTTTCCTTATGGTAATACAATTCGCCATTTCATGAAATACAGCTTCCTTATCAAGCTTAAGTACCTTCTTAAATACATCATTGTTTGTTCTTGTAATGAGGATGTTATTGTCA
Organism: uncultured Bacteroidales bacterium; assembly: GCA_964456285.1. Classification (GTDB taxonomy): domain Bacteria; phylum Bacteroidota; class Bacteroidia; order Bacteroidales; family UBA10428; genus UBA10428. Next base: position 21,955 of record CAYWBC010000020.1, read on the forward strand.
TGATTCAGCATATACTCAACAATGCCAGTAATATGTTCAGGAGTTTTATTTTGTCCGAAAATGACTTCAGGGTAACCGGTTCGCAACTGCCTGTGATTGTCAATTTTTGCGTAATTCAGCTCTTTGTAATCAAAATCTTTGAATAAATGCAATGCTTCTTCCGGATGAAGCTTACCCTCTTTAACCTGTGATAGGATCTCCTTTAATTTCTTCTCATTCATCTTTCTAATTTTTTTACACAATACTCAACTTCAGAATATACCTTTTGCAGGCTTACCTTGTGTTTTTTTGCAGCTTTTACACAATCATCATATTCTGCTTTGTATTTAATTGATTTTCCTGAATACAATCCTTCTTTGATTTTAATCTTTCCAAATGCAGTGTCTATTGTTTTAACTCTCCTCTCTAGCATCGATTTTGTTACGGGTATATAACGCAATCCTAGTGAAGTTGTTTCTTCAAGAAGAATTTGTTCTATTTCTTTTTGTTTACTTCCGGAACATAAAACTTTTATTTGAACTGCTGGTCTGGATTTTTTCATGATTATAGGCACCAGGAATACATCATGTGCCCCTGCTTCAAACAACTTATCAATCAGATAATCATAGTACTCAGGGTTCATATCATCAATGTTGCACTCAAATAATATAGCTTCAGCTTTTTCCATATTACCTGACACTGTTTGCTTGCCAGCATAAACACGAAGAACATTTGGCAATTGCAAATCATAATGTCCAATACCGTATGCAACTTTTTCAATAGTAAAATTTGTCTGATCAGTAAACTCATCAACAAGTACTTTCAGTATTGCTGCTCCTGTGGGAGTAGTTGTTTCCTTATCAACTGATCCTTTTTTAACAGGTATATCTTTTAATATTTCTGCTGTTGCCGGGGCAGGAACGGGATAAGTTCCGTGTGCACATTTAACAAACCCTCCACCTAGTTCAACGGTTGAAGAAATTATTTTATCTGGTTTCAGGTAATCGATGCATATGGCTGTACCAACAATATCAACTATTGAATCTACAGCACCTACTTCATGAAAATGAATTTCATCAATGCTTTTCGCATGGATCTTTGCTTCCGCTTCTCCAATTTCCTGAAAGATCAGCATGCTTTTTTCTTTTATATAATCGTTTAACTCACTCTCTTCAATAATTTTTCTTATATCTGAAAGGTTTCGGTGTTCATGTGAGTGATGATGGTGCTCATGTGTATGTTTATCTTTCTTCTCACTTTCCAGGATTACATTCGCTTTTGTACCGCTAATGCCCATTTTTATGCTTTCTTCTACACGAATCTCATATCCTTCAAGATTCAGTTTCTTTAATTCTTTTATCAGGTATTCGGAAGGCACTCCCAGGTCTATAAGAGCGCCAAGGTTCATATCTCCACTAATTCCCGCAAAGCAATCGTAATATAAAATATCCATTATTCTTTCCTATTTATTAAGTCTCAAAAAATTTGCATTTAAAAAGATTACAAAAATACAAATATATTGATCCTTAGATTGATTTTAAATTATAATGGAAAATTAAAAAAGTCCATGATAAGAAATGTCTTTTCATTAAATTTCTACTACAATAAAATACAAAGAAATGAAAAGGAGAGATTTTATTCGGAGATCAGTGGCTGCTTCGGTGGCTTCAGGAGCTTTATTTTCAATGGGCAGATGGAACTCATTGCTTGCTTCAGGTACAAGTCTTGATTTACCATTCGATCTTGTTGCTGTTAAAAATGGCAATCCGATGGAAATGTTTGATCAGGGTATAGCTGCTTTAGGGGGAATGAAAAACTTTATAAAACCAAACCAGACTGTGGTTGTAAAACCAAACATAGGATGGGACTCTGCTCCAGAGCGTGCAGCCAATACAAACCCGGAACTTGTTGGACATATTGTTAAGCATTGTCTTGCTGCAGGGGCCAAAAAAGTTATTGTTTTTGATAAGACTTGCGATGAATGGACCCGCTGCTATAAAAACTCAGGAATTGAAAAGGCTGTAAAAGACAATGGCGGACAAATGGTGACCGGGGCAATGGAAGCTGATTACCGGCCGGTTAAAATTGCAAAAGGAGTAACTCTGAAAGAGGCCAAGGTGCACAAGGCTATCCTGGATTCAGATGTATTCATTAATGTACCCATATTGAAAAATCATGGTGGAGCTCAAATGTCGCTTACTATGAAGAACCTGATGGGCATTGTTTGGGACAGACGCTATTATCATGCAAATGGTTTGCACCAGTGTATTGCAGATTTTGCAACATACAGAAAACCTGATTTGAATGTTATTGATGGATTCAGAGTAATGAAGAGAAATGGCCCAAGAGGTGTTTCAGTGAATGATGTAGCAACAATGAAATACCAGATTTTAAGCACTGACATGGTTGCTTCTGATACCGCGGCTACAAAAATTTTTGGTATTGAAACAGCAAGCGTGAAGCATATTGGTATTGCTGAAGGTTTGGGTGTTGGAACTACTGATTTGGATTCTTTGAATATAAAAAGGATATCGATTTGATGAAAATACAAAAACATTTAAGGCCTGTAAGAATTATTATTTCAATTCTATTTCTGGCAGGGTTTGTATTGATATTTTCGGATGTTAAAGCTAAACTTCCATCCGGAATAACTGTATTTTTTACTTCTTTTCAGTTTTTACCCTCATTTCTGAAATTTCCTCATATACCTGGAATTGTTTCTTTCGGATTTATTTTTGCTATACTTCTTACACTATTTTCTGGCCGTATTTATTGTTCTACTTTATGTCCATTAGGAATAGTAATGGATGTGATGGCCTTTTCTAAAAGAAGACTTCCGATTAAGCAGAAAAGAAGGAAGTATAAAAAACCCTTGAATATTCTCAGATATGGAATTCTAAGTCTTGCAATAGTTTCTTTATTTATTACTGGATTACTAGCCATTAACTTGCTGGATCCTTATGCAAATTTTGGAAGAATAGCAGCCAATTTATATCAGCCATTATTCATTGCAATCAATAATGTGATTTCAAAATTATTTGTGAGTCTGAACATATATTCTATTCAACCTCTCCTATTTAATGTCTATAATCCTTTGCTTTTCTTTGCCAGCTTAACAGTTTTTTTGGGAATTTCTGTAATGGTGTTCTTTCGTGACAGATTGTATTGCAATACAGTATGCCCTGTAGGAGCTATTCTCGGACTGCTTTCCAAAGTATCTTTTCTGAAAATTAAAATAGACAATTCATCATGCACACACTGTGGGAAATGTCAGATTTCATGCAAGGCTAACTGCATTAACATAAAAGAGATGCAAATTGACGCATCAAGATGTGTTTCCTGTTTCAATTGCATTCCAGTATGTGAAGAGTCATCCATAGCTTATAAAAACTCATGGCGTATTAAATCTGAAATTCGAACTGAAACAGATACTCATAAAAGAAATTTTATTAAGGCAGGTTTGCTATTTCTTGGAATTAATCCATTACTGGCAAAAGCAGAGGACGATCATGATGAAGGTGGACATGGAAAAAAACGATTTAGTACGCGTGGACCTATAAGTCCTCCGGGTTCTGTGAGTATTGAACATTTGAAAAAGAATTGTATTGGATGTCAGCTTTGTATTTCTGTTTGTCCCTCAGATGTTCTTCAACCTGCATTTCTGGAGTATGGTTTTACAGGAATGATGCTTCCTCGACTTGATAATAAAATTGGCTTCTGCAACTTTGAATGTACCAAATGTGGGGAAGTGTGCCCGACAGGTGCCATACTAGCTCTTACAAAATCAGAAAAGAAATTAACCCAGATAGGTACGGTTCAATTCACACAGAGACTCTGCATTGTTGAATCGGAGGGAACTGCATGTGGATCATGTTCTGAACATTGTCCTACCCAGGCAGTGTATATGGTACCTTATAAAGACGATTTAACCATACCTGAAGTGAATACTGATATTTGTATTGGTTGCGGAGCTTGTGAGCATGCTTGTCCGGTTACTGATCCACATGCGGCAATATTTGTTTATCCTCATGAGGAACATCAGGAGGCAGATAAACCTGTAAATGAAAAGGTAGAGGTGGAATCAAGTGAGGAATTCCCGTTCTAAAATAGGTTTTAACAGTCAGTAAAAGCCTACTTAATTTTCTTAAACATCCTCCTGATTCTTACGTTTGCAGGAAAACTCTTGTCTCGGTCAAGCGATAGCCAAATGAATTTTGGTTTTCCTACTATATGATCTTCCGGCACATATCCCCAATACCTGGAGTCAAGACTATTATGTCGGTTATCACCCATCATCCAATAATAGTCCATTTTAAAGGTATAAGTGGTTGAAGGTTCTCCATTGATGTATATGGTGCTATCTTTTACTACAAGATCATTTTGTTCATAATAGCCGATGATTCTTTTATAAAAAGGCAGGTTATTTAAATCAATATCAATTGTTATTCCTTTTTGCGGTATATAAATGGGGCCGAAATTGTCCAGATTCCATTGATACAAAGTATCGTGTGGAAACATCTGAAAGTTGTAATAATCCTTCTCCCTGAAGAGTGGCTCTATTCTTTGAATAAAATTATTTTTTTCCAGGGATGAAACCATTTCCTGAGTCAGTGGAACCTGCAAATATTCTGAATTATATGTTAGATCTGCTTCACTTATACCTAATTGCTGTAATTTTTTGACATTCAATCTTCTGCCATCAGTGAGAACAGCATAATTATATTGCAAACCAGGAATATCAATCTGCGGTTTTCCATTTATAAACACCTTCCCTTCAATGATTTGCAATGTATCTCCCGGGATAGCCACACATCTCTTAATGTAGTTATCACGTTTGTCAACAGGCCGTACCAGAATATCTTGTTGTGCCAGGATTTTTTCACGGGCAAAATTATAGTATTCTTCATCAGATTTCAAAGCTTGTTTAGCATATTTGTCACGTAATTTTATATTGTTAGCCTGTTGTCTTATTAAAAAATGAAAACTAAAAGTTTGCAATGATTTATCTCTGCAAACTGTATCTCCTGCCGGAAAATTGAAAACAACAGGATCATTACGTTTAATTTTACCAAAACCTTTAATCCTTTTGTAAGGCAATTTAATCCATTCAACATACGATTTACTATCGGTCCCCGGAATTGTATGTTGCATAAAAGGTATGGCAAGTGGTGTGTTTGGAAGTCTTGGTCCATAAGCTACCTTACTAACATACAAATGATCGCCAACCAACAGTGATTTTTCCATTGATCCTGTTGGGATCTTATAATTTTGAAATAAGAAAATATTTATTACTGTTACGGCAACAACAGCAAATAATAATGCATCGAACCACTCTACTGCCCAGTGATTTGTTCCTTCTCTTTTTTTCCAGGGTGTCCAGTTTACTTTCTTAGTCAGGTAAATATCAACAATTATAGGTAACCCGAATAGAAACCAATAATTGCCGAGCCATATTACCCAGAGAATGTATATTATAAATGTTACAGAAAATCTTATTACTTCTCTTTTCTCATACTTTTCAATAAAATTCTTCACCTTAAAATAGTTTAATTGGAAAATTCATTTTTGAATCTACTGAGGAATTCCCTTTCTAGGCAAAATATATCTTGTCAGAATAAGTCTACTTAATTTTTTTGAACATCCTCCTGATTCTTATGTTTGCAGGAAAACTCTTGTCTCGATCAAGCGATAGCCAAATGAATTTTGGTTTTCCCACAATATGATCTTCCGGAACATATCCCCAATATCTGGAGTCAAGGCTTCTGTGTCTGTTATCACCCATCATCCAATAATAGTCCATTTTAAAGGTATAAGTGGTTGAAGGCTCTCCATTGATGTATATGATGCTATCTTTTACTTCAAGATCATTCTGCTCATAATAATCAATGATTTTTTCATAAAGAGGAAGGTTGTTTAAAGTAATATCAATTGTAATACCTTTTTGCGGCATGTAAATTGGGCCAAAATTGTCCAAATTCCATTTATACAAAGTATCGTGCGGAAACATTTGGAAGTTGTAATAATCTTTCTCCCGGAAGAGCGGTTCTATCCTTTGAATAAATTTATTTTTTTCCAGTGAGGAAACCATTTCCTGAGTTAGTGGTACCTGCAAATATCCTGATGTATAACTAAGATCTTCTTCGCTTATCCCTAATTGTTGCATTTTTTTAACATTTAACCTTCTGCCATTGGTAAGCACAGCATAGTCATATTGCAGACCTGGAATATATATCTGTGGCAGTCCGTTAATATATACCTTTCCTCCTATGATTTGCAATGTATCTCCCGGAATAGCCACACATCGCTTAATGTAGTTATCACGTTTATCTACAGGGCGTACCAGAATGTCTTGTTGCGCCATTATTTTTTCCCGTGCAAAATTATAGTATTCTTCATCAGACTTTAATGGTTGTTTTGCATATTTGTCACGTAATTTTATATCGTCAGCCTGTTGTCTTATTAAATGATAAAAACTAACACTTTGCAATGATTTATCTTTGCAAACTGTATCTCCGGCCGGAAAGTTAAAAACAACAGCATCGTTACGTTTAACTTTACTCAATCCTTTAAGCCTTTTGTAAGGCAACTCAATCCATGTGACATATGATTTATTATCAGTTCCGGGGATTGTATGTTGCATAAAGGGTATAGAAAGAGGTGTATTCGGAAGCCTTGGGCCAAAAGCTACCTTACTAACATACAAATGATCACCAATCAATAGTGATTTTTCCATTGAACCTGTTGGGATCTTATAGTTTTGAAACAAGAAAATATTAATTATTGTGACGGCAACAACAGCAAATAATAATGCATCGAACCACTCTACTGCCCAGTGATTTTTGCCTTCTCTTTTTTTCCAGGGTGTCCAGTTTACTTTCTTGGTAAGGTATATATCCACAATTACAGGTACCCCAAACAGGAACCAATAATTGCCCAGCCATATTACCCATAGAATGTATATTAATAAAGTAACAGAAAATCTTATTACTTCCCTTTTGTCATATTTGTCAATAAAATTCTTCATTTTATTATTGTTTTATTTAATTAAGCATTTTGAATCTACCGGATGAATTTAAACATTTTATTCCACCTGATATTACCAAACCATTTTTTATTTTTATCGATAGAAAGCCAAACCATTGTAGCTTTCCCTATTATATGATCCTCCGGAACAAATCCCCAGAATCTTGAGTCGTTGGAGTTATGTCTGTTGTCTCCAAGCATAAAATAGTAATCCTTTTTAAAGCTGTATTCTTCTGAAAATACTCCGTTAATGTAAATAGAATCATTAAGCACCTGTAGTTTATTGTCTTCATAAGAGGTAATAATCTTACGATACAATGCTAAGTTATTAACATCTAGATTTACGGTAACATTTTTCTTTGGAATAACAAGGGGTCCAAAATTATCTTCTGTCCAGTAATAATTTTCATCGAAGGGAAATATTTGATTATTTACTGACGAAGGATCAATATTTTCATATCGTATAATGGCTTTAAAATAAGCGGAATCAATTAATTCCCGATACATCTTTCTTGTTAAGGGCAAACTGTAAATAGAATTGTAGGCATTGTAATTTATATCGTAAAAAGAAACATCAAGTTTCTTAAATATGGCAGAATCCTCAAAAGTACCGTATGATTTAAGTGAATAGTTGTATTGACTTCCGGAAAATCGAGGTTCAGGCTTACTATTAATGTAGGCATGACCATGGATAATATGTATGGTATCACCAGGTATACCTATTACCCGTTTTGTATAATTATCTCTTTTATCAATTGGTCTGTAAATAAGTTCATAGTTGTTATTCACATATTCTTTGCCGAATTGCCGAATCATCTGATAATAATTCTTGTCAGGATTATTTTTAATTATCGTATCGCCTTCAGGATAATTGAATACAACCACCTGAAAATTCTTTATTTTGGAAAGACCTGAAAGTCTTTTGTAAGGAAAAGTGATCCAGGTTGTGAATGATTTATTGTTTTTAGTAAATGGCAGGACATTGTGAGTAAAGGGAATAGTAATTGGAGTCATCGGCAGGCGAGGGCCATATTTTAACTTACTAACAAAGAGATAGTCTCCAACACAAAGTGTTTTTTCCATAGATGAAGTTGGAATTGTGTAAGCTTCCACAAAAAATGTTCTAATAAAAATTGCTAACAATACAGCAATAATAAGGGAATCAAAAAACTCAGTTGATAGTTTGTATTTTTTGCCTTTTGGCATTTTCTTGCGCCAAAACCGCCAGTTTATAAATTTTGTAAGATGCAAATCTGCAATTACAATGAGGCCGAAAAACAACCAGTTATTGCCTAACCACAATACGAAAAGTACATAGAGGCCTGAACTTATGAAGAGCCTGAAAAAAGGATTTTTCAGGAGAGCCATTAGTTTATTATTATTTTGCCTTAATTTCATGAATATTGCTTATTCAGCTTTCGTAAGGTCGTTCATCGAAAATACACCTTTCTTGTCCGAAATAAATTCAGCAGCCAGAACAGCACCCAGAGCTAATCCTTTTCTACTTTTTGACGAATGAATAATTTCGATTGTATCTACAGTTGAATCGTATTTAATTTTATGTATTCCAGGTACCTCGCTTTCACGCTTAGCAGTAATACCAATGATGTCTTCTTCATCAGTGGCATCAAGCTTCCAGGTAACTTTTCTTTCAATTTCCCCGATAATCCCTTCTGCCAGGGTAATAGCTGTACCACTTGGAGCATCAAGCTTATGGATGTGATGAACTTCTTCAATTTTAACATCATAATCTGAAAATCTGTTCATCATCTGTGCAAGTTGCTTATTTAATTTAAAAAATAGATTGACCCCGAGGCTGTAATTTGAAGCATAAAAAAAAGTGCCTTCCTTTTGATTGCAAATGTTCACTACTTCATCATACTTATCCAGCCATCCGGTAGTACCACAAACAACAGGTACATTGGCTTCAAAGCATTTCAATATATTTTCATAAGCACTTGAAGGAATAGAAAAATCGATTGCAACATCTGCATTGCTAAGATTTTGAGGCGTAAAATCCTGTGGATTGTCGATGTCAATTTTCAGTACTATTTCATGATGTCTTTCAATTGAAATTGTTTCAATTTCTTTACCCATTCTTCCATATCCTAAAAGGGCTACTTTCATATTGATCGGAGTTTAGATTACCAAAAATAAAAAAGGGAAGCATAATAAATGCTTCCCTTAAGATTTTTTAAGAAATATTTTATTTTACTTCGTTAACAATTGCTTCGAAAGCATCGGGATGATTCATAGCTAAATCAGCCAAAACTTTTCTGTTAAGTAATATTCCTTTTTTGTTTATTTTACCAATGAATTCTGAATAAGACATTCCATAAGGTCTTACTCCTGCATTGATTCTCTGGATCCATAAGGCTCTGAAATTTCTTTTTTTTGCGCGCCTGTCTCGGTAGGCATAAGTCAACCCTTTTTCATAGGCATTTTTGGCAACAGTCCAGACATTCTTCCGTCTGCCAAAATAACCTTTGGTTTCTTTGAGTATTTTCTTTCTTTTCTGCCTTGACGCAACTGTGTTTACTGAACGTGGCATTTTACTTCTTTTTTTTGAATGCTTAGCGCCTTAATTATTATAAGATCTTTAAGCTAATACACTCTGATTAAACAAAATTATAAAGCTATTATTTCATAGCCAGAAGAAGCTTGACGTTTTTTTCGTCCCTTTTATGCACTGTTCCAAACTGACCTAAGTTTCTTTTTCTCTTCTTAGATTTTTTTGTCAGAATGTGACTTTTGAATGCATGCTTCCTTTTGATCTTTCCTGATCCGGTTAGCGAAAAACGCTTTTTAGCACCGGCATTAGTCTTCATTTTTGGCATTACTCGTCTTTTTCTATGTAATTATTTATTTTTTTTCTTACTTCCTTTTGGCGAAATGATTATAATCATCCTCTTTCCTTCAAGTTTTGGCATTTGCTCCAACTTGCCAACTTCTTCCAAATCCTGTGCAAGTCTTAAAAGCAATATTTCACCATCTTCCTTGTATATAATTGTCCGTCCTTTAAAAAAGACGTAGGCTTTTACTTTTGCACCATCCTGCAGGAACTTCTCAGCATGTTTGAGTTTGAATTTGTAATCATGCTCATCAGTATGCGGGCCAAAACGTATCTCCTTTACTACTACTTTGACTGTTTTGGCTTTAAGCTCCTTTTGTTTCCTTTTCTGCTGATACAGAAATTTTTTATAATCTATTACTTTACAAACTGGAGGATCAGCATTTGGAGATATTTCCACCAAATCCAATTCCATTTCATCAGCAATTCTTAGAGCTTCTTCAATTGAGACTACCCTTGGTTCATTGAGGTTATCTCCAACAACTCTAACTGATTTGGCACGAATTCTCTCGTTGATTGCAAACTGAGGCGCTTGTTCTCTAGGTCTGTATCCACCTCTTCTGTAATTTGGTCCTGCTATAGTTATGTCCTCCTTTTAGTTAAACTTCTGCTGTTTGTTTTGTAACTTCTTTTTCAATAAAATCGGCGAATTCCTCAAGTTTCATAGCACCTTTATCACCTTCACCTTGTCTTCGTACTGCCACTGTGCCTTCTGATACTTCTTTTTCGCCGATGATCAGTAGATAAGGAATTCTCTTTAACTCACTCTCTCTGATCTTTTTACCTATTTTTTCGTTCCTTGTGTCAATCAGGGTGCGAATATCGGAATTATTTAGAAAATTTAAAACTTTTTCAGCATAATCGTGGAATTTTTCGCTTATCGGAAGTACGATAGCCTGATCTGGAGCTAACCAAAGTGGAAATTTTCCGGCAGTATGCTCAATTAATACAGCAACAAAACGCTCCATGGATCCAAAGGGAGCTCTGTGAATCATTACGGGCCGGTGTTTTTGATCATCACTACCAATATACTCCAGTTCAAATCTGTCAGGCAAATTATAATCTACCTGAATTGTACCCAATTGCCAGCTTCTTCCCAGAGCATCTTTCACCATAAAATCAAGTTTTGGCCCATAAAAAGCAGCCTCACCGTATTCAATGATTGTTTTGAGCCCCTTTTCTTCAGTTGCTTCCAGAATGGCTTTTTCGGCTTTCTCCCAGTTTTCATCGCTGCCGATATACTTGTCATGATTCGTTTTATGCCTCAGAGAAACCTGTGTAGTAAAATCAGCAAAATCAAGAACATTGAAGATGTAAAGTATGATATCTATTACTTTTTTAAATTCATCTTTCAATTGATCGGGCCGGCAAAAGATATGTGCATCATCCTGGGTAAATCCTCTTACTCTTGTTAGTCCGTGTAATTCTCCACTTTGTTCATATCTGTAAACTGTTCCAAATTCTGCCATTCGTATAGGAAGGTCCCGGTATGAATGTGGTTTGCATTTGTATATTTCACAATGATGAGGACAGTTCATTGGCTTAAGCAGGTACTCTTCACCTTCCTGAGGAGTATGAATGGGTTGAAATGAATCTTTGCCATATTTTTCGTAATGTCCTGAAATTACGTAGAGTTCTTTTAGTCCAATATGTGGAGTCATTACCTGCTCATAACCATATTTTCGCTGTACTTTTTTGAGAAAATCCTGGAGGCGTTCTCTTAGGGCAGTACCCTTGGGTAGCCATAGTGGCAATCCTTGTCCAACAGTTTGGGAAAATGTAAAAAGCTCCAGTTCTTTTCCAATTTTCCTGTGATCCCTTGCTTTGGCCTGTTCCAGCATTTCCAGGTAATCATCTAGCATTTTTTGCTTTGGGAAAGTGATGCCATAAATACGGGTAAGTTGTTTTCTTTTTTCATCTCCTCTCCAATATGCTCCTGCAACGCTCAGTAGCTTTATTGATTTAATAGGACTTGTATCCGGGAGATGAGGCCCTCGACATAAATCTGTAAAATTGCCTTGTTTGTAAATAGAAATTGTTCCGTCTTCAAGTTCATTGATCAACTCAAGTTTGTATTCATCCCCCTTCTTACTAAACAAATCAAGAACCTTGTCTTTGCTAATTTCTTCCCTGACATACTTATTTTTTTGCTGAGCCAGTTCCTTCATTTTTGCCTCAATCTTTGGCAAATCTGAATCACTTAATTCTGCCCCATTTCCCAGTTCAACATCATAATAAAAACCATTCTCAATGGCCGGACCAATACCAAATTTTGTTCCCGGATATATAGCCTCTATTGCCTCAGCCATTAAATGCGCAGAAGAATGCCAGAATGCATGTTTTCCTTCTTTATCTTCAAATTTATGTAGCTTAATATTAGCGTCCTCGTTAATTGGTCTCCCGGCATCCCAAATTTCGTCATTCACACTAACTGAAATAACTTCCCTTGCTAAACTATTACTTATACTTTTTGCTATCTCCAATCCGGTAATTCCTTCCTGATATTCCTTCATTGAATTATCGGGAAATGTAATTTTAATCATTAGTTTTATATTTAATATATTGAAATGGCTAGCAAAGATATAAAATCTACCAATAGAATAAGGTATTCTAATGCATTGCCTGCTTAATAAAAAGCTAAATTTTATTTGTATGAGACCTCATTTTCGCATTCTGTTAACCACTATTATTTTGTTCTTTTTGGCAATTCCGGTTTACAGTTCTGACCAAATTACTCTTGAGCAAATTTTCAGGGATTTTATGTTTACCCCTAATACAATTGATCATATCCGACCTATGAATAATGGTGAATATTATATGGTATTAGAGGATTCGAAATTCATCGTAAGGTATGATTACCTTACCGGAGAATCTACAGATACTCTTTTTTCACTTGACAAGATAGAGAACACTGATATAACTTCGATTACGGATTACAGTTTTAGTTTAGAAGAATCTGTCATCCTGATTACAGGTGAGCAGCATGCAATTTACCGGCATTCTTATTCTTCCAATTTTTATGTCTACCAACGTGAAAAAGACCAGTTAACTCCAGTTTTTTCAGAAGGAGAACAACAATTGGCATCTGTTTCTCCTGATGGCAGCAAAGTTTCATTTGTATATGAAAATAACCTCTATGTGAAAGATATTGAAACTAACAGTATTACACCTATTACTACTGATGGTTTACTGAATTCAATTATCTATGGAAAAACCGATTGGGTTTACGAAGAGGAATTTACTTTAACCACAGGCCATTATTGGTCGCCGGATAGCAGGAAAATTGCTTTTTATAGATTTGATGAAAGTCGTGTGAAAGAATTCAACATGACTTACTATGAAGATTTATACCCGGAATGGTACAAATACAAATATCCAAAAGCCGGAGAGGAAAATGCACTGGTAGATATTTTTGTTTATAACATCGATAAATCTTCATTAACCAGGATGGAAACAGGTGAAAGCAAAGAAAGATACGTGCCTCGAATTAAGTGGCTGCCAAATTCACAGGAATTATGTGTAACGGAATTAAACCGACTTCAGAATGAAGCAAAATTAAGAATTGCAGACATCTCCAGCGGGCAATCAACTGTTTTTTATACTGAGACAAATGATAAATTCATTTCTGAATTTACAGATGATTTTGTCACATTTATTGATTCCGGAAAAAAGGCGCTTATTATGAGTGAAAAGGACGGGTTCATGCATATTTATCAATACACCTTAGATGGAACCTTATTAAATCAAGTTACAAAGGGTAAGTGGGAAGTTGATGAATTTTATGGATTGGATGAACAGAATGGAATTCTATATTACTCTTCTACTGAGATTTCACCTTTGGAGAGACAGATATACTCTATTCGTCTTGATGGAAGTGAGAAAACAAAAATATCTGCAAAGAAGGGAGTGAATTCCTTGCAATTCAATTCTGATTATACCTCTTACCTTTTAGTTCATTCCGATGCAAATACACCTTTTACTTATGAAATATATAATAAAGAAAATGAGTTTATTAGAAATCTTGAAAACAACAGTTTGCTAAGAGAGTTCATGAACTCATTTGGCTTTGTGGAAAAGGAGTTTTTTTCTTTCAAACCCGACCATGGAATTGCACTTAACGGATACAAAATACTGCCCCCAAATTTTAAAAAGAAAAGACAATACCCGGTATTGATCTATGTATACGGTGGACCCGAATCACAATTAGTACTTGATGAATGGAGCAATCGTATGCCCTGGTTTCAGTATTTAGCACAGCATGGGTATATTGTCGTTTGCCTTGATAACAGGGGAACTGATGGAAGAGGTGAAGCTTTTAAAAAATCTACATACATGCAGTTGGGGAATCTGGAGACCTATGACCAGATTGCCCTGGCCGAATACTTAGCTGAACAAGCCTATGTTGATAAAAACAGGATTGGTGTTTTTGGATGGAGTTATGGGGGGTATATGAGTTTGTTGTGTTTGCTAAAAGGAAATCACATATTCAAAACAGGCATTGCAGTAGCGCCTGTAACAAACTGGCGCTACTATGATACCATTTATACAGAGCGTTTCATGCGAACACCTCAGGAAAATGCAAAAGGATACGATGAAAATTCCCCCATTAACTTTGTGAACAACCTGAAAGGCAATCTATTACTGATTCATGGAATGGCTGATGATAACGTTCATTTTCAGAATTCAGTTGTATTTACACAAAAGTTAGTTGATGCCAATAAACAGTTTGAAATGCAATTTTATCCGAACAAAAATCACGGGATATATGGAGGAAATACAACTTTTCACCTCTACAAACGTATGAGCGATTATATACTAAATTCACTTTAATTCATTGTGATAATACATATTTTGAATGAATCGGTATTTTTTGGCACAAGATTTGAATTTCAGTAGGTAAACAAAAAAAATATTGCCATGAAAAGGATTTTTATATTACTCGGAATATTAACAGTTTTTGTAGTTGGTTGTGAAGTTCATCCCTATGCTGATTTTCTTGTTGATAAGAAATATGCTCAACCTTACGAAACAATAAATTTTACTAATCTTTCTGAAAGGGGTTCATCGTATCAGTGGGATTTTGGCGATGGTACAATTACAAATATATATAACCCAAGTCATGTGTACACTTATGAAGGTACTTTTGAGGTAATTCTTACTGTTACTTCGAGGGATGGAAACCGTGATGTTGCTACTTTCATTGTTGAAGTATACTATCCGGATCTGGAGATCACTGTTGCTGAATGGAACCAGGAGGAGATTATTTACTTCATTGTTCCAGGTGCCAGTGTCAGATTGTATTCCACACTTAGCGACTGGGTTAATCAGAGAAATATGGTCGTAGAAGGATTTACAGATGATAACGGGATTGTTACCTTTTTTAATCTGAACTCACAAGAGTATTATATTGATGTATGGCAGGAGTTTTATGACAACTGGGATTTTTATCCTGATTATACATCCTACATTACTACTCAATGGCTTCAGCCAGCCCAATTAAATACTTTTATAGCATGGGCAGATTATTATCCTCCTACTATAAAACGCAGCAGAATTGATAAAAATTTATCAAATAAAAAAAGCAGCAAGGATCGTACTTTAATAGTCAAAGACTTATCCAAATAGGCTGGAATATTAAAAATACATCATTTTCTAAGGTCGGATGATTCATAAACATCCGGCTTTTTTATTTGAGATTTATTGATCTATTAAGATAATTTATATCTTTGCAAACCCTGAAAAAGTTCAGGGTTTAGAGTTTAGAGTTCTGAGTTTGAAAGTTAATTATTAACTCACTCTCAAGACTCACACTCACACTGTTTTTGCCCAGATGGCGGAATTGGTAGACGCGCTAGTTTCAGGGACTAGTGTACGCAAGTATGTGCAGGTTCGAGTCCTGTTCTGGGCACAAAAACAGAGTGAGAGTGAGAGTGAGTTTTGAGATCAGTGTGAATTGACTCCTCACTCGCTGTCACACTCGCACTGATGAAGCCCAGGTGGTGAAATTGGTAGACACGCCAGGTTGAGGGCCTGGTGTCTGTTATAGGACGTGCTGGTTCGAGTCCAGTCCTGGGCACTAAACAGAGTGAGAGTGAGAGCGAGGTACGAGCTTCACCTCACTCTGTTTCTCAATACTCACTCTCACACCCACACTCAAATTCAAATTTCCGTAAAATCGTCAAAAAGGTGCATGCCTAAATTTTGTACCTCAGAGCTGAATAATATTGCAGGTGAATGTTAAAGGTCGTGTCCCGATCAGAATCGGGATCCTGGGCACTTAAAAAAGAGTGAGTGTGTAGAGCGAGAGCGAAACATACTCACTCTTTTTTCTCTGTACTCACACTCACACTCAAACTGTCCAACAAAAGTTAAATCAAAATATATGATATAGTGAGAGCGAGGTACGAGCTCCACTTCACTCTGTTTTTCAAATCTCACACTGACACTCACACTAATTTGATAATGTAATTTCGATGAATCTTCTCTTTAAGAAGTGTTTCGATTTTTTTCATTGAACTTAACTTGCCTGTTTAATTGCATTTCACATAAAGTGATAACTTATTCACTCAAGAAAATTACTTTTCCTGAAGGTAAAGTGTAGGGTTTTAGACGGTTTATATCTTGTTTCAAAAGTATAGCTTGAAAATAACATAAACAATACCACTTTAGAGGTATTTTGATATGCTTTAAAAGATATCGTACCCAAAACTAAAAGGAATGAGTTTTTATTTTTTTAACATAAACCGTTTTCTACAGCATATTTTACAAGTGTTGCCGTATTTTTCAACTCAAGCTTTTGAATTATTCTTTTCCGATGAGTTTTTGTAGTGTGAATGCTTATGTTGAGTTTCAAAGAAATTTCCTTATCTGTTAATCCACGTGTAATTAATCTAATAATATCAAATTCTCTTTTGCTTAAGCTGCTAATTACAGGTAGGTTATCAACTTTTCGTTTTAGCCTTGTTACCTCATTTAAATGGTGCTTTAGTTCATGCGTATTTACTTCGGAAGCATAACCTATGAGGTATTTTACACTTCCGTCTGCATTTTTCTTGAAAACACGACTTGAGGTAAGTAAGTAAATCCAATCCTGATTTTTTGTTTTTAGTTGATATACTGTTTTAAGCTCTCTGTTTACATTTTTAATGAAAAATTCAATCCTGCTTATAAATAAAGCCATGGAATTTGGGTGAAAAAGTTTCAGAAAATCTTCTTTGGTAGTGTTCCTGATATCATTATTAGTATAACCCATTCGCTTGGTGAAGTAGCTGTTAATCCATAATGGTTTGACGTTTTGTATGTCAAAAACAAATATGAATGCATTAATTTCATTCAGGATGTTGGTGCTTAGTTCGTTAGTAATTTCGCAATCAATAAACCCGTCAAGATATTGCCCATTTAAGGATGGCTCTTTCATGATGCGAATTCGATTATTTAGTACTTTAGTCTATATTTAGTACATATATACGGGTTTTACCGCTTTGGTTATATTAATTATCCATATTAATGCTATTTTTCCACCAATGGTATATTCCTGATGATTAATATTTTAAGATAGTATAAGCATGGCCTTTGAAATACAATTCCCTGATCCTAATCAATCTGACGATGAAGGACTAATTGCAGTAGGCGGGAATCTTTCAAAAGAATTTCTTCTGGCAGCATATTCACAAGGGCTTTTCCCCTGGTTTAACGAAGCTGATCCTATTTTATGGTGGTCACCTAATCCAAGGATGGTATTGTATCCGCATAACTTTAAGTGTTCAAAGTCATTAAGGCAGGTTTTGAAAAAAAAGCTGTTTACAGTTAAGATTGATACTAACTTCAATAAAGTAATTGAGGCTTGTGCCAAGGTAAAACGCAATAAAGAACAAGGAACCTGGATAACTAAAGATATGCAGAAGGCTTTCATTAATTTACATCAGGAAGGTTACGCACATAGTGTTGAAACGTATCTTAATGAAAAGCTTGTAGGCGGACTATATGGTATCTCCCTGGGAAAGGCTTTTTTTGGTGAATCAATGTTTTATTCTGTTGATAATGCTTCAAAAGTGGCTCTATTTTACTTAGTAGAATTGATGAAAAAATGGGATTATTGGTTTATTGATGTACAACAATCAACTAAACATTTGAGAAGCCTTGGAGCCAAAGAAATAGACAGAGAAGACTTCCTTAAGACTTTGAAAGCTTGCCTCAGCCATTCAACGAAAAAAGGTCCCTGGAAAATGCAGGGGTAGAATCATATCTTAATTTTTGGTCATTTTTTTTGGTTTTATCATTCAGACTTTTTTAATTGCGCCTTGGTTTAAATCCGTTAATGATTATTCTATTAAATTTTAATTATGAACCTTAAATCCACCCAACGATTAATATTTTTTTTCCTGATTTATTTAATCATTATTCCAGAAAATTTGCATTGTCAGGAGACGCCTGATAGTTTGGCATTTAGGTATTATGAAAAAGCTTCTGCCTTTAGCAAGGAGGATAAGTATGATAGCTCATTGTATTATCTGGATAAGTCTGCTTCTTTATTTCTTGCGAGTGGTTTGAAGAATAATTATGCTGAAGTTTTGTTAAAAAAGGCTTATGTGCTATCTTATCAAAATCTGATTGATAGCTCAGAGTACTTTCTTGAGAATGCTATTGATTTATCCCATGATTTGGGAAAGGATTCTTCTATGATTTTGGTTGGTGCTTACTCTCTTAAAGCCAGATTTTATTCTCATGCTTCTGATTATAAATCAGCGATTGAATACATGAAATTGGCCTTGCAACGTTCCTTAGAATATTTTGGAGACATTCATTACAAAACATCCGATGCTCATGGTAATCTTGGTATTACGTATTCATCTGCCGGGCAGTATCGAAAAGCCATATACCACTGCAATAAATCGGCTGAAATCATAAGAGAACTCTACGGTGATGACCATCCATCAATAGCTAACGGCTACAATACGATAGGCAATATTTACATTGATTTGGGTAAACTCGATTCAGCTCAGATCATGCATGAAAAAGCACTTGCTATACGCCTTAAAGCATTTGGTAGAAATCATTTATATACTGCAGCCAGCTATAGCAACCTGTCAGTAGTGTCTTATTATAAAGATGATTTTCAAAAGGCCTTAAATTATGAAAAATCGGTATATGCAATCAGACTTGAAATATATGATGAAAATCATCCTGCTATAGCAATGTGCTATAACAACTTCGGGGCTATTTATGAGGTAATGGGGCTTTATGAAGAGTCTTTGGAAAACCACCTTCAGGCATTGAAAATACGTCAATTATCATTGCCACCAAATCACCCTGATCTGGCGATGTCATATATGAATCTGGCAAATACTTACAACCATTTTGAAGAGTATGATAAGGCATTGGAATATCATCAGAAATCATTGCAAATTAAGCGAAATCTTTATGGTGATTTTCACCCTGATATTGCTATGACAATAAATAATATGGGGCATACATACCAACTGAAAGAAGATTTTGATTCTGCCAGGCTGAAATTTTCAGAGGCTATATTTAATCTAAGGAATGCTTATCCGGATTATATTCATCCAAGTATAATAGGCTATGAGAATAATTTGACAGATTCTTATATTTCTTTGAATAAAATTGATTCAGCACTTAAGCATATTGAGTCTGCTATTGATATAAACATTCGAATAATTGACCATGAAGGGGCAAAGCCGGACACTGTTTTTCTCGATCAGATGGAATTCCTGCGATCTTTATCTCTTCGTGCTATGGCATGGTTCCTTGATTACTCTTCAAATGGAAGTGCACTTTCATCTTTATCAAAATCTATCAAAGATTATTCGAGTGCAATTGAATTCTATTTAGACATGCGAAATAGTTTTGAAGAAGAGGTATCGCAAGAAATTCTCTCCATTAATACCAACGAATTATTCAATGATGCTCTGAATACTATGTATACTTATTATACAAAAACAAATGATGATGCATTGATTGAAAAGATGTTTTATATTTCTGAAAGGGGCAAGAATGATATTCTTCGGTCTTTGATGACTCAGCAGAATGCGCTAAAACTTTCAAATATAACTGATAATACTGCCAAACAGCTTAATGAACTAGCCTCTTCTATCAAATCCCTTAAGATTGAAATATCTGAAATGGAAGAGACTTTAAATAAGACAAATGCTGAGGAAGCAAAACTATCTTATCAAAAGCTTTTCAAATTGGAAGAAGAATATGATAGTTTGTTATTATTCATCAAGAACACTTATCCACGTTATAATCAACTGGTCAATGAAAGGAATCTACCTACTCTTAAACAGGTATCTGAAGCATTGGATGAGAAAACGCTTATACTTTCCTATACCATTGCTGATACATCACTTTTTATACAAGTTATAAAAAACAACAACACCGCAATATTAAGACACACTATCGATACTTCATTCACTAAATCTATAATGGAGTATTTGAAAGGTATAAAATCCTTTGATATTGAAAACTGTCTTGACAGGAGCAGAACATTATATAGTGAACTCATTGAGCCGGTTGAAGAATATATTGAAAGTATGGAGAAGATTGTGATAATTCCTCACCAGGAATTGCTTTATCTGCCTTTTGAAACACTTTGCAACAGTAGTGAAAGACCAGAAGAGGAGAACTTTAGTAATGCTCCCTATCTAATTAGAAAACATGTAATAAGTTATAACTATTCGGCCTCGATGTTTTTTCAGAAAAGTAAAATCACAGATAGAGTTCAGCTACAAGATGAATTTTTAGGTTTTGCACCAGTGTTTAGTTCAGATAGTACAAATGGGCTTATATGTGAAAAAAACAAAATTATCCTGGATACCCTTTCAAATGATGAATTGGCATTACGCGCCATATCTGTTGATGGCAAAACATTTAATGAACTGCCTTTTTCGGAAATGGAGGTGCAGGAGGTTGTGGATCTTTTCAATAACAGTGATTATTCTGCAAAAGGCTTATATCATTCTATGGCAAGTGAAGAACAATTTCGGGCATTAGCTGCAGATTATAAGTATATACACATTTCAACTCATGGATTGCTAAATGAATCTCATCCCGAACTATCTGGTTTGATTTTCTCTCAGCCACAGGTTTCTGGAGATAGTACTGAAACAAGTCCCGGATCTTCTCAAGATGGTATATTGCATGCTTTTGAGATTTTCGAATTGAATTTGAATACAGATCTCGTTGTATTGAGCGCTTGTGAAACCGGAGTTGGCAAGCTTATAAAAGGGGAAGGCCTGGTATCTATGACCAGAGGATTTCTATATGCCGGTGTTCCAAACATTATGATTTCTTTATGGAAAGTTGGTGATAAAAGCACCCGCGAGCTAATGGTAAGATACTATTCAAATATGATACAGGGAGATAAATATTCCGAAGCACTGAGGGAAGCGAAATTGCACTTAATTGAAAATGAAAAATACGCTTATCCGTTTTACTGGGGAGGATTTACTTTAATTGGTATAGAATAAGCCTACTATTTTACCAAAAACTTACCTGTGTAGATTATTTCATCATTGTCCATAAGTTGCCAGTAATATAGACCAAGAGAGTCAATTTTATGTACGTAAGCTGATTGAACATTTTCCTTAAAAAGAGTTTTTCCTGAATTATTTCTGATCAGAAGTATAGGTTCAAGCACAGCATCAGTCTGCCAAACAAACTTTATCTCTTGATTTCTGCTATAAATTGCTGAGTTTACAGGCGAATCAACAGAAATCCCATTACTACGAAGCTGATCCTCAATTGCACTCTCAAAAATTGGATTTGTATTATAAGCTTCAGCAATTAGCAGTTTTTGTTGATTCTCAGAGTGTTTATTTTGAGGCTTTTCCTCAGGTATTTCTTCTTTTTCTGCTTGTAGTGTATCAGAAATATCAAGTGTATTATTATTGGCAGAGATTTTAATACTATCGAATACTGATTCCTTTATAATAGCAATATTTGAGAGTTTTCTCGTATTGTAAATCAGGAAAACAGTTCCAAGCAATAATATCAAAGCAGCAGCGGTACCTAAAAGTATCGTATATCGCTGCACTGATTTTAATTTTTTGTTATCGGTAGTATGCGCAATATTGTTTTCTGCAATCAGATTGCTCTCTGAAGCTTCAATTATTTTTTGTAAATGCACACATTTTTGTCTGCATTCAGCGCAATTCAAAATATGTTCTTCAAATGCTAATTCATCTTCCTCATCCAGCCTTCCCAAAACATAGTTCTCAATAATGTTCTTGTTTTCTATTTCATTATGCTTCAATTCCATAATAGTATTATTAGCCTGAAGGTATTAGTTTTTTATATGCCTGAATTTTCTCAAAAAGTCTTTTCATTACCCTGTGCTTTATAACACGGCAATTTTCAGCACTTATATCCAATTTTTCAGCAATCTCTTTTAGTTTCTTTTCATATACAAAATATTCCTGTACAATAAATTGTTCATTTTCTGATAACTTCTTAATCTCCTGTTTTAAGAAAAGCATCAGGTCATCTTCTTCCGAATTACTTGCTTCAAATCGTAAATCAGGTATCTCCCGACTAAGAAGATTTTCTTTTTTTACTTTTCGGAATTGCTCCTTCATTTTGTTTTCCAGTATCCGGAAATAATAGGATTTGAGTTCGAATGAATTATTGAACCTGAGCTTTTTCAAATACTGTTTTTCAAACAGAGTATTTATGGCAGACCAATGGAGATCAATAATATCTACATCCATATTAAAATTCCTGGTTTTATACCATTTTAGTGCGTAGATCATTAATTGTTCGGTAACATACTTCCATGCAAGGTTATTTTTTTCCAGAAGCAAACGATAAAAATTTTCAAATCCCTTATTCAGAAGTTCTTCTGCACTATTAATTACCATTGATTTATAATCCTTGTATGTATTAATTTCATTACCTCTGATCATTTCCCTTGTATTAGAATGTACCATTCTGCAAAATTCTGTATCCATGGTAAGCATATTATCAAAGGCTATCCATTTTATTTCCAGTTTATTTTTCCGACACCAGTTTCTGATTATGATTTTTATAAGCTCAATTGTCTTAGTTGATGCTTTATCATCATTCAGATCAGAAACGAATTTTTCGAAGTTCTCAGCACTCTCCATAAAGGATATGACTTGATAGGGTAAAAGATTACAATAAGCTCTCAAATTTTTATAAAAATAAAAGCTTTTTGTAACACTTTTTAATTTTTTATCATTTCAAATTATCTGAAAATGATTTTCAGAGGAATCTCAAATTGTAAATAATTGAATTGAACAATCTTCATTTCACAAACTTAAAATCAAATTTTATGAAAAATTCTCAGATCCACCGTTTTAGAATGCTACTGGTTTGCTCTTTTTATTTGCTTGTAATTGTTCCGGCTCAATTGTCAACATGCTTTGGTCAGGAAAAGAAAGAGCATTCATTCGTTCTGTATCTCAATGCTCCATCAATGATAAAATTAACTAATGATAGAGCCGATGAGGTATCCATAAAAGATGCAGTATGGGCAGCCGATATGGGTTTAGAATTCAGATTTTTTACCTATTCGGGACTTACTCTTGGCGTTGGATTTGGTTCGGCTAAGGATTACAATTCTTTCAGTCAGAACACAACCATGGGTGAAAAGGAGTCTTCATTTAATTTCTTTTTGTATGACTTGAAAGCTGGTTTCTGGTCACCAGACATTAAACTATTAAAAAAGCGTGATTTGAAAATGAACCTTCGGGCAAATGTTGGTTACGAAGGTATGACCGGGAAGCGTGAAATAGATGATTGCACGAATTGTGAGGAGGAAAAATTTGGATTTGAGGCAGGTTTGTTTTTAGAGCCCGAGATAAATTTTTTCTTCTACCAGAACCTTGTGGGCCTGGGAACTGCATACAGGTTTTATTTAATGGATTCTGACACTAAATTCAAATATGTACTTCTGAAAATTATGTTAAGACTTGATTACTAAATCAATATCCTTCTTGGCCATGAACAGCTTTAAATATTTATTAAGGATTATTATAATCCTTTCAATTTTCATCTTGTTTCATAATTGTTCAACAAGGTATTTTACGATTAATTCAACACCAGATAGTACCATGGTGGTTATGCTGACATCTTCTAATCATTTAATACCATCTGGTTCTGCATGTGGGAAGACTCCTGTTAAGCAAACAGTCACGTTTATCGGAAAGGGTGATACTTATTCTTTTGTTGCCATGAAAAGAAATTATGAACCAGATACTATTGTTGTTACAAGAGATTCACCTTTAGCAATCGATTTTAATCTCAAAGAAATAAGTGATAAAAAAGCAAGTGGCAGCCGATTAAATAAAGATGCTGATATAAAAATTAGTCTGCTGCCGATTGATTCAGAAATTGTTCTTCATAAGGGAGTTGGAAACCTTGATAAATATGAAAAATCAGATGAACTGAGTAGAAAAGTCAGGGATAGTTTAAATATGAAAATCACTACTACTTGTCTCGATAGTGGTTTGCACTATGTATCGCTGGAGAAATTAAATGAAAAAGCAGATAGCTTGCCTGTATTAATTGAATTGAGAAATTATTTGTTATCCTTAAATATTCAATTGATACCATATTATACGGAACCTCCCAGATTTTCAGAATCGGTAATTGATCAATTATCTCATATTAAAGCTTATTCAGATGATGATTCAATACCTGATCGAAGCTATTGGCTATATGTGTGGTGCAAAAGCATTAAACCAACATCAGGAAGAGTAATTGGCAATATTGCTGCAAACATCGGGGCAGGGGCAGTGCAAGGGTATGAAACAGCAATGTACGGTACGCCTGTTAGTTATGTAAATCCTGATGCTTTTGCTCTTGATTACCATACCATTTTTATGGTAGCAATGATTGAGCCCCATACCGGAGAATTATTGAGCATTGACCAATATAGATTACCTTTTGAATTGACGAATTCCAAAAGCCAGGATAGTTTTATAGAAACGCTTATGGAGCACATTGCATGGTAATTTTTTAGACAATGCTTGCGAAATGCTTAATCGAATTTGCTTCGGAAATTTCATTTTAAGGCTAAGCGCAGCGAATTGATTATACCGGCTGCCAGCTAAGTCTTGTATTATTTAGGTAAAACAGTTACAATTACTCGTTTATATCTCGATAATGACGGGATTCCCTTATCTGTAACTTTAAGAATAAAATGAGCAGTTTCTTCTTTTTCAACCTCAGGAGCTACCACGTAAGCCATATGCGCATTTTCTGCTCCGCTAATTTTTATTAATTTTTTATATGAACCAGCCTCCGGATAGTTAAACCATAGGTAACTGAGATTATCTCCATCAGGATCGCTGGAACCGCTGGCATCCAAACCAAATCCCTCACCTGATTTTACGGTTATTTCTTCAGGATGCCCTAATATAGGAACCGGTGGATGATTGGCTTCCTGATATGATTTTATGCACCAATCCATTCGGGCGGCAAAATCATTTTGAAAGTCCTCCCGCCAACGCCATAAAGTTACTTTATAATCAGTAAAGGAAATTGTATCCTTTCGCACTGCTCGTCCATATTCGTTATAAATATACGGGGTATAAGTATCAATTGCATTTGTCCAGATTTCCCTTGTTTCAGCTGCAATTGGAACATCTGAACCTCCTTTCTTAGTAAAAGCAAAATCTGGCTTGTACAGTTCGTACCGACCACCCCAACTGCCCCATTCAGGATGCTCCGCTTCATTTAGTCCATTGGGTATTAATGATAAAAACGATGGTGTATCCCCCTCCATTCCCCAGGCTACATCAGGATATACAGCGCCCAGAGCACCATGACTTTGTTGAATGTTATGTGCCAGCCAATTATTACTTATCTCATCGTTGCTTATTCCGTTCACAAAGCTATTAATTGCAGTCCATGTGGC
This sequence comes from uncultured Bacteroidales bacterium, assembly GCA_964456285.1. Taxonomy (GTDB): domain Bacteria; phylum Bacteroidota; class Bacteroidia; order Bacteroidales; family UBA10428; genus UBA10428. The sequence goes on from CAYWBC010000020.1 coordinate 47,706, forward strand.
GCTGCCGTAATCATCGCCCGGACTAACAATGTAAAACAAGTCAGGGAAGTTATTCCTAATCCAAATGCCACTATCATCCTGGTCAGAAATTGTATAAACTCTAAGTTTAGCAATTAATTTTTTAGCTTCCGCCTCTGTTTTTGTATTTTTAATTTTATGTAATGTTTGAGCAAGAGTATTCACGCCTCCCCAGACTGATATCCATAATGGACGTTCATCTTTTTCTTCGAGTACTTTAATAATCCAATCCGAACCTTCTGAATCTTTCCCGTCACCAACCCCCAGCATTCCATATTTTGGCAAGCCTTCTTTTACTAGCATTAAGAGAGCTTCTTCACTTGGAAAACCAGCTTCATGCATGATAAGCTTAGCTTGTACTTCACCGTATGCTTGAATTACTTTTTTTATTGATTCAGGATTGATAATCGTTTTATGCCAACAAGAGGTTGTAGCAATCAATCCTTTTATATCAATTTCATTAGAGTATAAAAGTAAACGAACCAAAGATTGCGTATCGTCCGGGTCAGCTTCGATATCGGTTAGGATAATTACTCTGTTTTTCTGACCTGATTGAGCGCAAAGTGATTGCGAAAATCCGGTCACCTGAACCAATCCAATTATTATTCCAATAAGTATTTTTCTCATAATTGTAATAATTTATACTGACGTGAACACTACAGACAACATTCCATTATGGTGAAAGTAATATCTTTCCTTCTGGCGTTATTTATATCTGCTCGATATCTTTCGCAAAGTACTTGGATTTCCTGTAATTTGCAAACTGTTCTAAGGCCCTTTTGTCCTGGTAAGCTCATACTTAGTTATCTGAGTGTATATTTTAGGTAGTTTTCAGACTTGAATGCTCAAGTAGTGTTGAATATATCTGATGTCATTCTCTGACTCCTGAATAAGAGTTATAAAAGAATGTCCTGAATATTTTTATTTAACAAGGTAGGAAATAATCTAATATCCCACTACCCAAAGTATTTTCTCCTCATCAGCGCACTTTTCTGTAAGCACTATCATTTCTTTGTTAACAGAGATTAGCTTTTTAAGGTAAGTTTCCCAGTCATTTTTCCAATTGGGTGAATCTGCATTAAGTGCCTCAATAAAATCTTTGCCCAAAAAATGCGAGCTGATATGTTTTATGAAAGAATCGGCAGAATCTAAACTTTCGAGCTTTTCTGCATGTTTGATCAACTCGTTTCTTAAAGGGATTATCTTTCGGGCATTGTATTTTGTTGGCCCATAGTATTCGTATAGCTTATTTGCAGTTTCAAAACAGGGAGTAAATAAATTGAATACAATGCTGTCGATATATGCAGATTCTTTGTCGCATCGAATGTATGTATCGTTGCCACCTGTATAATTCAACTCAACAAAATTCAATTCTTTGGCATCATAAATCTCTAACTTCATAATCTTTCTTTAAACTGTTTCAACTAAATTTATTAAATCATTTTCTAATTGCAAAACTGGCTTTTAATAATCACTGGTTCCATTTACCTTTATATGCTTATTAATTCATCTAAGTAATTGTTTTAAATGTTTAATAAAGAAGAGTTTAAAGAGAATGCACAATGCATAATTGACTGGATAACTGATTACTTTTCGAATGTTGAAAATTTTCCAGTGCGTTCACAATTGAGTTATGGTGAGGTAAAAAAATCGATTGCTAAAGAGGCTCCTCTGGTAGCTGAAACTTTTGATGTTATCTTAAACGACTTTCAAACCAAAATTTTCCCGGGCATTACACACTGGCAAAGTCCAAAATATTTTGCATATTTTCCTGCCAACAACAGTATTCCCTCAGTATTTGCTGAATTTCTAACTGCTGCGCTAGGTATACAGGGAATGAAATGGATTACATCTCCGGCTGCCACCGAATTGGAAGAAGTTGTAACCGACTGGTTGGGAAAAATGATTGGACTTTCTGAACAATTTAAAGGAGTTATCCAGGATACTGCCTCAGTGGCAACATTGTGTGCAATACTTGCTGCCAGAGAGAGAATTTCAGGTTTTCAATCCAACAGCAAGGGAATATCCGGCGAAAAGATCAGGGTATATTGTTCGAGTGAAGCACATTCTTCTGTTGAAAAAGCCGTTCGCATTGCTGGAATTGGCAGTGACAACCTCGTAAAAATTAAAATTGATAAAGAATGCAGAATGCTTGCTTCTGATCTGGAAAAGGCAATTGCAGAAGATTTATCAAAAGGCTATAAACCCGCGTGTATAGTTGGCGCCCTGGGCACTACAGGAACATGTGCTATTGATCCGATAGCAGAGATTGCTGAAATAGCAGTGAAGTACAATGTGTGGTTTCATATTGATGCAGCTTTTGCAGGAACTGCATTAATACTGCCTGAATTTAGAAAAATGATAAGTGGATATAGTAAAGCAGATAGTTTTGTATTAAATCCTCATAAATGGATGTTTACCAATTTCGACTGTTCGGTCTTATATGTAAAAGATGAAAAACAGTTCCAGGAAACATTTCGTCTCGTTCCTCATTATTTACAGACAAATCTTGATAATGAAGTCAATGATTACAGCAACTGGGGTATTCAATTGGGGCGAAGATTCAGGGCACTTAAATTGTGGTTCGTAATCAGAAGTTTTGGTGTAAAAGGGCTTCAGGATAAAATCAGAGAACATATTCAGCTGGCAGAGTATTTTGAGGGGAAAATAAAAAACAGTAAATGGTTTGAGTTGGCAGTTCCCAGAAATCTGGCTGTTGTATGTTTTCGTTTTAAATCTGAATTTCAATCTGAAAATGAGAATCTAAATGAATTGAATGCTGATTTGTTGGAGAGAATTAATAAATCTGGTGAGGCATATATGTCACATTCCATTGTTAATGGTAAATTTGCTCTTCGATTTGTTTGCGCCCAGACTAATACTGAGAAAAGACATGTTGATGAAGCTTTACAACTAATATTTTCGCTGGCAAAAGAAATGACCTAAATCCAAATAAGATGTATAAACACTATCAGGATATACAAAAATTATACAAACAAGTTTTTCAAAAAGAACCCGAGGAGATTTTCCTTTTACCCTTATCAGGATCGAATAGAAAATACTATCGCATTATTAATAATGACCTATCAGTGATTGCTGTGTATAATCCGGATTTTGAAGAGAACAAAGCATTTGTTTACATCACCGGGAAACTTAGGGATGCTAAAGTGAATGTTTCTGAAATACTGGCTTCAGATCTGGAAAATGGCATCTATCTATTAGAAGATTTAGGCGATACAAAATTATTTGATCTTGTAGAAGAATATCGTAAGAATGACGATACTGAATACATTAATTGGTACAAAAAGGCAATAGATCAGATGCCCTCCATTCAGTATAAATTGGCTGAGAATTTTGATTTTTCGGTTTGCTACCCTCGTAATGCATTCGACAAACAATCTATTCTTTGGGACTTAAATTATTTTAAATACTACTTTTTAAAACTATCTGATATTCCTTTTCATGAACAAAAGCTTGAAAACGATTTCAGAGCACTGACTGATTTTTTGACTGCGGCGCCGGCAAATTTTTTCCTTTTCCGCGATTTTCAATCACGAAACATTATGATTCATGATAATGATGTTTATTTTATTGATTACCAGGGAGGAAGGAGAGGAGCCTTGCAATATGACCTGGCATCCCTTCTTTTTGAGGCGAAAGTTTCCTTAAATAAGGAGGAACGTAAAGAACTGCTGGAATACTATCTAGAGGTATATTCCAAACATTCATTTTTTCAAAAAGAATCTTTTCTCAAATACTACCCGGCTTTTGTCCTGATTCGTATTTTGCAGGCTTTTGGGGCATATGGATACAGAGGCTATTTTGAAAGAAAATCTTTCTTTCTTGAAAGTGTACCTGCAGCAATTAATAATTTGGATTGGGTACTATCAAATTTTGAATTTGGTTTAGATATTTCCTACCTGGTAAATATTTTAAGGCAAATTGTTGTAAAGACTTCTTTTCAAATTCCTGAATTATCGCCTGGCAAACTTACTGTAACCATCAACAGTTTCTCATACAGAAAGAAAATACCTGAAGATTTCACGGGGAATGGGGGAGGTTTTGTTTTTGATTGCAGAGCACTTCCAAATCCCGGAAGCTTTGAGCAATACAAAGGGATGACTGGAAAAAATAAGGAGGTGATTGATTTCTTCAAAGAGAAGAAAGAAGTTGCATTATTTTTAGAACAGGTGAACCATATTGTCTCCGCTTCTGTTGAAGAGTATAAAAACCGGGGGTTTGAACATTTAATGATCAGTTTCGGGTGTACAGGAGGGCAGCATCGCTCGGTTTATTCTGCTGAATACCTGTTTCAGCAAATGCTCAAGAATTATAAGATAAACCTGAAACTGAATCATTTTCAAATATCTGAGGCAGAAGATGACAAAAACAATGTGTAAGAAGAAGCAGGGAGGAATAAATAAAATTAAAGAAAAAGAAGCAAAGTTTATATGCAAATCATGTGCTCAAAAAGCACATAAAAAGAAGCATCTTTGCAAACCTAAGAAATTAAAAATTTCAGCATGAGAGCAATGATTCTGGCTGCCGGACTGGGTACACGACTTAGACCATTAACAAATACTAAACCAAAGGCACTTGTTGACGTAGGTGGCTTTACAATGCTGGAGCTTGCAATAAAATATCTGAAAAAATATGGTTTTAGAGAGATTATTGTAAATGTTCATCACTTTGCCGATCAGATTATTCAATACATCAATAAAAATGAGCAGTTTGGTATTGACATTTCCTTTTCCGATGAAAGGACTCAGCTTTTAGATACTGGTGGTGCAATTGTACATGCCTCTTCATATTTTAAGGGTTCAGAACCTTTTTTAGTAATGGGAGTTGATGTTTTGACCGATCTTGATTTAGGGAAATTCATTCAATACCATCTTGAAAAAAAACCACTGGTTACATTAGCAGTTAAAGATAGGGAAACAACCAGATCTCTGATGTTCGATGAGAATATGCTGTTGAAAGGATGGAGAGATAACAGATCTGGTGAAACCAGGGGAACTCAAATTCAGGATGCCAAATATGCTCTTGGATTTAGTGTAATTCAGATCCTCCAGCCTGAAATATTTAATTTAATAAAAGAAAAGGGAGCATTTCCAATCATGGAGTTGTATCTAAGGTTAATGGAATCTCAAAAAATAATCGGTTTCAGACATAGCGAAGGCATCTGGCTTGAATTCGGGCGTACTGATAGAATTGCTGAATATGCTATTAGCAAGGAATTTCGGCAAATAACCAATACATTTTAAACATATCATAAGTTAATCGGTTTCTAATTTAATAGCGAAATGTGCTAATTTTGCTGATCCTATTGAATAGGCTTGCTATGGAAAACAAGGATTCAAAAAATATAATTGACAGCATCCTCGATCCCTTCAGACGTTTCTTAAAAGTTGAAGCATCAGGAGGAATATTATTGTTGGCATTTACAGTTTTTGCTTTGATCTGGGCGAATTCACCCTGGGGACATTATTATAATGAGTTCTGGGAACAGCATCTTACAATTGGAATTGGCAGTTTCAAACTCTCAAAAACACTGTTGCATTGGATCAATGATGGCTTAATGGCAATATTCTTTTTTGTTGTTGGGCTTGAAATAAAGCGAGAATTAATTGCAGGAGAGTTATCCTCTTTCAAGCAGGCAAGTTTGCCCATTGCTGCTGCAATTGGAGGAATGCTTTTTCCGGCATTGATTTTTATTTTTGTAAATACAAATAATGCATCTGAAGTGGGGTGGGGTATTCCTATGGCAACAGATATTGCTTTCTCTTTGGGTGTATTGAGTTTACTTGGTAAACGCGTACCGATAAGCCTCAAAGTATTTCTTGTAGCTTTTGCTATTGTTGATGACATTGGGGCAGTAATGGTTATTGCTTTGTTTTATAGCGGTGATATCCAATGGACTTATCTCTTGATTGGCCTTGCCTTATTTATTGTGCTCGTGGTGTTTAACAAACTTGATTTAAGATTTATTCCGGTTTATATGATCGTGGGTTGGATTATATGGTTCATGTTTCTTAAATCTGGTATTCATCCTACAATTGCAGGTGTGCTTATAGCATTCACAATACCTATGAGAAGGAAAATCGATGTGGTTACATTTAGAAAAAGAATGGATGATAATTTAACATTGTTTTGTCCTGAGAATGATTGCAGTAACAAAATTACTTTATCAGGAGGACAACTGGCCGCAATTGATAATATGGAAGATGAGCTTGTGCGTGTTCAAAGTCCTGTTCAATCGCTTGAACATACTCTACACCGTTTTGTTACTTTCGTTGTAATGCCTTTGTTTGCTCTTACGAATGCCGGAGTGGTATTCCATGCATCGGGATTTTCAGATTTTTTCGGTGAATTAAGCGGTACGATTGAATTAAGCTTAATCATGGGTAAGGTAATTGGAATTTCATTCTTTACATGGCTTAGTGTGAAAATAGGTATTGGAGCTTTGCCTAAGAATGTACGTTGGGTTCATATTGTTGGTCTGGGCTTTTTGGGAGGGATGGGCTTTACCATGTCTCTGTTTATTTCTAACCTGGCATTTACCGGGGCTATATTGCTCGATCCGGCCAAGATTGGTATATTAACAGGATCATTAATAGCTGGAATTCTGGGATATTTAGTACTGAATGCTACATTAAAAAAAGAAAAAGTAATTGAAAAATAAGATCGTGTGATGAAAGAAAAAGTAGAGGAGATAAATGATAAGTTGATGGGTAGGAGTGCGGAAGAAGTATTGGAATACTTTGCTGACAATTATCCTGGGAAAGTAACACTTGGTTCAAGTATGGGAGCAGAGGATCAGGTGCTGACTGATATGCTTTATAAAATAAATAAAAATATATCAATTTTTACCCTTGATACAGGTCGGTTATTTCCTGAAACCTATGAGTTGATTGATAGGACCAGCAAGAAATATGGCATACCTATAAAGATTTTTTTTCCTGACAGGAATCAGGTTGAAGAAATGGTTAACAGCAAAGGAATTAACCTGTTTTATGACAGCGTTGAGAATCGAAAGTTATGCTGTAATATCAGGAAGATTGAACCACTAAAAAGGGCTTTGCCTGGCAATGAAGTATGGATCAATGGTCAGAGAAAAGATCAATCCCTGAATCTGTTCAACACCAAACTGGTTGAATGGGATGATACACACAAGATCATAAAAGTGAA